>NZ_JAHKQZ010000011.1:0-172183 GCF_019345585.1 Shewanella sp. NKUCC05_KAH
TGAAACGCAAACGCGCCGATGGTAGTGTGGGGTCTCCCCATGTGAGAGTAGGTCATCGCCAAGCGCCTAATTATCTCATTGAGATGCAACGAAGCCAGCTGAATAAGCTGGATTTTTTGCGTCTGTAATTTGTGAAATCCAGCCTAGTGTCTATTTAATTAGTCAGTTTTCCTCCCATTTTTCTCTCCTTAACACTCTCTTTCACTCTTCATGACATCAATAGTAAGTAATGGTTGTCGATTATTTGTTCGGTTATTTTGTCAATGCTCCGATTTTGCTACAGCTATCTTAGTTCTCGATCGAGCCTAGCTATTGCTATTAGTTAAGCGGTTACTTACCTTATGTTTTAATTTATTGGGGTAGATAAGGATCTGAGATGAAGTTAGAGATGATTTGCACTGGGGAAGAGGTGTTGGCGGGACAGATTGTTGATACCAACGCCGCTTGGTTTGCCAGTACTATGATGGAGCATGGTGTCGAGATCCAGCGTCGAGTAACCGTAGGCGATCGTCTTGAGGATCTGATTGCGGTTTTCCAAGAACGTAGCCTACATGCCGATGTGATTCTCGTTAATGGTGGTCTCGGGCCGACGAGTGATGATATGTCTGCTTTAGCGATGGCTAAGGCAAAGGGCGAACCATTGGTTGAGAATGCGGAGTGGCGTGAGCGTTTAGAGGAGTGGTTTACCCGTAATAACCGTGAAATGCCTTTAAGTAATCTCAAGCAAGCTATGCTACCAGCCTCAGCTGTGATGGTTGATAACCCAGTGGGAACCGCTTGTGGTTTTAGAGTTAAGCTTAACCGCGCTTGGTTATTCTTTACGCCTGGTGTGCCTTTTGAGCTGAAGCACATGGTTACAGAGCAGTTTGTGCCCTTTATTCGCGAAGAGTTTAACCTTGATGCTAAGGTCGCATTAAAGAAACTATTGACCATAGGTCAAGGTGAGTCCGCTTTGGCAGATAAGTTAGAACCGCTAGAGCTGCCAGAAGACATTACTATTGGTTACCGCTCTTCTATGCCGCATATTGAGATTAAGATTTTCGCCCGTGGCGATAAAGCGATTGCAGTATTACCTCGCGTCGCTGGGCACATCAAAATGGTGCTGGGTACTGCGGTTGTCGCGGAAGATAAAGCCACTCTTGCCGAAGAAATTCATTATAAGCTACTTAACTCAGGCTTGACCTTAAGCGTTGCCGAGTCTTGCACTGGCGGCATGATCACTAGCCAGTTAGTTGATTTCCCAGGCAGTTCATCTTACTTACAGCACGGATTAGTGACTTACAGTAATGAATCTAAAGTGCGTGTGTTAGGTGTTAATCCTTCAACCTTAGATGATCATGGTGCAGTCTCCATTGCAACTGTGGAAGAAATGGCTAAGGGGGCAAGGCAAATTTTAGACAGTGATTATGCGCTGGCAACCAGTGGAATTGCGGGGCCCGATGGTGGCACAGATGAGAAACCTGTGGGAACTGTGGCGATCGCTTTAGCAACTCGCGGCGGTGTTTATAGTCAGATGATTAAACTACCGAGACGTTCACGGGATCTGGTACGCAGTTTAAGTGCTGCTGTGGCTTACGATATGCTAAGACGTGAGCTTTTAGCTGAAGCTGTGATCGTCGATTATCAGTCTATTGGGCGATTCAGTAAGTAACTCTTATACGGGTATATATCCGTTTATGCCCGCCAACAAAAATGCTCCCGAGGGAGCATTTTAACTTCTACAGAGATACAAAAATGGCAGATTATTTAGTGAACTTAAGCACTAATTTGCCTGGGGCAACTTGAATGCTTTCGGTCATTTTTGCCATTAATGCTTGGTTACTGTCCTTGGTATCCAGCACATAGACTGGCTGGCTTTCTAAGAATTGCCTTAGATAACTCATCACCTGAGGTGTGGCACTGCTAATCGCTTTTTCAATATCCTTGGGCGTTGATTCCACTTTGACTAATTCGAGCTGACGCAGATAGACACTGTGCGTTGCGCTGTCATACCAAGGCTTAGCTTCGAAAGTCGTAGTGAGTTTGGCACTCAATGGAAAGATCGGATTCTTAATTGAT
The DNA here is from genome assembly GCF_019345585.1 of Shewanella sp. NKUCC05_KAH. Classification (NCBI taxonomy): domain Bacteria; kingdom Pseudomonadati; phylum Pseudomonadota; class Gammaproteobacteria; order Alteromonadales; family Shewanellaceae; genus Shewanella; species Shewanella sp. NKUCC05_KAH. The sequence goes on from NZ_JAHKQZ010000011.1 coordinate 2,059, forward strand.
ACTTGAGTTGCGGCACTTACACTCATAGTGTCAGGTTTTACACCTAGCTTGACACTGATGTCGTTAATGCGCACTTCTGCGCCAACTAATTGATTGCCTTGTTTAATCTCAAAATGGATCTCTTTACTGAGGTACTGCTCCATTTCGTGCTCGCTGATACTGTACTGCGAGACGCAGCCGCCAAGCAGTACAGTCAGTCCCAAGCAAATCGTGCGGGAAAGTTTTTTCATTAACCAGTGTTTCTCATACCCGCTGCCACACCTGCAATGGTCAGCATTAGCGCTAACTGTACATGTTCAGACGCAGGAGTTTCGGTTGTTTCCTTACGTGTCCGCGCTAATAGCTCGGTTTGTAAGAAGTTTAATGGATCGATATACGGATTTCGCAGTTTAACTGATTCGCGATTCCACGGTGTATGCGCCATTAAACTATCTGATTTTGTCAGTTCAAGCACGACTTTAATACCCAGATCCAAGCGTTGGCGCAAGGTTTCGCCTAAGTGATGCAAGTCTTTCGGTACTAAACAGGTTTCGTAGTAGCGTGCTAAATTAGGTTCCGCCTTGGCGTAGACCATTTCCAGCATTGAAATGCGAGTGCTGAAGAAAGGCCATTCCCGTTCCATCTCTTGCAGTAAGCCCATTTCACCGCGTTCACAGGCGGCTTGAAGTGCTTCACCGGCGCCAAGCCATGCAGGTAACATCAAGCGGTTTTGCGACCAAGCAAAAATCCACGGAATTGCCCGTAGGCTTTCAATCCCGCCATCGACACGACGTTTAGCTGGGCGGCTGCCGAGTGGCAGTTTTCCTAATTCCACTTCTGGCGTTGCCGCGCGGAAATAAGCCACAAAATCAGGTTCATCACGCACTATGCCACGGTATGCACCCACTGATTCTTCAGCGATACGTTGCATGCAATTGCGCCATTCTTGTTTAGGCTCTGGCGGTGGTAGTAGGGTTGCTTCCAATACGGCAGAGGTATACAAGGCTAAGCTTTGAACCGCGAGTTTTGGCAAGCCAAACTTGAAGCGGATCATTTCGCCCTGCTCAGTCACACGAATGCGGCCATCTACCGAACCTGGTGGTTGCGATAGGATTGCTTTGTGTGCAGGACCACCCCCGCGACCAATGCTGCCACCACGGCCATGGAATAGCGTAAGCTTGACGCCTGCTTGTTTACAGACCGCCACTAACTGCTCTTGAGCGTGATACTGAGCCCAAGCCGCCGCCATGACTCCGGCATCTTTGGCAGAGTCAGAGTAACCAATCATGACCTCTTGCATGCCTTTGGTATAGCCACGATACCAGTCGATATCGAGCAAATCGGTAATACAGGCCGCGGCGTTGTTTAAGTCGCTTAAGGTTTCAAATAGCGGTACCACGCGCATTGGGTGCGAACAGCCCGTTTCTTTGAGCAAGAGTAAAACCGTTAAGACATCCGATGGCTTACCCGCCATCGAAATCACATAGGATCCAAGTGCTTTAGCCGGATGTTTAGCAATCAAACGACAGGTATTAAGCACTTCGGCCACATCGGCTGAGGGTTGCCAGTTACCTGGGATCAGTGGACGACGGTTGCTGAGTTCGCGTAATAAGAAGGCTTGTTTCTCGGTTTCATCCCAATGGTTGAAATCACCCATGCCGAGATAGCGAGTTAATTCGGCGAGCACATCGCTGTGACGGCTGGCGTCTTGGCGAATGTCGAGTCTGAGCATGTGAATGCCAAAACAGGCGAGGCGACGGAGAATATCAAGCAATAAACCGTTGGCGATTAAGCGCATACCGCAGTCGGTCAAACTCTTATAAAGCATTTCTAACGGCGCTTTGAGATCGCTTTCTTGCCAAATCAGGCTCGACTTATCGACTTCAGGATTGTGGCCTTCGATGCGCGCATTTAAATAATCTATGGTATCGCGCAGTCTTTGACGAATGGAGCGCAACACGTGGCGGTAGGGTTCGCAGCTGTTATTGGTATAAGCCTTTAACTCATCATTGGCTTCTTCCATCGACAGTTCGCCGACCAGCAGCACGATATCTTTTAAGAATAATCTGGCGGCAGCATGGCGGTTACGGTCGAGCACCTCTTGGGTGACTTTTGCGGTAACAAACGGGTTGCCATCGCGATCGCCGCCCATCCAGCTTGAAAAGCGCACTGGCGCGATATCAATCGGTAATTGCTGCCCTGTGCGTTGCTGCACTCGGTCGTTAAGTTGTCTTAAGAAGTCAGGCACTGCATGCCAGAGTGACTCTTCAATGGTGGATAATCCCCAACGAGCCTCATCTACTGGAGTTGGGCGCTCGCGGCGGATCTCATTGGTGTGCCATATTTGCGCGATTAATTGGCGCAGGCGCAGATTGATCTGTTGACGTTCTCTATCCGACAGTTGGTCGTTTTCTTGCTCTGTTAAGCAGTCGACAATGGCGGCGTATTTTTGGATCAGGGTGCGACGGGAAATTTCAGTGGGGTGCGCTGTTAGTACCAGATCGATATCCAGTGTTTTTAGACAGTCGAGCATTTTAGCTTGGTCGACACGACCATTGAGCATGCGGCCTAGGAGTTGTTCTACTGGGTCTGGTACGCAGACAAGTTCGTCACAATTACGACTGATAGTATGAAATTGCTCGGATAAGTTAGCTAAGTTAAGAAATTGGTTAAAAGCTTTTGCAAAAGGGACTAATTCTTCGTCTGGCAAAGCTGTCAGTAACTCGAGCATTTGCTCTCTGGCGGCTTGATCGCCTCGGCGTGAGTCTTTGGCAAGCTTACGGATCTGTTCAACCTTCTCAAGAAAAGAGTCCCCAAGATGGGTACGCATAGTATCGCCAAGGATTTGGCCTAACATACTCACGTTCGATCTTAATGACGCATACATATCTGTCATATTGTCTGCCATGGTTACTGACATAGTTACTCCGAATAGAAAAACATGAAAATTCCGCTGTGCATTTAGCCCGTTAGCACAATACCTATCACTTGGGGCTATGGTCAACAGCAGAACTTATAACTTATACGACTGGCTTATCCGATATGCAACCAATCACGGTATTTGATGAAGAATATTCAATAGAAATGCGAAGTCACGCAATATTTTTTGATGATTAGTGCAAGTGAATATGAAGTGCATCATTTTATGCTTTGCAGACATGTATCTTAGCTGTTAATGAAAAGGACTGATTTTGACTCATGTTGACCCTGGATAACTGTGTTATTAACGAGTTAGCTGAATGGGAACTGTGTCTTCGATATCCTAATTTGAGCTTAAAAGATGAAAATAAATTAAAAATATATATTCACATATATTGCATAAGTAGATCTTTGTGGTAGTCTAGCCATCAGTTGAGATGAGTCACCCCCTGTGACCTGTAGAGTGAATATCATGATGCACAGTATTAGCCTGACAGTGAATAAAATAACAACCTATTACGATTTCCTGCGACGATAGTCTTGTCATCATAGATATGCGCGGTTGCGTGTAAGCTATTCATCTACTCTTTAAGTTTCTTTGATTCGGTTAATAAGACAAAAAACATGAAAAATATCGCCATTATTGGTGCCAGTGGTTACACAGGCGCGCAACTGACCGCTTTAATCCATGCAGAAGCAGATCTGACGATTCAGGGTTTGTATGTTTCTGAAAACAGTTTAGATAAAGGTAAACCTTTAGCGGATTTGTATCCTAGCTATAGCCATATTGCATTAACGCTGTCGCCATTGTCCGATGAAGCTAAGGCAAAAATCGTTGCCGAAGCCGATGCTGTGGTGCTCGCGACTGAGCACTCGGTGAGCCTGCATTTAGCGGCTTGGTTTTATAGCCAAGGGTTAGCGGTATTCGATTTAAGCGGTGCCTATCGTTTCAGTGATGTGGCGCAATATCCGAAGTGGTATGGCTTTGAGCATGAATATCCTGAAGTTTTAGCCAAAGCCGTGTATGGCCTTGCCGAATGGAATGCTAAAGAAATCGCTGCGACTAAGATGATTGCCGTGCCAGGTTGTTACCCGACCGCATCATTGACAGCGTTAAAACCGCTAGCGAGTTTACTGACATCGGCTTATCCGGTGATCAATGCCGTGAGCGGCGTAACAGGTGCGGGCCGTAAAGCGCAGTTACACACCAGTTTTTGTGAAGTGAGCCTGACACCTTACGGCGTATTAGGCCACAGACATCAACCCGAGATCGCCACTCAGCTTGGTCAAGAAGTGATATTTACCCCGCACCTTGGCAACTTTAAGCGTGGCATTTTAGCGACCATTACCGTGCAGCTAAAACCAGGCACTACGACTGCCGATGTGGCAGCGGCCTATAGCGTATATGACCAGGCGCCATTGGTCACCGTGAAGCATAATCAGTTCCCTAAAGTGGACGATGTGGTACTGACACCTAACTGCCACTTAGGTTGGAAGTTTGATGAGAATAGCGGTTACTTAGTGGTAGCCAGTGCCATCGATAACTTGATGAAAGGTGCTGCCAGCCAAGCGCTGCAATGCATAAAGATTCATTTTAACCTTTAATTGTTCATCCTTATTTAAGAGAGTCGTCAAGATGTCTACAAACAACTCAGTATTAGTGCTTAAAGTGGGCGGCGCGCTGCTGCAATGTGAAATGGGGATGGCGCGATTGATGGATACGGCTGCGGCTATGTTAGCCAATGGTCAGAAAGTGTTGATGGTACATGGCGGCGGCTGTCTGGTGGATGAGCAGTTAGCAGCAAACGGTATGGAAACCGTCAAGTTAGAAGGTTTGCGTGTGACTCCGCCTGAGCAAATGCCGATTATTGCCGGCGCATTGGCGGGCACTTCGAACAAAATTCTTCAAGGCGCAGCGACTAAGGCTGGCATTGTGAGTGTGGGCATGAGCCTTGCCGATGGCAATACTGTTTCGGCTAAGATTAAAGATGAGCGTTTAGGCTTAGTGGGCGAAGTCACACCAAACGATGGCACTTATCTTAAGTTTATCCTCGAGCAAGGTTGGATGCCGATTTGTAGCTCCATCGCCATGATGGACGATGGCCAAATGCTTAACGTCAATGCAGACCAAGCGGCAACGGCATTAGCCAAATTAGTGGGCGGCAAGTTAGTGCTACTGTCGGATGTTTCTGGGGTGCTTGATGGTAAAGGCCAGCTCATCCACAGTTTAAATGGCAAGCAGATAGCAGACCTTGTTAAGCAAGGTGTGATCGAAAAAGGAATGAAGGTCAAAGTTGAAGCTGCGCTCGAAGTAGCACAGTGGATGGGGCAGGCGGTACAAGTTGCCTCGTGGCGTGATGCAAGCCAATTAATCGCATTAGCAAAAGGTGAAGCAGTAGGAACACAAATCCAACCATAAGTGGAGTAGGTTATGAAGCATTTACTATCGATAAAAGACTTAACCCAGCAGCAGTTACTGGATCTAATTGCCTTGGCAAAAACGATCAAAGCCAATCCGGCTGAGTATCGTCATGCGCTGGATGGCAAGAGTGTGGTGATGTTATTTGAAAAGCCCTCACTCAGAACACGCGTTAGCTTTGATATCGGTATTAATAAGCTCGGTGGCCACTGTTTATACCTAGACCAGCAAAATGGTGAACTGGGAAAGCGGGAATCGGTTGCTGACTTTGCTTCTAACCTGTCCTGTTGGGCCGACGCAATTGTGGCGAGAACCTATTCACACACCACTATCGAACAATTAGCCGAGTTCGGCTCAGTGCCCGTGATCAATGCGCTGTCGGATCTTTATCATCCTTGCCAAGCCTTAGCTGACTTTTTAACTCTGGCAGAGCAGTTTGAGGATGTCAGTAAAGCTAAATTAGCTTATGTTGGTGATGGTAATAATGTCACTAACTCGCTGATGTACTGTGCGGCTATTCTCGGTGCCACCATGACAGTGATCTGCCCAGCGGGTCACTTTCCTGATGGCTACGTAGTGGCAGAAGTGCAAGAGCTCGCCAAACGATATGGCGGCAAGATAGTGCTGACCTCAGATATCGATGCGATTGAAGGTCACGACGCTATTTATACTGATACTTGGATTTCAATGGGCGATCCAACGCCTTTGTCGGATATCAAAGCGAAGTTTGCACCATACCAAGTAAACAAAGCTTTGATGGCGAAAGCGGGCGCTAACTTCTTTATGCATTGTTTGCCCGCCCACCGTGGTGTAGAAGTAACAGATGAAGTGATGGACGGTGCAGGATCCTTAATTCTGCAACAAGCCGAAAATCGGATGCATGCCCAAAATGCGGTACTGGTAACCTTATTTAGTTAAATTAACCCTGTTTAGCAGCCTGTTTTCTCCCTGAGAGAAACGAGTCATAGGAATTTAAGATGTCTATCGAGATAAAAAATACTGGCGTGAAAAAAGTGGTTTTAGCCTATTCAGGTGGTCTAGATACCTCGGCCATTATTCCTTGGTTAAAAGAAAACTACGATAACTGTGAAATCATCGCATTCTGCGCCGACGTTGGCCAAGGCGAAGAAGAGCTGGTTGGCTTGACTGAAAAAGCCTTAGCTTCAGGTGCTTCTGAATGTCATATCGTCGATCTAAAGGAAGAATTCGTTAAAGACTATATCTACCCAACGATTGCGAGCGGTGCGATTTACGAAGGCACTTATTTACTCGGTACGTCAATGGCGCGTCCTATTATTGCTAAAGCGCAGGTTGAAGTGGCCCGTAAAGTGGGCGCCGATGCTCTGTGTCACGGTTGTACCGGTAAAGGTAACGACCAAGTGCGTTTCGAAGGTTGTTTCGCGGCATTAGCACCTGATTTAAAAGTGATTGCCCCATGGCGTGAATGGACTATGCAGAGCCGTGAAGATCTACTGGCCTATTTAGCTGAACGTGACATCAAGACGTCAGCGTCAGCGACTAAAATCTATAGCCGTGATGCCAACGCTTTCCATATTTCCCATGAAGGTGGTGAGTTAGAAGATCCATGGAACGAGCCAAGCAAAGGCGTATGGACACTGACTGCCGATCCTGAAGATGCACCGAACAAGCCTGAATATGTGTCGCTAGAAGTAGAACATGGCCGTATCACTAAAGTGAATGGTGAAGCCCTAACGCCTTATGCTGCACTGATGACATTAAACGCCATTGCTGCGCCACACGGTGTGGGTCGTATCGACATTACCGAAAACCGTTTAGTCGGCATGAAGTCCCGTGGCTGTTACGAAACACCCGGCGGCACTGTGATGTTTGCAGCACTACGTGCGATTGAAGAGCTCGTACTTGACAAAACCAGCCGTAACTGGCGTGAGCAAGTTGCCGCACAAATGGCGCATTTAGTGTATGACGGCCGTTGGTTCACGCCACTGTGTAAGTCACTGTTGGCAGCATCTGAGTCATTGGCTGAGTCAGTTAACGGTGAAGTAGTGGTTAAACTCTACAAAGGTCAAGCGAGCGCAGTGAAGAAACGTTCACCTAACAGCTTGTACTCTGAAGCGTTTGCCACCTTTGGTGAAGATCAAGTGTACGATCAAAAACATGCAGAAGGCTTTATCCGCCTGTACTCATTAGCGAGCCGCATCCGCGCACTCAACGCTAATGATGTAAAGGGTAAGTAATAGGTCGTTTAAAAGGGCGCCTCGCGCCCTTTTTTGTTTTTAGGTTTTGATTTAGTTTTTGATTCAGATGAGTCGATTTCAAATAAGCAGCGAGTAAGGGGAGTTAGCATGGCTTTATGGGGTGGGAGATTTCAGGGCGAAACGAGCGCGCTATTCAAATTATTCAACGATTCGTTGCCTGTGGATTATCGCTTGTTCGAACAGGATGTGGTCGGCTCCATTGCTTGGGCGGATGCGATTGCCAGCGTGGGAATTATCTCGGCAACTGAATGCCGCGACTTGAAAAAAGCGCTTAATGACTTGCTGGTGGAAGTGCAGGGCGATCCGGCGATTATTCTCGCCTCGGGCGCCGAAGATATTCACAGTTTCGTCGAGTCGGCTTTGATTGCCAAAGTGGGCGATCTCGGTAAGAAATTGCACACTGGCCGTAGCCGTAACGATCAAGTTGCCACCGATTTAAAGCTTTGGTGTCAATCCGAAGGCAAAGCATTACTCGCGCGCCTTCACAGCTTACATGCTGAATTACTGGCGTTGGCTGAGCGTGAATTTGATGCGGTAATGCCGGGTTATACTCACTTGCAGCGCGCGCAACCTGTGACATTTGGCCACTGGTGTTTAGCGTATGTGGAAATGACTGAGCGGGATATCAGCCGTTTAAGCGATGCGTTAACCCGCGCTAATACCTGTCCTTTAGGTTCTGGAGCATTAGCAGGCACAGCTTATAAGATGGATCGACATTCTCTGGCCGCGGCGCTGAATTTTGCCTCGCCAACGCTGAATAGCTTAGATAGCGTATCAGACAGAGATCACGTGGTAGAGCTTTGTTCAACCGCATCGATCAGCATGATGCACTTAAGCCGTATGGCTGAAGATTTGATTTTCTTTAACTCAGGTGAAGCGAACTTTATTTCCCTGAGTGATGAAGTAACTTCGGGTTCATCCCTGATGCCACAGAAGAAAAATCCAGACGCATTAGAGCTTATCCGTGGCAAAACTGGCCGGGTTTATGGCAGCTTAGTGGGCATTCTCACTACGATGAAAGCACTGCCTTTGGCGTACAACAAAGATATGCAGGAAGATAAAGAAGGCCTGTTTGACGTGGTCGATAGCTGGGCCATTTGCCTCGATATGGCGGCGTTAGTGTTGTCAGGTTTGAAGGTCAATCGCCCTAATGCGCTGTTAGCGGCACAGCAAGGTTATGCAAATTCTACTGAGCTTGCGGATTATCTCGTGTCTAAAGGCATGCCGTTCCGTGAGGCGCACCATGTTGTGGGTGAAGTCGTGGTTGCTGCGATAGCGAAGCAAATTCCGCTGGAGGAATTCTCTTTGGCCGAATTAAAAACTTTTGCCGCTATCATTGAAGATGATGTCTATCCAAATCTGACTATTGAAGCTTGTTTAGCGAAACGTGACGTGCTCGGTGGTACTGCATTGCCACAAATTCAGCAGGCGATTGCTGCTAAGAAAGCACGTTAAGCGAGTTATTCAAATCCACAATACAAGCTAATAAAAAACGCGACGTTAGGTCGCGTTTTTTATTGGGCCACAATTAGTGGTAATGACTTTTTAGCATTTGTTTATTGGAATAAATCATCGGTTGGTGCATCGATGAATAAATTGTTTTCATCCTGAGTTTCGCTGATGTATTCCTTCGGCTCTGTACCTGAAATAAAGTACTCGAACGCACTGGTATAGTCGGTTTTACGGGTAAGTTTACCCGTCGCTAAATCGATGCGTACCGAAACTATGCCTTCTGGCGGAATCGAGGTTGTCTCAGGTGTGCCTTGTAAGACACTGTTCATAAACTCGTTCCAGCCCGGACCAGCTGTTTTCGCACCCGCTTCGGCGCCAGTTATCTGATCTTTTTCGCCGTTTGCATTCCATGCGGTTCTGCCCAGTTGGCGACCGTGATCGTCGAAACCGACCCAGAACGTACTGGTGATGACTGGGCTAAAACCACTGAACCAAGTGTCGCGCGATTCGTTGGTAGTACCCGTTTTACCTGCAATATCATGGCGCTTAATCAATTTTGCTGCGCGCCAAGCCGTACCTTGCCAACCCGTGCCTTTACTCCAATCGCCGCCACCCCAGATCACGCTCTTCAGTGCTTCGGTAATGAGGAATGCCGTTTGCTCTGAAATAATTTGCGGAGCGTAGCGACCGGTTTGATTGAAACACTGCGCAACAGGTGCACTAGGCTCAGCACCAGAGTCTCCACTTACGCTGAACGCTATAGAGTCGCTCGGTGTAACTGGTTGGCTAGGCTTACAGGCCAATGTAGGGTTCGCTTTTTCGATAACATTGCCGTAAGCATCTTCTACGCGATCAATATAGAAAGGTTCGAGTAAGAAACCGCCGTTAGCAAATACGTTAAATGCAGTAACTACTTGCAATGGCGTGACGGAAGACGAACCTAATGCAATCGATTCGTTGCGAGGTAAGTCGTTAGGATCAAAACCAAATTCAACGAGTTGAGCAATGGTTTCGTCGAGTCCGACATGTCGCATTGCACGCACAGACATAACGTTAATAGATTGCGCTAAACCCACACGTAAACGAGTGGGGCCGCCATAGATATCGGGTGAGTTTTTAGGGCGCCATGCAGTGCCTTGGCTGATATCGGGTTTATTAATTGGCGCATTATCTATGAGGGTCGCTAAGGTAAAGCCTTTCTCTAATGCTGCGGCATAGATGAAAGGTTTAATATTCGAACCTAATTGACGCTTCGCTTGAGTCACTCGGTTGTATTGGCTTTGGCTAAAGCTATAACCACCAACTAAAGTGCGAATAGCACCATTTTTGGGGTCGAGTGATACTGTTGCGCTGGCGACTTCTGGTACTTGCGATAGTTGCAAATATTGGCCGTTATCACGGATCCAAATACGTTCGCCTACCTTGAGTATGTCAGAAGCTGATTTCGGTACACTGCCTTGACGCTTATCAGTAATAAACTTACGTGCCCACTTCAATCCATCCCAAGTAATGACTTTAGTTTCGCCTTTGGCGGTCATTATACTTGCTTGCTGATCTGCAATGCTGATGACTGCGGCGGGTTGCAATTCTTGTACTGAAGCAATCTTGGCTAGTTCAGTTTTGATTTGAGCAGGTTCAGGTTTTTCGTCCGTCCACAACACGGCAGCAGGACCACGGTAGCCATGGCGTTCATCATAGGCATAGACGTTATTACGCAGTGCCTGTTGAGCTTTAAGTTGTAGATCCGATGAGATAGTCGTATAGACGTTGTAGCCATTGGTATAGGCCTCTTCTTCACCGTACTTCTGTACCATGTAATCCCGAGCCATTTCAGAAATATAAGGGGCATAGAGATCAATTTCAGCGCCATGATATCTGGCCACCAATGGCTCTTGTAGTGCCGCTTGGTATTCGGTTTGGCTGATGTAGCCGACTTCATTCATCCGCATGAGGACGACATTACGGCGAGCCAATGCACGCGAAGGTGATGTGATTGGATTGAGTGTAGAGGGCGCCTTGGGTAGGCCTGCAATAACGGCCAGTTCAGATAAGCTGAGTTCCTGCACGTTTTTACCGAAATACACTTGCGCAGCAGCCCCAACACCGTAGGCCCGTTGGCCTAAGTAAATGCGGTTTACGTAGAGCTCTAAAATTTCATCTTTGGTGAGTAACTCTTCAATATGATAGGAGATAAAAATCTCCTTCACTTTACGAATAATAGTCTTATCTCGGGTTAAGAAGAAGTTACGTGCGACCTGCATGGTAATCGTACTCGCACCTTGCTTTTTCTCACCAGTGGTCAACATCACTAATGCGGCGCGAAGCACGCCAACAGGGTCTATACCACCATGTTCATAAAAGCGGGCATCTTCGGTTGCGATAAACGCCTGTAGCAGAGGTTTTGGCACTTCGTCTAACGTTAGTGGAATGCGACGTTTCTCACCGAATTGAGAAATAAGTTTGCCGTCACTACTGTAAATACGTAAAGGTGTTTGAAGTTGCACATTTTTTAGTGTTGAAACATCCGGTAAATCCGGCAAAACATAAAAGTATGCTGCCACAATGGCGCCTACGCCCAAAAGGGCTAGACTGAATAGTGCTATAACAATACGTTTTAACCACTTCACCAAAATTTATCCTAATGTTCTGTTAAGTGCGACAGTATATAAGGCGCACACGTCTTGGTGAAGTAAAAACGTGAGACTCACAAAATAGCATTTGTAAAATGATGAAACATTCGATACAAGTAAGTATAACAAGTTGATTTTGTGCTAATCTCTTTTACTGAAATATAAATAAAAAAGTGACAATGGATATGCTTTCAAATTTATGGAAGCGTCAGGCTCCGCAGATGGTGGGAATCGATATCGGTTCCCATGAAGTTAAGGCCATTTTGTTGAGTAAGACTGCTGACGGATACAAAATATTGAGTCATGCCGCGGTACCCATTAAGAAGGGAGCCGTTAACGATCATGATATTCGTGATGCTGATGCCGTTGTTGAATGCCTTAAGCAAATAAAACGTAGCCTGCCTAAATCCGTTAAATATGCCGCTGTTTCTGTTTCGGGTTCTGCTGTGATGACGAAAGTGATCTACATGGATGCCTCCCTTAGTGAGGAAGAAATGGAGGCACAGATAGAAATTGAAGCCGATAATCTTATTCCGTATTCACTCGATGAAGTTAGCATAGATTTTGAAACGCTAAACGTAAACAGTACCGATCCTACTAAAGTTGATGTGCTGTTGAGCGCATGCCGCACTGACAATATTGATGTCAGAGTCGATGCGCTGGATAGCGTGGAACTTGAGGCTAAAGTGGTGGATGTTGAAGGTTACGCTTTAGGTCGAGCTGCCGAGTTAATTCTGGCTCAGCTTCCAGAAGGAGCGAAACATAAAGCCGTCGCTATGGTTGATATCGGCGCGAATATGACGACTTTCTCTGTGGTTGAGTCGGGTGAGACGACTTTTATTCGTGAGCAAGCTTTCGGTGGTGAGCAATTTACTCAGTCAATATTATCCTTCTATGGCATGTCTTATGATCAAGCTGAGAAAGCAAAGATTGAAGGCGACTTACCACGAAATTATATGTTTGAAGTTTTGTCACCTTTTCAAACTCAGCTATTACAACAAATAAAACGTACGCTACAGATTTATTGCACTTCCAGCGGTAAAGATAAAGTCGACTACCTCGTATTATGCGGTGGGACATCTAAATTAGAAGGTATGGCTAATTTACTGACAAATGAATTGGGTGTTCACACTATTATCGCCGATCCTTTTCAAGGGTGTTTGCATGCCGATGAGTCGGTTAAAAGTGCGCTGCAACCTACAATCAGCAAATATATGGTTGCTTGTGGCTTAGCATTGAGGAGTTACGGTCAATGGCGAACATAAACCTACTCCCTTGGCGAGAAGAGGCGAGAGAAAAACAAAAGCGCGACTATATTGGTATTTTAGCGGCAGTATTTTTAGCGTCGGCGATTTTAGTCTATGTCGCAGTCTCTTTATTAGATGTTATGACCGATGAGCAAAAAGCACGTAACGCTTATTTGCAATCGGAAATCAGTCTGCTTGAAACACAAATTTCTGAGATCAAGAAAATTACAGAACGTAAGAAAGACATTGAGCGGCGTACAGAAATTATTCTTAATCTACAGCAATCCCGTAATTTGCCTACTCACGTGTTAGATGAGCTTGTTCGAATTGTACCTCCAGGAATATATCTGTCTAGCCTAGAGAAAAAGGGCAGTTTGTTGCTGATTGAAGGGCGTAGTGAATCGAACAATAACGTCGCCAACATGATGCGAAAAGTGAAAACTTCCGAATGGTTAACCGATCCTAATATGCAATCGATCGTGACCCAAAATGAAGAGTTACGGCAATTACAGCGTTTTAGTTTGAGAGTCACTATTAAAGGCGCGAGTGTAGATGAGCCTGAGAAAATGACAAAAGGAGCGAGTAAATGAAACTCGATCTAAGTCAATTTAATGATATCGACTTTGAAAATATTGGTGGTTGGCCAAATCAAGTTAAAACCTTTTTCGCGATCCTTTTAGCACTCTGTGTTTTTGCTGCGGGATATTTATTGGTCGTCTCCGATTCGGTAGATATTTATACCGCAGAGCAAGATAAAGAAGTGCAGCTTAGAGATGATTTCAAGAATAAGTATCAACTTGCGGCAAATTTAAAACTCTACCGAGAGCAGCTAGCGACGATGGAAGTGCAGTTTGCAGAGTTACTGAAGATGCTGCCATCTGAAAATGAAATGCCAGGTTTGCTAGACGATTTAACTTTTGTTGCAACGGATGCAGGACTCAAAATTAATAGTTTGAATTGGGAGGCCGAAATTCAGCGGGATTTCTATATTGAGTTTCCAATTAAAATGTCTGTGACGGGAGATTACCATCAGCTAGGTAGTATGGTGAGTGGTGTCGCTAAGCTGCCGCGTATCGTCAGCCTCCATGATTTCACCATTAAGCGAGATGAAGCCGGCAACTTAGCAATGGATATCTTAGCCAAGACATATCGCTTTAAAGAAGGGGCTGAATTACCGCCTGAAAAACCTGCTAATAAGGGGAAGAAATAATGAAATTCTTACCTTTGTTGGCCTTGAGTCTTTTTTTAATGGGTTGTGTTGGCGATCGTAGTGATTTAGAGCTATTTGTTACTACAACCAAAGCGCAACACGTTGCTCATATCCCGCCCTTGAAAGAGCCGCCAAGATTTGAGCACTTTGCCTATCAAGCCGAGTTAATGCGTAGCCCTTTTGTACCACCTTCGCGTGAGTTAACGGAAGAAGTTGTTGATACCAGCAAAGATTGTTTACAACCGGACTTAAAGCGTCGAAAAGGACGATTAGAAACTTATCCTTTAGATAATTTAAAAATGCGTGGCACCTTAAGTGAAGCCGATACAACTTGGGCGTTAGTTGAAACAAATGACGGCAGTGTTTATCGGATGGGCGTTGGTGAGTATTTAGGTCTGTTTAATGGACGCATTTCTAAAGTTACTTCACAAAATGTCGAAGTAGTAGAATTAATTCCAGATGGTTCAGGTTGTTGGTCCGAAAGGACGAGCAATTTAGAACTTTCTGGAGAATAACGAGCGAAGGATGAGGGAATAATGAAATCTTCTGCCGCGATAAAAGTCCCGTTAATTTCTTCAGGCTTAATCAAGTCTGTTATTGGGATCGCATTGGTATTTGGAATTTTGCCATCGAGTTATGCTGCAAACCGATTAATGGATGTTAAGTACCATGCCTTGGTTGACCATCAGTTAGAGCTAGAGTTGGTATTTGAAGAAGCGGTCACTCCGCCAGTTATTGACTCTAATGCATCGCCTGCAGAGCTCGTATTAACCTTTGATAATAGTATTTCTGGTTTATCTAAGGATCGCTTACCCATTAATCAAGTCGGTGTAACTGACATGATGACTGAGCAGCAAGATACTCGTCTTAAAGTCACCTTAGGTATGTCCAAAGTGAAACCTTACCAAGGTTCAGTCATGGGCAACTCATATCGACTCACTATTAATGATGAGGTTGCAGGCGCTCAGACTCAGGCAGAAAATCCCTTCGTTAACAGCATTAAAAATATCGATTTTCGTCGTAATGAAAATGGTGGCGGTGAGTTATTAGTCTATTTGAATAACCGCTCGGTTGCCGTTAACGTTGAGCAAGTGGGCGCTAAACTCGAAGTTAAGTTATATAACACTGATATTAATAGTGATCTGCTTTATGTTATGGATGTGAAAGATTTTTCAACACCAGTAAAAAGCTTCGAGACATTTAAAGAAGATCTAACAACGCGCATTTTAGTTGATATTGCTGGGGAATATGAGTTCAGTTACAAGCAAGAGGATAATCTCTTTAGACTCTCGATGAATAAAGTTGAGAGAGTTGCCGCCAAGAAAGATGTTAAAAAATACAATGGCCGTACTTTGTCGCTTAACTTTCAAAATATCCCTGTACGTACTGTTTTGCAGATCATTGCTGACTATAACAATTTTAACTTAGTCACGAGTGATACTGTTGAAGGCAACATCACCTTGAGATTGGATGATGTGCCCTGGGACCAAGCATTAGATTTGATTCTACAAACCAAAGGCCTAGATAAGCGTATCGAAGGCAACATCTTAATGGTGGCACCGAGCGAAGAGTTGGCTATTCGTGAAAGCCAAAATCTCAAAAATAGGCAAGAAGTTAAAGAGCTAGCACCTTTGTATTCTGAGTACTTGCAAATTAACTATGCCAAAGCGATCGATATTGCTGAGCTGCTTAAAAGCGCAGATTCTAGTTTACTCTCGCCACGCGGCTCAGTTGCGGTCGATGAACGTACCAACACTGTACTTGTGAAAGATACGGCAGAAACGATTGAGAACATCCATCGTTTAGTCGAAGTACTCGATATCCCTATTCGTCAAGTGCTGATCGAGTCACGTATGGTAACAGTCAAAGATGATGTCTCTGAAGACTTAGGCATACGTTGGGGCGTAACGGATCAGCAGGGCAGTAAGGGAACCTCTGGTACATTAGAAGGTGCTCAGAGTATTGCCAACGGCATCATTCCAACTCCTGACCAGCGTTTGAACGTTAATTTGCCTGCGGCAGTGACCAATCCAACAAGTATCGCATTCCACGTTGCTAAGTTGGCAGATGGTACTATTCTTGATTTGGAATTGAGTGCGTTAGAGCAAGAAAATAAAGGTGAAATTATCGCCAGCCCTCGTATTACTACCTCTAACCAAAAGGCGGCTTATATTGAGCAGGGTGTGGAGATCCCTTATGTGCAGTCGACTTCAAGTGGTGCAACCTCGGTCACTTTTAAGAAAGCCGTGTTGTCCTTGCGTGTTACTCCACAAATTACACCTGATAACCGCGTTATTTTAGATTTGGAAATCACCCAAGACTCTCAGGGCAAGACGGTTGACACACCAACGGGTCCCGCAGTCGCCATCGATACCCAACGTATTGGCACTCAAGTGCTAGTTGATAACGGTGAAACCATAGTCCTTGGTGGTATTTATCAGCAAAACTTGATCAGCCGGGTGAGTAAAGTCCCTATTCTCGGTGACATTCCCTTAGTCGGTTTCCTGTTTAGGAACACAACAGACAAAAATGAGCGTCAAGAGCTACTTATTTTCGTAACCCCCAAAATAGTCGGTGAGAAGATCTAAGCACTTGCTATGTATCGACTAAAGCCAGCAGTGATTGCTGGCTTTATTATTACTGGAATACAATTCTTTGCATAAATAGCGCACATGGCTTGCCATAGTAGACCCTAAGCTGAGATAATCCTCGGTCAAGTCTCATAAGAGCAAGGTAACATATAGGTCGGCTTGATGTTGAGTCGATATAGGCATACTTTTCAATAAGATTCAGACGTACAAGAAATGGCTGAAAAACGTAATATTTTTCTGGTAGGCCCTATGGGCGCAGGTAAAAGCACAATTGGTCGCCATCTGGCGCAAATGCTGCATTTAGAATTCCACGATTCGGATCAAGAGATTGAACAACGCACAGGCGCTGATATTGCTTGGGTGTTTGACGTCGAAGGTGAAGAAGGCTTCCGTCGTCGTGAAGCTCAGGTTATTGCTGATTTGTCTGAGAAACAAGGTATCGTCCTTGCCACCGGTGGTGGTTCAGTACAAAGCAAAGATATCCGTAATCATCTGTCTGCTCGTGGCATTGTGGTTTACCTGGAAACCACTATCGACAAACAGGTTGCTCGTACTCAAAGAGACAAGCGACGCCCATTATTGCAAGTGGATGATCCTCGAGAAGTGTTGGAGAATCTTGCAGAGATCCGTAATCCATTGTACGAAGAAATTGCCGATGTGATTGTCAAAACCGATGATCAAAGCGCAAAGATCGTCGCAAATCAGATCATTGAGCAATTAGGTTTTTAGGCAGAATTTATGAAGCAAATTCAGGTTGATTTAGGTGTACGTAGTTATCCCATTTACATTGGCCAGAATTTGATGAGTGATGGCGAGACCTTGTCTCGCTACCTGCTTAAAAAACGTATTCTTATCGTCACCAATGAAACTGTCGCGCCTTTGTATCTTAAACAGATACAAGAGACGATGGCTTCGTTTGGTGAGGTAGAGAGTGTTATCCTTCCCGATGGTGAACAATTCAAAGACTTAGCACATCTAGATACTATTTTTACTGCATTGCTGCAGCAAAACTATGGTCGAGATTCTGTGCTGGTGGCTTTGGGTGGCGGCGTGATTGGTGATATGACGGGCTTTGCCGCGGCATGTTATCAACGTGGGATCGATTTTATTCAAATTCCGACAACTTTATTGTCGCAGGTGGATTCTTCCGTCGGCGGTAAAACGGCTGTTAACCATCCTCTTGGTAAAAACATGATTGGGGCCTTTTATCAGCCACAAATCGTGCTTATCGATACTTTATGTTTACATACGCTTCCAGCGCGCGAGTTTGCGGCGGGAATGGCGGAAGTCATCAAGTATGGCATCATGTGGGATGCTGATTTTTTTCAATGGCTTGAAGATAATGTAACGGCGCTAAAAACCTTAGATGCCGAAGCATTAGTTTATGCTATCTCTCGTTGCTGTGAGATTAAAGCCGATGTGGTTAGCCAAGATGAAACTGAGCAGGGCGTGCGTGCTTTGTTGAATCTGGGTCATACCTTTGGTCACGCGATTGAAGCCGAAATGGGCTACGGTAATTGGCTGCATGGTGAAGCCGTGTCAGCTGGCACAGTCCTTGCTGCTAAAACAGCTAAGGCACTGGGGCTTATCGATGAGTCAATAGTTTGTCGTATCATACAGTTACTACAAGCTTTTGATCTTCCAGTGAGTGCGCCGGAATCTATGGATTTCGACAGTTTCATTCAACATATGCGACGCGATAAAAAAGTTTTAGGCGGTCAGATTCGACTGGTGCTCCCAACGGCAATAGGCCGCGCGGATGTGTTTAGTCAAGTCACAGAATCTACCCTTGAACAGGTTATTCGCTGCGCATAAAAACTGTGTGGTGGGCGAGTGACGTTTCAGGGTTCTGTCTTGCTTCCTTCTCAGGAAGCCCTCATACAAAGAATGCATCATGTTGCCAGTTATAGCGATCAGCTGCTGGTGCTTTCTGGTGTCAGCGGTTCAGGAAAAACGACCTTAGTTACCGGATTAGCGACCGATTTTGACGAGTCAAATGCGGCATTTGTGATTTGTCCTATGCATGCCGATAACGCTGAGATACGCCGCAAAATTCTAGTCCAGCTAATTTCATCCCCTATTTTTGACGACGACATTCCCCTCGCCGATACTCTGTTGCGGCTTGCGAGTACGCAAACTAAACCTTTACATATTATTATCGATGATGCGCATTTATTACCTAAGGCGCTCTGGGCTGAGTGTATTATTCTCAATCAGATCCAGTGTGCGGGTAAGAATATTGCCGTCACGCTCACGGTTCCACCGGCATTCTTAGCGGACCTATTGCCACAATTACCCGAGCCATTGCGGCGGCAAATATTGCCTATCAGTATTGAGCCGTTAACCATGCCAGAGCGTGAAGCTTTGTATCAAACATTGCTGAGATACAGCGATCAAAACCCTTTTACGCCAAGGGAAATCGTACGCAGTCAGCTTGAGAAGCAAACGGGTACGCCGCAAGAAGTGGTCAATCTGTTAGATAAAGCCTTGCATAGCCCGCAAGAGAAAACATCTTCTTGGATGAAATATAAAGCTGTGATGGTGACAGCTGTGAGCATGTTGTTAGCGCTAGGTATTTGGCTTGGTGTTACTCAACCATTTTCTGAAGAGCAAGCCCTAGAGACTGCGACTTTTCCTGCGATAGATTCCCCCGTTTTCTTGTCCTATGGGCAAAAAATCTTAGCCCCCTATTTTGCTCTGCGCGCTGATCAATTAAAGTTTGCCGCCGTACCCGTGACAGTTAACGAAATAGAAACATCCAAAGCCAAAACAGAACCGGCTGTCGATCCATTAAGTGAATTCCATGGTGAGGCACCACATCCTGAGCCTGATGATGCAGCCTTAGTGAGTGTTGGTGAAGTGAGTAGCAAGTCTTTTGGTGGTGATGAGCCAACTGTGGATGCAGAGCCTCAAGCTAAAACGGTAGGTGTTCAGTCCCCAGCGCCAGAGGTGGCAAAGGTTGATAAAACAGTTTTGGAACCGCAAAAGCCACTCAAAGGTTATACCGTACAAATAGCGAGTGTTGCTCAGCTAGATACCCTGCGTTCGACATTAAAGAGTCTTGAGAATGTCGAGGGCGTTCGAGTCGCAAAGTATAAACAGCGATGGGTTGTCCTCGTTGGTCACTATAGCAGTAGCAAATTGGCTTCGAATGCGGCGGCGCAATTGGTTAAGGAGTATCGTTTTGAGCAACCTTGGGTCAGAAAATGGGCCGATTTGAAAGATTATCAAGTAGAAGAAAGTCTCTCAAATCGTGAAATTTCAGAATAAACAGAGTACAATCATGGCCTTTATTTTTGTCGGCATTCATCAAGTTAAATGATAAAAAAACACAGAGCCTTCCTTAAGTGGGCTGGCGGTAAATTTAAATTGGTGGATGATTTAGCCAGTTATTTACCCGCAGGAGACCGTTTGGTCGAGCCGTTTGTGGGTGCAGGATCCGTTTTCTTGAATACGGATTATCCTAGCTACCTGCTCTGTGACATTAATCAGGACTTGATCGAGTTATATCAGATAGTGAAGCATCAACCGGAAGCATACATTGCCGCAGCTAAAGCATTGTTTGTCGATGAGATGAATCAAAAGGAAGCTTACTATCAGGTGCGTACCGACTTTAATAAATGTCGCGACCCTTTCCAGCGTTCTGTGTATTTTCTTTATTTAAATCGCCATGGTTTTAATGGCTTATGCCGTTATAACCGTAAGGGTGGCTTCAATGTGCCCTTTGGCTCCTATAAAAAACCTTATTTCCCCGAAAAGGAAATCTGGGCCTTTTCTGAAAAAGCGCAACGTGCTGAGTTTAAATGCATTGGTTACGAAAAAGCCTTTGAGCAGACACGCAGTGGCGATGTTATCTATTGCGATCCACCTTACGCACCGTTATCTACTACATCCAGTTTCACGACATATGTTGGTGCCGGTTTTAGTTTAGACGATCAAGCACTACTGGCTCGTCATTCGCGCCATACCGCGTTAGAGCGTGGTATTCCGGTATTGATTAGTAATCACGATATTCCATTAACTCGCGAGTTATATCGCGGCGCGCATTTAGCGAAAATTCAAGTGCAACGCAACATTAGCCAAAACGGCAGTGGTCGTAATAAAGTGGATGAGTTGATGGCGCTATATGATGAAAACTACGATCCAAAAGACGACTAGTTTCAACATAAATAACGTTTAGCTAAGCACTTGTCCTACGAGAAACATCAGACTTGCCACTAAGATGACAGCTAATACTATGCCCATCACTATGTAGGGCAATGGGGAACTGGTTTGAAAATCTTTTTTACGATTTTCGCTAGTTTGTACCCCGAAAAAGGCGGCAACGGTACTGTGGAATACTTGCCAAATGCGGCTAAGCATTAATAGGCGAGATGCGACGTAGTGGGCTTGAGATCATCCATAGGTTTATCTTGATGACCATGTAATAGCTCAAGTAGATCGACAAAGTGGAACTGACTTGAACGGTTTTTACCTGTAAGCCACGTTTTCCAGCTTAAGGTTTGTGCTTGATCGGCGCAGCGATTATTAGGGTGGCTACTGGGCAGCGCATTGTTGTAACGAGTGTCATTGCTACAAGCGCAAGATGCAGTTTCGGTATTTTGCGTAAGTTTTTCAACGCCAAAAGCTAGCGTGGCCACTACAACTGCAGTAAATGCCAACATCATAGATGACTTAAATGTCGCCGACCTAACATAGTGTGAAAACTGACTAAACCGCTCCATCATAACGCTTCCTTTGGAATGAACCAGCACTGCGCCTCGAGTATAACAAACTCGCTTAGTTTATGAACAAAAAATTATCAATTCCAGCCAAAATGCTCGGAAATATTAGCTTATTTTACCGAATCTAAGCCCCAATTTACTGCGATAGCTGCAGAGTGTGCTGCTTTGCTGACATAGGCATAGCGGATCAATTGCCAGAAATGTGGCTTTAGCTATAGAGGCTTAGCTTGGCTCAGGGTAAAATAAGGCACTTTTTATCCAAATAGCAGCGAGTGTTTTATGCGTCCATTCTTGATTGCTCCATCAATTTTATCTGCCGATTTTGCCCGTTTGGGTGACGATGTAAAAGCTGTGTTAGATGCGGGAACCGACGTAGTACATTTTGATGTGATGGATAATCACTATGTTCCTAACTTAACGATTGGCCCTATGGTGTGCCAAGCACTGCGTAACTATGGGATTACCGCTGATATTGATGTGCATTTGATGGTTAAGCCAGTTGATCGTATCGTGCCTGATTTTGCTAAAGCGGGCGCGTCTATTATTACTTTCCACCCAGAAGCTTCTGAGCACGTCGATCGCACACTTCAGCTCATCAAAGAGTGCGGTTGTAAGGCAGGTCTCGTGTTTAATCCTGCGACACCACTGCATTATCTTGACCATGTGATGGATAAGCTCGACGTGATCCTATTGATGTCAGTGAATCCTGGTTTTGGTGGTCAATCCTTTATTCCATCAACCTTAGATAAGCTGCGCCAAGTGCGTGCGCGTATTGATGCCAGTGGTTTTGATATTCGCTTAGAAGTCGATGGCGGCGTTAAGGTCGACAATATCGCCGAAATCGCGGCCGCCGGTGCGGACATGTTTGTTGCGGGCTCGGCTATTTTCGGCAAGCCCGATTATAAGGCCGTTGTTGATGAGATGCGTGCCGAACTTGCTAAAGTTGGGGCATAGCCATGTGGGATAAGATTAAAGCGATTGCGTTTGATCTAGATGGCACGCTGATTGACAGTGTGCCTGACCTAACCGTTGCCACGCAGGAAGCCTTAGCCGAGTTAGGTTTGAAGAGCTGCTCTGAGGCGCAAGTTCGTACTTGGGTCGGTAACGGTGCAGAGATGTTGATGCGCCGTGCTATGAGTCATACTTTGGGTACGGATGTTGAGCAAACAACCCTTGATGCGGCTATGCCGATTTTTATGCATCATTATCAAGAAAATCTTGAAAAGCACAGTGCGCTGTATAGCGACGTGCATCAAGTGCTGCAAACTTTGTTTGATGCAGGCTTTAAGTTAGCGGTTGTCACCAATAAACCCTATCGTTTTACCATGCCATTACTCAATGCTTTTGGGATTAACGACTTTTTCAGCTTAGTGTTAGGTGGCGATACCTTAGCTAAGATGAAGCCCGACCCTTTGCCGCTGCAGCATTTATTGCATGAGTGGCAATTGGAGAAAACTGAGTTATTGATGGTCGGCGATTCTAAAAACGACATTTTAGCGGCGAAAGCGGCTGGGATAGCGTCAATCGGCTTGACCTACGGCTACAACTACGGTGAAGATATTGGGCTCAGTGGCCCAGATGCCGTATGTGGGCAATTTAGTGAGATTCTGAACTGGGTAAAACCTACCAAGTAATGGGGGTTACCTGTTCTTTAGTCGATTTTTTAGTCTTTTTATATATAGATAGTGGAGCAATGACGTAATGACCAAACCCATAGTACTCAGCGGTGCACAGCCGTCCGGCGAATTAACCATAGGTAACTACATGGGTGCATTGCGTCAATGGGTTGCGATGCAAGATAGCCACGACTGCCTGTATTGTGTAGTTGATTTGCATGCCATTACCGTGCGCCAAGATCCTAAAGCGTTGCGCGAAGCGTGTTTAGATACCTTAGCCCTGTATTTGGCCTGTGGCGTCGATCCTAAAAAGAGTACAGTGTTTATCCAGTCACAGGTGCCACAACATACGCAATTGGGTTGGGCATTAAACTGCTATACCCAAATGGGTGAGTTGAGCCGCATGACTCAGTTTAAAGATAAATCACAAAAGCACGCTAACAACATCAACGTGGGTTTATTTGGCTACCCAGTGTTGATGGCGGCGGATATTCTGATTTATCAAGCGAACGAAATCCCTGTTGGCCAAGATCAGAAACAACACCTTGAGTTAACACGTGATATCGCTACTCGTTTTAACAATGCCTATGGTGATACTTTCACCATTCCTGAGCCGTTTATTCCTGAACTTGGCGCTAAAGTCATGTCGCTGCAGGAGCCGCTAAAGAAGATGTCTAAGTCAGACGATAACCGTAATAACGTTATCGGCCTGCTAGAAGATCCGAAATCAGTGCTGAAGAAGCTGAAAAAAGCCATGACAGACAGTGATGAGCCGCCAGTCGTGCGTTTTGATGTGGATAATAAACCGGGTGTTTCTAACCTGCTGAGTCTTATGTCGGGTGTGACAGGGCAAAGCATTGCGAGCCTAGAAGCCGAGTTTGAAGGCAAGATGTATGGCCATTTGAAAGGTGCAGCAGGTGAAGCGGTTGTGAGCATGTTAGAGCCACTGCAAGAGCGTTACCGCGCGATTCGTGCCGACCGTGCTTACTTAGACCAAGTGATGAAAGCTGGTGCACAGAGTGCGCAGGCGCGCGCCGAAGTGACCCTGAAGAAAGTGTATGAGAAGATTGGTTTGTTAGTGTAATCAATCGATCGATAAATTAAGCCGACGTTCGCGTCGGCTTTTTTGTGCCTGTAAATTCATCCTAAGCCTGTGATTTTAGCCAAGATGAGAAAGCGGCAATCGCAGGTTCTGATAAACGGCGTTGCTTACAAAAGAAGGTAAATTCAAATCCGGTATGCACATCGGGCAGATTCAAGGCGACTAAACGCCCTGTGGTGATATCGCCAGCCACCATAAAGTCCGGCGCTAGGGCTAAGCCTTGGCCAGCAATCGCCGCTTCAATCGCCATCACAATATGACTAAACACATGCTGTTGTTCGTTATCGAGTGGTATTTGGTGCGCCGATGACCACTTGTGCCAGTCGAGCCCTAATGGTCCTTCATCAACCACAAGCAGAGCTTGTTGCTGGAAATTACTCAGGCTTATGTCGCGCCATTTAAGGTAAAAACTGGGGCTGCATACAGGAATTAAACGCTCTTTGTGCAGTAACTGTTGCCAATAGCCACGTTGATTTAGCTTACCGGCGATGAAGATATCCGCGGTGCTGGTGCTTAGATCAGGATCTTGGGTGATCATCTCGAGGCGGATTTTCACGCTCGGATATTGGCGGCGAAAATCGGTGAGTCTGGGGATCAACCATTTCACCGAGAAGGAGCTATAAACGGCTAAGCACAGCTGCTGATTGGGCGTGTCGCGAACCTTCAAATTAAGGTCGCTTAACTCGTTGAATATCCGCTCTAACTCTAGAAATAGTCCGTGCCCCTTAGGCGTTAACTGCAGTTTACGCCCCTGACGGTCGAACAGTTGCTCGCCAAAATACTCTTCTAATACTCGCACTTGGTGAGACACTGCACTTTGGGTGATGCACAGTTCATCGGCGGCCTTAGAAAAATGCTGCTGTCTGGCGGCAGCTTCAAACACTTGTAGAGCGCGTAATGGCGGGAGCTTTCTCATGATTTTCAATATCTAAAGGCTTTAGTATGAATTTAATTCATCTAGCATGAGAAAGCATCATTTCAGCTTAAGTTTTGCGAGGATTATCATGCCGCCATTGAGATTTATGGATGTTAAAAAATGCAACGCCCAGTAGTTATTGGTTTGATTTTATTGATAGTAGGTAACCTATTCAGTGCCTTCTATGATGTGTCGATCAAGTGGTTACCGGACGATGCGAGTGCCTCGACTTTCCTCCTTGTCAGGCAAATATCTTCAGTATTTATGTTGTTGCCAGTGTGGCTGTATTCGCAGCGCCCGATGACGACACATATCTCAGTTCACCTTTGGCGTGCCAACATAGGCTCAGTTGGCGCGCTTTTTTTAATTATTGGCTTAATGGCATTGCCGCTCGCGACAGTTAGCTCATTGTTTTATTCCGCACCGCTAATGATTATTTTGATGGGGTATTTCTTCCTGAGCGAGAGGATCACCGCTGCTCAGACAATCTGTACTGGCTTAGGTTTTGTCGGCATCTTGATTATCCTGCGACCGAGTGAAATGAACTGGTACGGCATTGCTGTACTGTTTTCTGCTTTTACTTTTGCAGTGAATCAGTTAGCACTTAAAAAAGTGCCCCATGCTGAGCATCCTGTGCTAACGCTAATGCTATATAACTTACTGGGTATTCCGGCAACGTTAGTGATTGCAGCGTTTCAGGGTATTGAGGGTTTGAGTTGGGAGCTGGTGGGCGTGGCCTTGCTGAGCAACGCATTTTTATTGGTTTATCACTGGTTTTGTGTGCTGGCTTACCGCAAGGCACAGGCGAGTGATATCGCGATTGCGGAATACACAGGCTTGTTGTTTATTGTCTTTTTAGGCTGGTTGTTGTTCGATGAATGGTTGGATAACTTAAGTTGGCTCGGTGCAGCCTTAATCGTATTGCCTTCATTGTTTTTACCTTGGCTAGGTTCGCTCCTATCAAAATCGACACCTAAGATAGCAGATACACTCACGGGAAAATAACAGCGAGGGTTTAAGCCTAAGTGGGCGAGTTGGCTCACCACTTAGGCTTAAGTTTTAAATAGGTAAACTGCAAAATTACTTAGCATACTCAAATACTTTCACCACTTTACGCACGCCAGCAGTATTACGGGCGATATCAACAGCTAAGTCTGCTTGTGAGCGATGAATAACCCCCAGCAGGAAGACTTCACCATTTTCAGTGATGACTTTAATGCGAGTCACATCCAAATCTTTTTCGTTCAGCATGCGGCCCTTCACTTTGGTTGTAACCCAAGTGTCATTGCTGCGGGTGGTGAAAGAGGTTGGATTGCCAATGCGGATTTGATTATGTATTTTGCCGCCGAGCTTAAGATCTTGTACGACCTTGATGGCTTTATCCCTTAACGTAGAGTTAGGGGCTTGGCCTATCATAAGTACATTGCCATTGACGGATACACCTGTGATATTCGTTTGTTTTTTAAGATCTTCTTGCTCTAGCAGTGCGCTGGTGATCTTAAAATCGGTATTGGTATCATCAAGCTGAGTCTTAACAGTACGTTCGTCGTTGGCCATCATAGCGCCACTGACTGCGCCCACCATAACGGCACCGGCGCAGCCTTGAAGCAGCAAGCAAACCATTAACAGCGGGGCAGCGTGTCTCATTGCTGCTCGTCCTGTGGGAAGAGGGTGCGGTCAATATTGTCACACAGGCAATGGATCACCAGTAGGTGCACTTCTTGGATACGTGCAGTGACATTTGAAGGTACGCGGATTTCCACATCGTTCACGCTCAGTAGGCCAGCCATAGCGCCGCCATCTTTACCTGTTAGCGCTACGATAGTCATGTCGCGGCTTAATGCGGCTTCAATGGCTTTAATCACGTTACCTGAGTTACCACTGGTCGAGATTGCTAGCAGAATGTCGCCCGGTTGACCTAAGGCAAAAATCTGTTTTGAGAAAATCTCATCATAGCTATAGTCGTTGGCGATAGCTGTGATGGTTGAAGTATCGGTAGACAGAGCGATGGCTGGTAAGGGTGGACGCTCAATCTCGTAGCGGTTTAGCAGTTCTGCTGAGAAATGTTGCGCATCACCAGCACTGCCGCCGTTACCGCAAGCAAGGATTTTATTGCCACCCAAAAGACAGTGCACCATCATCTCGGCCGCTTTGGCGATGGATTCTGGCAGTGCTTCGGCTGCATCGATTTTTGTCTGGATAGATTCAGTAAAGCTGTCTTTAATGCGTTCTAACATGGATAAATCCTTTCAGGATAAAGTGTTGCTATCATGCCATATTTCCACAAGCGTGTTGAGGCACAGACGTTAAAATAATTTGTGTAGTCACTCTTTCACTATTGGCGCTTAAAAGGCATCGACCAGCCAATGAATTTGATCGGCTTCCATGGCGATGACATCGAAACGACAGGGCACATCGAGTCTATTGAGTTGTAAATAGTGGCTAGCCGCTTTGCGAATTCGCGAAATCTGCGCGCTGCTTAAGGCCTGTAATGCGCCGCCATATTGATTTGCCGAACGATACTTCACTTCGACAAATACCCAATGGTTTTTATGGCGCATGATTAAATCAATTTCCCCAAACGGATAGCGGACATTACGTTCGACAAAAGTTAAGCCTTGTTGTTCAAGGTAACGTTGGGCGTGCGATTCTGCCTGCTGTCCGAGTGTCATAACTGGCGGAAGCTACCTCTTTCATAACGTCCCCAGCTTAATTGGCGGTTGACTATGCCATCTGGACTGACAGATAAAGCACCACTGCGACCATTGAATTGATAACCCGTGAATGAGCGCATTTGCGCCAAACGGCCGATCAAATCCATTGCATCATAACCCATAACAAACAAACGTTTCTGACTGTTATTCCAGCCCGAAAATAGTGTGTTGACCATCAGATTTTCTTCGCCGTTTTGCATTAGCCAAGGTGCGTCGCTTAGGGTCAGGTTATTTAAATCCTGCGCCGTTTGTGTGCTTTCATTTTCAACTCGGCTGCGGCTTGAGGTATATAAAGGCACAGGTTGTGTGAAAACGCTAAAGTTGACGTCGATAAAGGCCTTGAGCAGGGTTAGATCCTGTGGCGTTGAAATCATATAAATGGCATCAATATCTTGGCGTGAACGGAAGTCGGCTTGTACTGAATTGCCTAACAGCTCTTTAATACGGGCGATCCGCTCTTGGCTATCGCGCACGCCAAGGGCATCTTGTACTGTGGTGCGCATTTTATCACCGCCATCGAAGTAGTGAACTTCGACAGGGTTATCGCTCTTCTTTTTCCATGCTTGAATAAAGCTTTCGGCCATGCGTTTGCCAAGGGCATCGTTACTGGCGAGCAGTAACGGCATAGTTACGCCATCTTGATATAAATGCTCCGCCGCATCGGCCGCCTCTTGTGCGGGAGATAATGCAAAGTAGAACCTATTCGGATCGGGGGTGAACTTATCAACTTGATTTAAGAATAGTTGTGGTACAGGCGCAGCAGGTGCTGTTGCTGTATTGGCCGTTTTGTCTGGGTTAGCAGTATTAGTCACCGTATTAGTGACGGCTGTGTTTGCCGCATTGATCACTTGCAGTTGTTCAATTTCAGTAGGCAATAATGGGCCAATAATAAATTCGGCTCCCGCAGTTAGCGCCTGTTGGTAAGCGCTGGCAGCATCGTTTGCCGTGTCATAAAAGTTGACTGCGACTTGGTCATTTTGCTTGGCCATGTAACTGGCTAATATGCCTTGGCGAATTGCATTGGCAGCGTTAGCTCTTGGACCCGTCAGCGGCAACAGCACAGCAATGTTTTTTGGCGTAAATGGCTTAGCGTTTAAGGCTCTGTCAAGATCGGCGGGCAGCTTAGCCGCTGCAGGATGATAAGGATTTTGTTTCTGCCATTCGCCTAAGTAGCGTACTAACTGTGTCGGATCGACAGCATAATGTTTCGCGATATAAGCCAATTGCAACCAACCCGTAAACACAGGAGTCTTAGCATCTTGGGTAAAGGCTTTTAAGGTTTGTTCGTGCATTGGTTGCAGAACTTGCCAAATCGCGTTATTCACCTCGTTGGCTTGGGCGGGGGGCAAGTAAGTCGTCAGTAAACTCAGTTCACGCACTTGCTCAATAGGCTGTTTATTCAATTGATATAAATGCGCCTTGAATTGGTGATAAGCCGTCATCTGCCAGCTTGGCAAACTCCAATTGCTTGGATAATTCAGAACTTTAAGTGCATCACTATAGGTGGACGTGTGTTCAAGCACGCGTGCGGTCAAGTATTTATGTTCGGCCAGAAATGTTGGGCTCTGATTCAAGCTTGGCTGTATTGATTTTAGTAGCTTCTGCGCCGCTGCGTAGTCGTTGGCATTGATGTAGGCATGGGCTGCGAGCAGCAGATTAGTATCGCGCTGCTGCGGATCTTTGCTATTGGCGGCTTGTGCCAAATACACATTGGCCGACAAAGGTGCGGATGCTAAAGAGGTGGCCACTGTGGGTGCAGTTCCGGTCGAGGTGGGCGTTGAAGTGCCACAACCCGCCAAGATTACCGATAAAATGGCCACGGAAACGAACTTAGTTGTATTCAGGCTTTTTAACACTGGGCTTCACTCTGGTAAGATGCAGCCTCTAGTTTAACCTTCTCTCGCGCTTGACGAAAGTCTTGGCACTGTCATTACAGAGGTATATATGGACCAAAGCGTCGCACTCTACATAGTTCCTACTCCCATAGGTAATTTGGGCGATATGAGCTCACGGGCAATAGAGGTGCTGAATCAGGTTTCATTGATCGCCTGTGAAGATACTCGCCACAGCGGTAAGTTATTGAGCCACTTTGGTATTACTACAAAAACTACGGCGCTGCATGACCATAACGAGCGTGCTCGTGCCCAGTGGATTGTCGATCAGCTTGCAGCTGGGCTGTCGATTGCATTAATTTCAGATGCGGGTACCCCGTTGATTTCCGATCCGGGTTATCACTTGGTTTCCCATGTGCGCCAATCTGGGTTTAATGTGATCCCCTTACCCGGCCCTTGCGCGGCAATTACCGCACTGAGCGCCTCGGGTTTGCCATCGGACCGTTTTTCTTTCGAAGGTTTTCTGCCCTCTAAAGAAAAAGCCCGCGCTGATAAGTTATTGGCATTGAAAGAAGATCCGCGCACGCTGATATTTTATGAATCACCACACCGCATTGAGCACAGTCTAACGACTATGGTTGAAGTGCTTGGTGGCGAACGCCATGTCGTCATGGCGCGTGAAGTGACCAAAACCTTCGAAACTTTTTTATCTGGCCCTGTCTCAGAGGTGCTTGCCACTGTTAGTACTGACCCGAATCAGCAGAAGGGTGAAATCGTGCTTATGGTGCATGGCTACCATTTGAGTGATGACGAAGCAATTCCCACCGTCGCCATTAATACGCTCAAACTCTTATGTGAGGAATTGCCATTGAAGAAAGCTGCAGCAATTGCCGCGCAAATTCATGGACTTAAAAAGAACGCTCTGTACAAATACGGCCTAGAGTCTGATTTATAAGCGCTAAAACGGTTACGAGCGGATTATCTGTGGTGCATCAGGGTGGCTTAGGCTATAATCCGCGCCGAGTTGGCCAGACAGTCGCCGCGTTCGCAAGAACGGGGAGGAAAGTCCGGGCTCCAAAGAGCGGGGTGCCAGGTAACGCCTGGGCGGTGCGAACCGACGACAAGTGCAACAGAGAGTAGACCGCCTGCCTGATTTATCAGGTCGGTAAGGGTGAAAGGGTGCGGTAAGAGCGCACCGTGCGGCTAGCAATAGTTCGTAGCAAGGTAAACTCCACCCGGAGCAAGACCAAATAGGGTTCCGTATGGCGTGGCTCGCGTTGGAACCGGGTAGGTCGCTTGAGCCTGTGAGCGATTGCAGGCCTAGATGAATGACTGTCCAAGACAGGACCCGGCTTATCGGCCAACTCACCTCATTCAACAAAAAGCCCGTTTGTCGTAATGACAAACGGGCTTTTTGTTTTTTAATTTATACGGTAATGATAAATTTTATTTGATTAACTCATTAAAAAATCAGAGTTATCTTGTTCTCCCGTACATTCAGTCTATCGCTTATTTAGCTTTCAGTTTAGCCGCCATTACAGCCATTTCTCGCCTTTCTTCGTCGCAGGTAAAAATTACTCAATGCAGGTAACATCTACCGTTAACTGAGAGGGTTAATAGAAATAATGTAACTCTAACATTTTGTTTTTATGCGTTTATATTGTTTGGTATAGCCATTGCATTGGTTTGTACGCAAAGTGCAGCATCTTGTTGCATTGCACAGTGTCCACCAAGGAGGCTTTCTATGGCCAGTTCAAAAAGCGTAGCAGAACAAACTAACAGTAAAGATAGCGGTGCTTTAAATTCACCCACAACAGCGAAAGCAACTGAAGTGACGCACCATGCCGTTGATGCAGTAGCAGAGAAAGCCGCAGTTGCAGAAGACACTTTGCGTAAAACGGCGGCTAGCTCACAGGAAACTCTGGCGCTCAAGCAGGAGGAAATCAAATTACAACTGCAAAGTTCTTATAGCAAAACCCGTGAGTTGGCAGCGCAAAATCCATTGGCCACAGCTGGGATTGCCTTTGCCGCTGGTGTGGTATTAACGGCTTTATTGCGCCGTCGCTAAGGTGGATTTATGCAAAACCGTGCAAGGTCAGAGGCGCCAGAACAAAGGCCCGTCCAGCATAGTGCGCAAACCGCCAAAACTGGGCAGACAGCATCAGCTGCTGCCCAGCATAAAGTTATTGATCAGGCAATGGAGCAACTGGCTGAAATAGCTGTTCTTAGCAGTTCAGTGAAGCAAGCCTATCTCGAGCAGTTGAAGTTGGCCGGGAAAATAGCAACGGCAGAATGGCGGTTAACAGGGCGTAGCCTGATTATCGCTGCGGCTTTAGTCGTCTGTTTTGGTACTGGCATTACGTTATTCTGGGGCAGTATTTTATTGCTGTTGGGCTATATGCTGTTTCAATTGAGCGGTTCGTTATTGGCCACAGTGAGCGCTTTGGTGGTGCTACAGTTTGTTTTATTGCTTTGGTGTTGGCGTAGTCTTGGCTATGTGCTGTCACAAACTGGCTTTTCGAAGACTTGGCAGCAATTACAGCTTTTGCTCTCGACTCGAGAGTCGTAACATCAAAAATAGGGGGCGCGAGTATGCTAATTCAACAGTTACTTAAAAAACAGCAGTTGAAGCTGACTGTGCTGACGGAACAAGGCCAGTTGCAGCATGATTTGTTACTGATGAGGAAACGACAATTAGCACAAAGCAGTCGTGATTTTATAGGGTCGACACCAGGTTTAATCGTCAGTTTTAGCCTTGGCTGCCTGTTTCAAATGCGCCACAACAGCACTGTAAAACTACTGCGTAGCACTTTTGGTTTGCGTTGGATTACCAAACTCATCGCTTGAGAATGTGTAAATGCTGTGATTTTTACCTTAATGATTTCCATTGGTGCAGGTATGGGTTTCGCTGCTATTAGTTGTCGTCAATGCTGCTACAATCATGCCTCGAGTCAGTAAGTGTAAGTATTTTGCTTGTTGTGTAGGACAAGGTGTGGGACTGGCGATAAGTTGTTGAATTTGGCTTAAATAAAGAGCTGCTATGCTATGGGCTAGTGTGTAGCTTGGAATAATAAATTCGTCAGTGTTGAAGGTGTTGATCAATTTATTTTCAATATGTTGCACAAGTTTAGTTTGTAATTGTTTAGTTGCTGCATCGAGGTCGCTACCTAGTCTAAATGACATGGAACGGCGAAACATGCTGTTTCGGCTAAAAGTAATAAGCAGTTTTTCCAATGAGGGTGGTGTGTTGGTTGAAAGCCAGTCTTCGGTTGACCGTAGATCTTCAAAGATATTTTCAAAAATATTTTGATGTAGTGCAATAAGAATATCCAGCTTACGTTTGAAGTAGCGATAAAACGTCGTGCGCCCGACATCGGCTTTGTGCGCAATATCTGCCACTGCAATATCACGATAATCTTGCTGTTTAAGCATTTCCTTGAAAACGTGGAGAACCTTGAGCATCGCTCGCGGGCTTTGTTCTATGCGCATGTGGGGCTTGGTGTGCATACTGGATTTTGCTCCAAATTCAATTCAGGCGTTTGATTATACATTAGCCTCAATGGCTCTTGTGTTGTGATTTTTGCTTAAGTGGAACAGATAGGCTCAGGTGTACCATTTGAAACATTCGGGCGAGTTTGTGCCTGATGGTTAGGAATAATGGGCTTTATAGTGATGATCATAGGGTTAACTGCAACGACAGTGTTACCTGAAATATGAAATTGTCACTACCGATGGAGAATCTGTGATGAGTGAAAATATTGAAACGGCCCAAAGTGATAAAACAAATAATCCAATCAAACACAAATTAAGAGTAGGTATTTTTCTTTATCCCGGCATGACGATGCTCGATGCCTATGGGCCACTACAGTTTTTAGCCTTTGTGCCATCTTTTGAAACCTTCACTTTTGCGAAAACCAGCATGCTATTACCCTGTGATGCGGGCGTTAACTTACAACCTAATTACGATTTCGATAATTGTCCGCCGATAGATATCCTGTTAGTGCCTGGGAGCGCAAATCCTTTGGCGCAAATACAGGATGAGCAAGTCATTTCTTTCTTAAAACGCAAGGGGGAGCAAGCGCAATACATTACATCTGTATGCACTGGAGCCTTGATTCTTGCGGCAACAGGTTTACTTAATGGTTATCGCACGACCACTCACTGGGCTTATGCTTCAGTATTGGCACAATATCCTCAAATTACTTTTGAAAATAAACGTATTGTGATTGACCGTAATCGGATCAGTGGCGGCGGTATTACTGCAGGGCTCGATTTTGCTTTGGCACTCATTGCCAATATAGAGGGTGAACAACAGGCTAAAACTCTGCAGTTATTGTTTGAATATGATCCTAAACCGCCCTTTAATTGCGGTTCTCCCATATTGGCAGACGCTTCTCTGGTACAGAGGGTTGAGCAGGAGGTTAGGCTGATAGCGTCAGGATTATTTTAGGCCACAAGGCGCCAAAGATTGTCTTAAAAAGTACATAGTTCATACGATTGTTATGTACCTTAGGTTTAAAAACTGCTTTTCACTAGGAATCGCCATTCCCAGCTGTTTACTGACTCGCCGCCCGTGTAAGGGAGTGAAAAATCGATATGGGCTACGTTGCCATAGCTGGATCGAGAGGAATAAATCCGTGCGCCTATACCTATGCTACCCAGTGGACCGCTGACTTCGTTATTCTCGGCGAGTTGGCCGCCGGAGGCTTGACCCAGATCGGCAAAGACTGCCCAGCCTAATTCAGCCAGTTGGTATAAGTTGATATTGGGGTAGTTGCGTATCTCGGCGGTCAGTAACCACTGATTATCCCCTTGCTGGTATTCGTTTGGATAACCGCGCACGCCAGTTTCATCCCCTAATCCTTTTGTTAGATCCAGATAAGTGTTCTGTGAAAGGCTAGCCCAAGCTTTGCCATAAGCCGTCCACTTAGGATGAATTTGATAGAAGTATTCGGCTTGAATATCAACCTTATAAGTATCTTTTTGGGTGGTGCCGATAGTGCTTGTTCCCCCCATTTCTAACAGCCACAGTTGATCGTTAAACTTATACCCGCCAGTGCTTTGCCAGTTAACGTGGTAGCCTAAGGGATTATTATCACCTATATCATTGGTTTCTATTCCGAATTTTACATAGTGATGCCAACCTAAGTTAAAGTCTTCATTGTTGGTGATCAGGTGAACATTATTCAGTACGTGGAAATCATCTTCGATAAACTCGTAGGCGACCCAAGGGTACATAAAGTCCCTGTCTTGAGGGAGCATGGAAGTAGGATAGCGCTCAGAATGGGCAAACTCGTGCTTGTCTTGGGTGACACCAGTAATAAAGCGAGAAAGGTGCTGACTGTTTTTATTAATTAACCAGCCGTATTGCAGATTGAGATAGTCGACTGTGTGTGTGAACTCATTCACCTCTTGCCCATTTTGTCTGAGGGTATCTGTACGGTTATCGTCTAAAAACTCCGCCGAATACATAGTACTCGTATTGAGGGAATAGAAGGGCTTACTCACATAAACGTGTTTAGCTTGGCCGTCGCTATTGTCGTAGAACTCAGCGGCAACTGTGCCGTGTTCAATAATGCTGAGCGGCGCTTCGAAAGCAAATTTATAGCCATTCCGGGATTCATTAGATTGATATTTAAGTCGAGTGCGGATCCCCGTTCCAAGCAAGTTGTCTTCTTTGAGCCCGAAGGAGTAACGGGTGTCGCCACCTGAACTACTCAAACTCGCTGTCGGTAATAATGACCAATTATCCCAGGTCTCCACCACCACGGACTCAACGGATGGATCGACATCGGCTTGGGGATCTTTTTCTGCGATATAAATTTTGGCGTCGCGAATGTAAGGCACTGCGCGTAACAGGCGTTGGGATTCGTCGAGATCTTTCTGGGTGACAGTATCATTTTCGCTGAAAGTTAAATTATCGAGAACCACATATTCTTTGGTATTGATATGCAGGGCGTTAGCCCAGCGGTGAATGAAAAAAGCATCGGGATCTGACTCATCAAAAATAGGGTTGTTGACCACCACAATCTTGCTGACTTTTTGTTTTGTTTGATCTTGGTTTGCGGGATCGGCGAGCTTAGCCTCTTCTGCTTGGGCAACTCTGATTAGGTTGCCAACACAACAAGATAGGATGCATGCATACTGAAAAAATTTCTGCATAAAAGGCCACTCCCATGAAATCGACGACTGCAGCGAAAACAATTTCACGTTGCAATTCACAATTTAATAACACATGGAAAGCGAGTGTTAGTCAAGGAAACATTTTAATAAGTTTCTTATTTTACTTAAGGTTAGCTTAAGATTATCTTGAGGTGGCGGCTGGGCGCGGGCTCCAGCCGGATTAGCGATTGTTACAGTGTACGCCTAGGTGGGACTGCGACGTTAGCAAAGATGAGCCCCGCAATTAGCGACATAAAAATCAAAAAGATTTGCGAGCCTATGTGCGACTGATTGAGCATGGTCTCACCTGAGATCAGTGCATTGAGTCCGATATAGGTTTTACTGCCGGGGACTAAGATCACTATTCCCTGCAACAAGGCGATGGAGGCAGGCGCCTTCATCCAGCGGGCGAAGAGGTTAGAATAAATTCCTACTGCCAAGGCACCAAAGAAGATCCCCACCGAATCACCAAAATAATGTCCGCCGAGCATGGCTGAGAAAAACGCCACTATCCCAGCCAATACGCCCCAAGGCGAATCTTGCATCCTTGCTTTGAAGATAAAAACCAGCGCCATAGATAGAATCGGAACCGCCGACCAAATTGCCCAGCGAGGTAAACCCTCTGGTTCAATATGAATCGCTTCGCCGAACATAGCTTTACCGATTGCCATGCCGAGCACTGCGCCAAAGTACAGCTTAAATAATTGCATGCTCGCATCCATGATGCGCGCCGTGCCAGAAATTAAATCCCGTGCGGCGAGTTCGGCTAAACCTAAGGTTAAGGCTAAGCCGGGAATAAAAATAATAATGGAGGAGAGGATCACTACTGGGATATTAATATTTGGATCGATACGCGCTATGCCACAGGCTGCGATGGCGCAAAGGATAGTGGCGAAGGGTTCGAGCACTTCGGCCATGCGGGCCGAGCGTTCGGCACGGTATACCAAGCCATAGACGAATAAGCCTAATAATCCTGACCAAAATACATCGTTCCAACCCGTGCCCATCAGCATAGCGAAAGCGGCGGCAGAAGTTCCAAAAGAAAAGCAAGTTAATACAGGGCCATAGGGATTGGGTTTATTGGCAATTTCTTCTAAGCGATCTAAGGCCTCGGCCAAAGTGCGTTTGCCTGAGGTTAACTCATCGACCAATTCATCGGTGCGGGCGAGTGAGCCTAAATCGAGTTCACCAGGCTTAACGCGAGCGGCATGGTTATATTCTTGATCGGTATCATGTTGCAAAACGAAGGTCATCGACGTCGGAGAAATAAGGAAATAGCCTTCGATACCTAAGGTGCGAGCAACGGTTTGTAAGTGGGTTTCTAGACGATAAGCGGGTGTGCCAAACTTATGCAAGGCTTTGCCTAGCTTTATGATAAATCTACGTTTTTCGATAAACTCGTCGTTATCCAATCGGGGTATTCACTGTATAAAAAGTTGTAGGGAATGACGCGCGCATATTAACCTATCTTGTCTATAAAAGGTTAATGGCTTTTAACCTTAATACAAATAAATTGCTGATTTTTTGCAGCTCGGGCTATAGTCAGCTTTTTGATAAGGGGAAATAGGCATGTCTTTGATGGTAACGGGTCTTTACGCTAGCCTCACAGGGCTATTAATTGTCGCTTTGGCTTATCGAGTAGTGAAATTAAGGCGAGGTCAGAAAATCGGCCTAGGGGATGGTGGTAACAGCGCCTTAGCTTTGGCTAATCGAGTGCATGTTAACCTGATCGAAAATGCGCCTATCGTATTGATTTTAATGCTGGTGGCCGAAGCGGGTGGCTTGTCTGCATTTTATTTACACTGTTTTGGGACTGTGTGGATAGTGGCGCGCTTACTTCATGCTATTGGCTTAACTCAAGGCCAAGGTGGTTACCATTTTGGTCGTTTTTGGGGCGTATTGCTCACTTGGCTAGTGATTATCAGTTTGGCGTTGGTGAATTTGCTGCATTTTGCTCAAGGTTTAGGAAAGGGTCTCTAGGCCCGCAGGTTTGGGCGGTCAATTCCGCCCTAAGCCATATCCATAGCGGATTTAGGGGTATTACGCTTCCGGCTCAAATACCCCTGAAAATGCCTCGAGTGGTGTTTTTTTAATCGCATCTATCCTCCATTCCCTGCTATACTCCGCGTCCCTAAATTGGCGTAACTTATTTTCGTGGCGCCTTTATTTGACATTACGTTTTCGGGTCACAATCCATGCAAGTTGAATCCACACTCTTTAGTCATCCCAAGTATTGGGCCACGGGCGACAGCACTGCGCCTTTCTTACCTATGTCTCGCAAGGAGATGGATAAGCTTGGTTGGGATAGCTGTGACATCATCATAGTCACAGGCGACGCTTATGTGGATCACCCAAGCTTTGGCATGGCGGTGATCGGCCGTATGTTAGAGGCTCAGGGTTACCGAGTTGGGATTATTTCCCAGCCAGATTGGTCGAGCAAAGACGCCTTTATGCAATTGGGCCGCCCGAATCTGTTTTTTGGCGTCACCGCCGGTAACATGGATTCGATGATCAACCGTTACACTGCCGACCGTCGTTTACGCTCCGACGATGCTTATACTGCGGGGGATATTGGTGGTAAGCGCCCAGATCGCGCCGTGACTGTGTACACCCAGCGTTGTAAAGAAGCCTTTAAAGATGTGCCTGTGATTATTGGTGGTATCGAAGCCAGTTTACGCCGCATCGCCCATTACGATTATTGGTCGGACAAAGTGCGTCGCAGTGTGATTTTCGATGCCAAGGCCGACATTTTGATGTACGGCAACGCCGAGCGTCCTTTAGTCGAAGTGGCACGCCGCTTAGCTGCCGGTGAACCGATAAGCTCGTTGCACGATGTGCGTGGCACAGCCGTTATCCGTAAAGAGCCGCTGCCCGAATGGCGCGGTATGGACTCGCGCAAGATTGACCAACTGCACAAGATAGAGCCGCTGCCGAATCCTTACGGCGCCGATGATGTGGGTTGTGCTAACTTGTCCGGCCCGTCGGATGTGAAGATATTCGATAACGAAGCCCCTAAGCCTATTAGCGTTCAACCGCCTAAACCTAAGCCATGGGATAAAACCTATGTGCTGCTGCCAGCGTTTGAAAAAGTGTCCGAAGACAAATATTTATATGCCCATGCTTCACGGATTTTGCACCAAGAGCAAAACCCAGGTTGTGCCCGTGCGTTATTTCAACCCCATGGCGACCGCGCCGTTTGGGTGAATCCGCCCGCATGGCCGCTCAATACCGATGAGATGGATGCGGTATTCGATTTACCCTATCAGCGCATTCCTCATCCTATCTATGGCAAGGAAAAAATCCCTGCCTACGACATGATCAAGACGTCTATCAACATCATGCGTGGTTGCTTTGGTGGCTGTTCTTTCTGCTCGATTACCGAGCATGAAGGCCGAATCATTCAGAGTCGTTCACAAGAGTCGATTGTTAAAGAAATCAAAGATATTCAGGAAAAAGTGCCAGGCTTTACTGGGGTTATTTCCGATTTAGGCGGCCCAACCGCCAACATGTATCGTTTAGGTTGTACCAGCGAAAAGGCTGAAAAAACCTGTCGTCGTTTATCCTGTGTGTTTCCATCGATTTGCGGCCACTTAGGCACAGATCATAAACATACAATCGACTTGTATCGCGCTGCGCGTGCGGTACCTGGCATCAAGAAAGTATTGATTGCCTCTGGCGTGCGTTACGACTTGGCGATCGAAGATCCAGCTTATGTGAAAGAGTTAGTGCAGCATCACGTTGGTGGCTACTTAAAAATCGCCCCTGAGCATACCGAAGAAGGTCCGCTCAGCAAGATGATGAAGCCCGGCATGGGCGCCTATG
This sequence comes from Shewanella sp. NKUCC05_KAH, assembly GCF_019345585.1. NCBI lineage: Bacteria > Pseudomonadati > Pseudomonadota > Gammaproteobacteria > Alteromonadales > Shewanellaceae > Shewanella > Shewanella sp. NKUCC05_KAH. The sequence continues at coordinate 41,631 of NZ_JAHKQZ010000011.1, forward strand.
ATAAGTTTAAAGAATTGTTCGACAAGTTTTCTAAGGAAGCGGGCAAAGAGCAGTTCCTGATCCCTTACTTTATTTCGGCGCATCCAGGCACGACCGACGAAGACATGGTGAACTTAGCGTTGTGGTTGAAGGAGCGTAAGTTCAAGCTCGACCAAGTACAGAACTTTTATCCGTCACCGATGGCGAATGCGACTACGATTTATCATACCGAGTTAAACTCGCTGAAAAACGTCAAGCACACCAGCGAAGTGGTATCTGTGCCGAAGAAAGGGCGTCAACGTCGCTTGCACAAGGCATTGCTGCGTTATCACGATCCTGCAGGTTGGCCATTGATCCGTGAAGGCTTAACCGCCATGGGGCGTGAAGACTTGATTGGTAATAGTCCGCATCAGTTAGTGCCGCCAGAAGGTCGAAATGAGCGCGGACCTAAGTGGATGAAAGATGCTAACCAAGGCCAAAAAGCCTTTACGCGCTTCTCGGGTAATCAATTTGATGACCGCAAGGGCGATGGCAAATCTAAAAGTCCGGCTAAAGGCGGTGCGCAAGCTCAGGCTGGTGCTGAGTCAAAACCAGCCGCTAAAGGCGGAAAACCCGCAGCGAATGGCGCTAAACTAACTGGTGCTAAGCCAACTGACTCTAAACCAACTGGCTCTAAACCTAGTGGAGCCCATTCGAGCCGTCCGGGAGCGAAAGCGCCCTTCGGCCAGTCTGGTTTTAAGGCCGGAGGCTCTCAGGCTAAAGGTGGAAACCCATCAAAAACGGGTGGTAAACCTGCAGGAAAGCCCTCTCAGGGTCGCCAACAGGCTAAGTAACACTTTTCGCCATCACAAATAATGTTCAAAGGCCGCTCCAGATATGAGTTTGGAGTGGCCTAGCTAGCATGGTCATGCCGCTAAAATAGTCCTCAACTGGTATCGCTGGGCGAACTATTATAAGATCCCTGTCTGATGTTTATGTCTACTATTTGTTTATATTCGATATTTTAGCTATACATCTCACCCATATCCGCGGTTCGTTAACTAACATTAGATACTATGAATAAAAAGCGTAGACCCAGTCTTCAAGACGTTGCCGATCAAGTTGGGGTCACCAAAATGACGGTGAGTCGCTATTTAAAAAATCCAACAAGGGTGGCGCAAAGCACTCAAGAGAAGATTGCTGTTGCACTAGAAACCTTAGGTTATATTCCTAATCGCGCGCCGGAAATTTTAGCGCAAGCAACCAGTCGCGCTATTGGCGTGTTAGTGCCTTCGTTAACCAACCAAGTATTTGCTGAAGTGCTGCGCGGTATCGAGAATGTGACCGGCAAACGCGGTTATCAAACCATGCTGGCTCACTACGGGTATCAGGCCGAATTAGAAGAAGAGCGGGTGGCATCACTGCTCTCTTACAATATCGATGGCTTACTCTTGTCCGAAAGTTACCACACGCCGCGTACCGTGCGAATGATTGAAACGGCGGGCATTCCGGTCATCGAAATGATGGATAGCGTGTCGCCTTCGATTCAACAGTGTGTGGGTTTCGATAATACAGCGGCCGCATGTGAAATGGTTAAGGCCATGATTGCACAAGGCTATCGCCACATTGCTTACCTAGGTGCGCGCATGGATATTCGCACTCAGCTTAAGATGCGAGGCTACGAGTTAGCGATGCAGCAAGCTCAGCTTACACCTTTGGCGATGACCACAAATGAGGCATCGTCGTTTTCCTTGGGGGCGTCGTTATTGCAACAAACATTAGCGAAATATCCCTATGTGGATAGCTTTTTTTGCACCAACGATGATTTAGCGGCGGGGGTGATATTTGAGTGTCAAAGACAAGGCATCAAGATCCCTGAACAAATTGGCGTTGCAGGGTTTCATGGCCATGATATTGGCCAATCTATGACGCCAAAATTGGCGAGCATTATTACGCCAAGAAAAGAGATTGGTCGAATTGCTGCCACTGAGCTATTAGACAGGCTAAATGGCAAAGAGATAGCAGAATCGGTTATCGACCTGGGCTATCGTATTGATTTAGGGGAAACACTCTAGACTTCCCCTCGTTCTTTCGCTTAACGGCTAATGCCTAATGTTTGTCATCACAGGTTATCGTTAGAGAAACGCAGAGATGATGACTGCGACTATGCCGCCCGTCGTACCGATAATGGTCTCCATTACAGTCCAAGTTTGCAGTGTTTGTTTTTCTGACAATCCAAGAAAACGGTTAGCGAGCCAGAAGCCTGAGTCATTGACGTGCGAGAGCACAATCGAACCACCACCAATGGCAATCGTAATTGCCGCCAATTGAGCACCATCTAAGTTTAGTGGTTCAAGTATTGGGATGATAAGGCCGCAAGCCGTTAACATGGCCACGGTTGCCGACCCCTGGATCACGCGCACCGAAGCCGACAAAATAAATGCTAGTATTACAATCGGTAATCCCGAACCTGCCAACATATTGCCTAATGCATCGCCGACACCTGAGTCAATCAGCACTTGCTTAAACACGCCGCCAGCACCGGTGACGAGAATAATGATCCCAGCAGGTTGGAGCGCACTGCTACAGATTTCCATGATGCGCTCATTTGGAATATTGCGTCTAACGCCCAGTACATAGAATGCGATTAAACAGGCTAGCAAAATGGCGGTGAATGGATGACCTATCAAGGCGAGCCAATTATGCAGATCGGATTTTTCATCAATAAAGCGTGACACAACTGTCTTTAAACCGATAAGCAGCAGTGGGAACACCACAATACTGATTGATAGCGCGAATGAGGGGATCGGTCCGCCTTCTCGTTCACCTTTTTCCTGCTGCTCGTGGGCAGGCAGCTCAACATGGACTTTTTGGGAGATAAGGCTGGCAAAGAGTGGACCGCCTAGAATCATCGCCGGAATCGATGCCAATAAACCGAAAACTATCATGTAGCCAAAGTCGGCATTGAGCTGGGAAGCGACCAAAATAGGCCCTGGTGCAGGGATGAGAAATGCCTGACAGGTGGCAATACCCGCGAGCAGTGAAATACCAATTTTAACGACGCTGCCGCCCCCTTTACGAACCACGGCAAAGGCGATGCCAATCAGCAGTACCACAGCAACGTCGAAGAAGAGGGGGAGCGCACAGATAAAGCCTGTAAAGGTCATGGCCCAGTGAGCTTTGTCGTTACCAAATTTATTCAGCAGTGTATGGGCTATCTGATCTAGCGCGCCAGTCTCTTCCATTACCCGGCCAAACATGGCTCCCAAAGCGACCACCACCGCCACAAAGCCCAGTGTTCCCCCCATACCTTGTTGAATTGTATTGGTAATATCAGCTGGGTTCATACCAGAGAAAAGGCCGGCAATGATCGACACCAGTATCAGTGATACTACTGCATGTAATCTCACTTTCATCACTAAGAACAGTAGCAGGGCAATTGAACCCAGCGCTGTCAGAATCAATGACATATCAGACATAAGAGGACTTTTCCTTGTTAGTTAAGTTGTCCACATTTTTGTAGGTTACCGGTAACATGTTACCCGTAATATGGTAGAGTGGGAAGTGACTAAATTCGAGAATTGGCATGAGGTTAACAAAGTGACTGAGAGAAAAAAAGGCAATAGCTATGTGTTCATGGGCGTCTCTAGTTGTGGCAAATCTTCGATTGGTGCCGCGGTCGCAAAGGCGTTAGAGACGAAATTTATCGATGGTGATGACCTGCATCCTAGATCCAATATTATCAAGATGAAATCTGGCTCACCGCTTAACGACAGCGATCGCGCTCCTTGGCTTGAGCGCATCAACGATGCTGTGTATAGCATTGAGCAAAAGGGGGAGCAGGGGGTTATTGTCTGCTCTGCACTGCGTCGTCAGTATCGTGACTTAATCCGTCAGAACAACAGCAAGCTGGTGTTCATTCATCTATACGGAGATTTTGAATTAGTCAAAGAACGCATGTTTGCCAGAAAAGCCCACTTTATGCCGATTGAGCTACTCAAGAGTCAGTTCGACACGCTGGAAATGCCCGCGACCGATGAAGCTGACGTTATCCAAGTGAGCATAGATGGCACTTTCGAAGAAGTCGTACAACGCTGTATTAATGCGATAAATGGCGAAGGGTAGGGTAAACGTTGGCCATTGAAGTCAAGCGCAAAGTCGTAATGCACATCGGCTTAAACCGCTCAATTTTTTAGAAAAAAAGCCACTCCAGAAACTAACTTGGAGTGGCGTAGAGATAATGGTAAGCCAGCGGTACCATCCAATGAGTGTTACGGCGAGCGTTTGTAGACGGAACGTGCGCCGCACCTCAGTCTCAAATAAGCTCACGCATATGAGCGATGACGCGAGCTGCCTATCCTGCTAAACATGATTTAACTCAACATGTGATTAGAACGGTCACTGAAGACTGTTACTCAAAATTGTCCTGCTTCATGCGACTAAGCAATGCCAAAGTAGAATGAGCGCTTTAGAAACCTTAGCTAACATCTCCTTTAGTCCTAAAAGAAGTAGTTGATCCCCACTGCGAAGCTGTTGTCTTCCTGTGCTTCGAGTGCAGGATCATCCATATCACTGAAATCTAGCTTCATCTCGGCAAACATCACAGTGTCGTTACTGTAGCGATAATGCAGCCCCAGCATGGCAAATTGGCGAGTCCATTGACCTTGAATCGGCGTAGCTGCATCTGTGTCTAAATCTAAATAACTGAGTACAACCATGGGCACAAAACCGTTGTCGAATTGATAGGCCGTCATCAACTCGGCACCTGTGGCGTCGTAGAGATCGCCGTTGACCAGTTCATTATTTTTACTTTTGTGAGCGTTAAAGCCCACATAGAGACCGTTGGCCTCACGTCCTTCGGCATAGTGATAGTAGTCACCATACATGGCACCAATGCCGACAATTTCATTGGTTTCATCGACTTGAGTATTGCCTAAGTGGCCTTCAAAATCACCGCGGTTAAAACCTGCGAGTAGCTTAAATTTATCGGTTACCGCATAAGTGATACTGGCGCCGTAGCTGCTGTCAAAACTCAGTTCTGAGTTGGTCATCTCGCTACCGTCATCGTTTTTTAGGCTGACATCACCATTGGTTTTGGCTGCATATTGCAGGGCGATTTGTACTGGGCCTAAATGATTACGGTAAATGAAGGCGGAATCGGCACGGCCTGTACCTGTGAGACTGCCATCACCGAAGGTGTAAGCGCCAACGCTGTAACCTGCAAATACGTTCGGTAAATCTGTAGTGCCTGCGACATCGTAATAGGCGCCCCATTGTTTACCGAAACTCAGGTTGCCCCATGTATCATGGGACATGCCAACATAACCTAAGCGGTTATAGAGAAAATCATCGGTTTTTTCGGCGGCGAGTTTGCCCCCTTGCATCACTAGCCCATCGTCGCTGGAGACCATGTTGATCCCCCATTCTGTGGTAGCAAAAGCGGTCCAGCCATTTTTCTCGCTGCGCTCGAAGCTGAATCTTAGGCGTGATGAGTCGTCGATAACTGAAGTATCGTGGCTGTCATTTAATGCTGCAAACCCTAACCAACCCGTTAAATCTAAAGTGTTTTTTTGATCTTTATAGAGTTCAACCGCCTGACTGCTGGTGGCCGTTAATAGCATAGGTAACACTAAAGCGAGACAAGTCTTATTCATAAATCCCCCGATAATGAGCAAGTATTCTCCAGGGGATCATAGGCTTGGCCTATGATCCCAGAGTTATCGTTAGTCTTGATGTGGATGTTGGTATTAATTGTTTCCGATCATGCGTTAGCCGTATTTAGGCTGGACGTGTGTCGGCAACAGGCGCTTGGTTTGAGATCACGCCGAAAATAGTCCAACCGAAGAAGGTGGCTATGGCGCCAAGCATCACTGCGGTTTCGCCAGAGCTGTACAGAGCATAGAAGCTATACAACGCACCGATTACGGCGATCACGTTGGCAACGCGGGCTTTATTGATAGGCACTTTTTGCTGTCTTTGCATTATGCCAAGCGCGGCCATAGATAAGATATAAGGCACAATGTTGGTGACGACGGCGAGGTTAACGAGTGCTTCGAACTGCTTACTCAGTGATGGGCTAATGGTCATCAGCGATAATGCTGTCTGGATCGAGACGATAATAGTCATGCCCCAAATTGGCGCATCGGCTTTACTGACTTTAGAGAATATTTTAGGAAAAAATCCTTCATCAGCAGAGGCTTTAAACACTTGGGCAATAGTGAACTGCCAACCTAAGAGTGATCCAGTACAGGAGATAATGGCGCAGGCCATCACGATTTTACCGACTACTGGATTAAACATTTGTGCAAAGGCTAAACCGAATGGCGCATTCGACATGGCAAGCTCGGCATTTGGCACAATACCGGCAATGACGTTAGTGGAAACGATATAAATCACTGCTGCACCTAAGGTACCGCCCATCACGGCGATAGGTACGTTTTTTTCTGGGTTATCGACGGCTTCTGAGTTTGCACAGGCCGATTCTAAACCGAGGAACGCCCACAAAGTCATAGCGATAGAACCGCCTAACGCTTTGAAGAATGGCATATCATGCGGGTTCCATGCACCTTTATAGAGGTCGATGTCAAACCAGAACCAACCAATTAAAGATACGCCAATCACAGGCAGAATAATCCCCCACACAGTCACGCTACTGACGCGACCCGTGATGCGGGCACCACCGAAGTTAGCAATGGTTGCCAACCAAAGTACGCCAATGGTCGCAAGACAAATTGCCATCGGGCTTAAGTTAACTTCCAGCAACACGGCAGCGTAACCCACGGCAGAGATAGCAATCGCGACGTTGGCGATTAACAGCGAGACGGCATAGGTGTAGTTGGCCATAAAGTTGCCAGAACGGCCGAAGGCATACTCGGCATAACCGCCCATACCACCGGATTTTTTACTGAACATACCGCACTTAGCAAAGGCGAAGGCGAGGGCCGTTGACCCTGCAGCTGTTACTAACCAAGATAAAATGGAGATAGTACCGACTTGAGCTAATTGGGTTGGCAGCATAATAATGCCCGAACCCATCATGTTGACTATGGTGATAATAGTTAATTGGACGACGCCAATTTTATTTTCTGATTTACTCATACTAATAACCTAATTTAGGTGACTTATTATAGGAGGCATGAATTTGACTGCAGAGTGGGGTTAATAAACTCTGCAGTCAGTCTTCATTATTTATTTAGTACATAGCCCATTGCTTGAATTTTGCCGTCTGCGGTATTTTCGAGATAAACACCTTGCAGTTCTGGTGAGAATCCAGGCAATAGGTTGATACCTTCTTCAAGGGCAAGGAAATAACGCTGAACAGAACCGCCCCATATTTCACCTGGCACCATACATAACACGCCTGGTGGGTAAGGGAGTGCGCCTTCTGCTGCAATTCTTCCTTCAATTTGCGAGAGTGGGACTAATTCTACTTTGCCACGAATAAACTCTAGGTTTGCTTCCTGCGGGTCCATCACTTTTGTAGGGAAATGCGCTTTACGGAACATTTCTTTCTGCAGTTGTTTTACGTCATGGCTGACATAAAGATTGTGCATTTCTTGGCAGAGTTGACGGATAGAATAGTCTTTATAACGGGCTTTATTGGCGTTATAAACGTTAGGTAATACTTCAGATAATGGCGCATCTTCATCGACTAATTTCTCGAAACGAGATATTTGTGATACCAGATGTTGCATCTTGGCCATATCTTCCGCAGGTGTCATCAGGAATAAAATCGAATTTAAGTCGCACTTCTCTGGAATAATATTATTTTCCCGTAAGAAGTTAGCCAGAATAGTCGCTGGAATACCAAATTCGGTATATTTGCCAGTTTCAGCATCTATGCCCGGTGTTGTTAATAAGAACTTACAAGGGTCAACAAAGTATTGGCCTTTTTCATAACCTTCGAAGGAGTGCCATTTCTGACCAGGTTCGAATTCGAAGAAGCGTAAGTCATCGGCCATTTGTTCGGTTTCATAGTCTTGCCATAGGCGGCCGTCGATCATTGTTGGCACGAATGGTTTGATATATTTACACTTTTTGAGCAATAGCTTACGTGCTTCGATACCCGCTTTTACCGCTTCGCGCCACAGATAACGACCACTTGCGCCTTCATGCATTTTCGCGTTTACATCTAGCGCCGCAAATAAAGGATAGAAGGGACTGGTAGAGGCATGCATCATAAAGGCGTTGTTGAAGCGTTTATGGTTGCAATATCTATCTTGGCCTTTGATATGTTTATCTTTTTTATGGATTTGTGAGGTTTGTGAGAAACCCGCCTGTTGTTTATGCACCGACTGAGTCACGATAATGCCTGGATCTTCAGCAGTCAGTTCGAGTAAGAGTGGTGAGCAGTCATTCATCATAGGGATGAACTGTTCATAACCCACCCAAGCCGAGTCGAATAAGACGTAGTCACAAAGATGGCCAATTTTATCAATCACTTGGCGAGCATTGTAGATAGTGCCGTCATAGGTGCCGAGTTGGATTATCGCCAAGCGGAACGGGCGTTTTTCATCGGCTCTTTCTGGCGCGACTTCACGAATTTGCTCTCTTAAATAGGACTCTTGAAAACAGTGGGCATCAATGCCACCAATAAATCCGAAGGGATTACGTGCCGTTTCTAAATAAACAGGTGTAGCACCTGCTTGAATTAATGCGCCATGGTGGTTTGATTTGTGGTTATTGCGGTCGAATAACACGAGGTCGCCTTTCGCTAACAGCGCATTAGTCGCGACTTTATTTGATGACGAAGTGCCGTTAAGTACGAAATAGGTTTTATCGGCATTAAAAACTTTGGCAGCGTATTTCTGTGCTTCCAGTGGAGCGCCTTCATGGATCAGTAAATCACCCAGTTTCACGTCGGCATTACACATATCTGCGCGGAAAATTGTTTCGCCAAAAAAGTCGAAGAATTGGCGGCCCACAGGGTGTTTACGGAAGAATTGTCCGCCTTGGTGACCAGGACAGGCAAAGGTAGAGTTACCCATTTCGACGTATTTTTTTAACGTACCGAAGAAAGGTGGCAATAGCGCTTGTTCATATTTACTTATTGCAGTCTCAACCTGTTTTCCGTAGAAGTCAGTGTTATCACCGCAGAGTTCAAATACCCCTGTAATCGATGAGCAAACATCATCAGGGAAGGTTTCTTCACAGCAAACTGAAACGAAAATGGGCAGTTTCAATCCGGTGTTTTTAATCTTTTCAACAATACCATTTCTAACATCATCAACAGAGACGACAGCCGCGCCCACATCGCAAAAATCTGTGGTTAATACATTGACAACTTCTCTGTCGATATCGAAACAAGATCTAACAGATAAGCTAGCGGCTACTTTTAATGATTTCATAGTTAATTTCCCTTTTACTTTATAAAAAATAGATACAAGTGTGCCTATACCTAATTAAAAACATTAATGGTATGAAAATTAGATATAGCTATTCCGTGCGCAGATTAAATGTGGTTATGCCAAAGTTACGAAATAAATATAAGTAGAAATATATTTATTGAGCGTATGAATAGCTTAGCCGCAGTAAAACTGCACTGATAAAAGAATGCTTTGATTAAGGTGTTAGATAATAAACCAAATAAAAACAGTACGATAAGTGTTTGCACCTATTAGGGCAATAGCACTTTAGACCTGTTAATTGGCCTACTACCTACGCTAAGGTTAGCGGAGGAAGATAAAGGAGTGATCGAAATAGTCACGTTGACTAGGCATCATGATATGCCGTGTGCGCCTGATATGCGCCATAATTTTAGATTTCCTCTTCATATACGACTCCATTATGACTTAGAGAAAATGGTTAGGTTTTTATTACGTAATGAAGTTTATATGCGAGTTATAAATAAAATCATGACCTATGTCTTATTTTTAAATAATTAGCACGTCAATTTAACTTAATTTATCGATATTAAATGGAGTCAATCATGCTTAAGTATCTTTATCTAAATTATGAAAGTAAATATTGTCAGAATTATTTAAATAATATTATTTGCATAAAATATCTTATTTCAAATATCTAATCTTAATTTAAAGGCTGCTGTAATCATCATTCTGATTTATACCGCATTTCATATTTGCATTGTTATGCAGATATTTTCGTTACAAAATCATTTTCCCGCTTGAAAAATGCAAAAATGATAACTTTTTTCTCACATTTGAGCATTTGGGGCAGAAAGTTGTCGTTTTAGGGCAGATGTTATTTTTTTGATTGACGTAAAGTGAGTCAGGTCGAACATGAATAGGAGATAGACATGAATAAAGGGTGGTTAGGGACGAGTTTAGTGCTTGGGTTATTCGTTGGACAAGCAAGTGCTATGACATTAACGAGCAAAGATATGAGCGAGGGCAATAAACTGACATCGCAATTAGTGTTTAATGGCTTTGGTTGCCAAGGGGAAAATATTTCGCCGCAACTGACTTGGACTGAGGTGCCCACAGGAACTAAAGCATTTGCAGTGACAGCTTATGATCCTGATGCGCCAACGGGCAGCGGTTGGTGGCACTGGGCCGTATATAACTTACCCGTAGCGCAAACTTCGCTCGCACAAGGTGCGGGCTCGCATGTTGATGCACTACCAAAAGGTGCTATTGCCTTGAAGAACGATTTTGGCACTACAAATTTTGGTGGCGCATGCCCGCCCCAAGGTCATGGTGTTCACAGGTACGAATTTACTGTGTGGGCATTACCCAGTGCTTTAGAATTGCCAAAGGATGCTAGCCCTGCCTTATTGGGCTTTATGCTCAGGGCACAAGCGCTCGGCAACGCCAAGTTGACTGCGGTATATAATCGATAATCCATTGATAATTAGGCTGGTGTCATGATCCGTATGTTTGAATATGATTCGAAGCAGGCACAATCTTTATCTCAAGTCCCTGTACATCAGCCGTCGATTATTCGGGTTATCTATGGTGAAAAGTCTCTGCTCTGGCAAGATGAATCTGTTTCAGTAGGCCAAGGGCAGTTACTGTTAATTCCTGCTGGTTCGCATATTAGCTTTGTTAATCGACCTTTTCTTGGGCGTTATCGGGCGGTGCAGTTATTACTCCCCCATGATTTACCCCAAGGTATTTTATCAAGTGCAACCGATTGGCGTGACCCTATGCCAGTCCAAAATATATCACGCGCTGTGGACTTAGCTTGGAATGCGCTATTACAGAGTTTGATCTTGTCTCTGGCCGATCCTGTTCAACTACATTATTTGGCCGCGTTACTGTTAAGTTTGCCGGATAAACGCAGTGTGAACTGGTTGTATGGACACACCCAACGCAGCGTGACTCAAGCGGCCTTGGCCTTGATGAGTGTGAGTCCTTCGGCGTCATGGCAGCAGGAGGATATTGCCGACAAGTTACACATGAGCACGGCAAGCCTTAGGCGTAAATTGGCCTTAGAAGACACCAGTTTTAGGCAGTTACTGGTAGAAGTGCGGCTTTGTCATGGTTTAGCCATGTTGCAGAATTCGAGTGAGCCAGTATTACAAGTGGCTTTGGCCTGTGGTTATCAATCTGCGGAAAAGTTTTCCTTACGTTTTAAGCAACAATTTGGCCTGACCCCTGCGGCTTATCGTCGTACACTGTGAAGTGGCATGGGTGTATACCCAAACAACTTTAGGGTATTGGAGAAATATGATGGCGGATGATCAATTTACTGACAGCGGATTTTGGAACAAGATCAAACTCTTTAGTCGTCAAGCAGGTAGAGAGGTCATCGAGCGGGCACTATGGCTTTATTATGCAGCGCAACAACCCAATACGCCTAAGTGGGCTAAGTCAGTCATCTACGGCGCGTTAGCGTATTTTATTTTGCCTTTAGATGCGATTCCCGATCTGACTCCTTTAGTTGGCTTTACCGATGATTTAGGTGCCCTTGCCGCTGCCCTGACTATGGTGACCTTATATATCGATGATGAAGTGAAATCCCTTGCAGCGGATAAACTCGCACTGTGGTTTGGAGATAAGCCGAGCGAACCTAAGACTTAAGCCTATTGCGAACGCAATCGCCTAAGTGATGCAAAATTGTGCTAAAAATATGATTTCATTAGGAGTCGTTGATTTGGTTTTGACTGAGATTTTCTGGGGTAAAAATATTTTTTTGCAAATGTTTCACTATTGCTTGATTGCGCTATATGCTAGCGCTGTTTTGTAAACCCCTTGTGTTTGTTTAGGCAGATAAATGAAAAATATTATGGTAGTGATCCTATGGCTTTTAGGTGTCTCTGCCGCTACCCCCGCGTTTGCCGATGAGGCCTCTCCGGAACAACTCGCCCGTCTTTACCTCGATTTTATGGCACAGAATAGTCGCCAGAGCGAAGCTTTGTGGCCCGGTTTTCGCCTTGAAGATAAAGTACACCTCTTTAGTTATGGTGGTAATGTCTGGCTTCGACAGCCTGGTGGCGAAATAATCCAAGATAACAGTGTGTTAGAGTCGGTCAATCTGCACTCGGGTCTATCGGTGAGTTTCGGCTTTCCGCAATATAATGGCCAGCCGGGCGTATTGATCCAGCTCGAAGTGCCTAACATCCAATTTACTCGCGACACTAAGCCAACGGATTTAGCTTTTTTAATCTGGGCGAGCAATGGCTTGCATGAAGCCTTCCATTTTTATGCCCAATCCGAATGGCGAGTATTAGAAGACGGTAAGCGTTATGAGGGCGAGGTCTTTCCGCTCAACTTCGATGCTCGCTATTATCGTTTACAGTTATTTGATGCCTTAATGGCGGCGCTGGCACAACCCGAGCAACAGTCATTACACCTTAGTTATGCAGCCTATTGGTTGCAGCAATGGCGCCAAATTGCGCCGAATGAAGATAAAGTCGGTTACATCAATGATCTAGTTGAAGGCAGCGCTAAGTATGTGGAATTGGTCGCTGGTGCGCGTGTATTGAGTCAAAATCAAACTTTACTTGGTTATCAGCAAATACTGACAAAATATGTGTATGACTATTATCAACAGCAGAAGATGTGGGTTGGTTGGACGGCTGAGGCGGCAAATATTGGCGCTCTGGCGGGCATATTGTTGGATAGCACTCAAGACCCTTATGTATGGAAAGAGTCGGTCATGTCGGGTATGTTGCCTGTGGATTTACTACTGAACCGTGTAAAGCCAGTATCCCCGCTAGACAAGAAAGACACTAAACAGAAGAAACAGCTGCAGGAGATGCTAGCGTATTACCCTGCCACTCAAGCAAAATTGTCTCAGTTGTTGTTGAATGTGCAGGATCCAAAAGTGCCGTTATTGGTTATGCCGAGCGTGAGCGATAGCAGCAGTTTTATCGATGTGGGTGACGTACGTTCTGGCTTTTATGTGGTGCCCTATCAAGAGGAAATGACTCAAGCTTATTTAGGGATGAGTGCGCAATTTAGTAACTTGTCAGTGAGTGGCAGTCCATTACTCGATGTTCCAGTACAAAATTTTTGTGAGGGCATTGAGGCGGCAACTCTGTTACCTTTAGCATTCCCCTTTCAGCGTGAGGGTCAGTATCTGGTATTCAACGAAGCGGAAGTCCATGGAACTATTAGGGTTTCTGCGAGTGTTGTTGATGGAAGAACCCTCTACTGTGCGATGAATTAATAATGAGAAAAAATCAGCTCGAATTTACCTACATGCGTGGCATTGCGATTATCTTTATCGTGCTTGGCCACAGTATTTACAACTCTGGTGAAGGTTTCCCGCTGTTGCTGGAAAATCTATTGCGTGGTGGCACGGCGTTATTTGTGTTTATCTCGGGATACTTTTTCCATCGCATTTTTTATAGGGATTTCGACTACAGCAAGTTTATGAAGAACAAAGTACAAAACGTACTTTATCCTTTTTTAGTTGTGTCATTGATTGGTCTATTTTGTTTGTGTTTGCGCTGGATATTTATGGAGCATCAGCCGCTCGATAATGTCTTACTGAGTATTTTTTATACTGTGCGTAACGGTTATATTCTGTATCCGCACTGGTACATTCCCTTCATCATGGCGGTGTTTTTATTCTCGCCGATTTTTTTATGGTTTATCCGTTGCTCGCAGCAGATGCGTTGGACACTATTTGTACTGAGTTGTGTGGTAGCAATTCTATTGCATAGACCTATAGGTAACGTCAATTTCATTCACTCAGTCGTGTATTTTGTACCTTTCTACTTGATTGGTATTTTATATTCGCAAGATGAACATATTGTGACGCGCTTTGGCTCTATTTTCACCGCACTAGCGATGATTTTTTTAGTGGTGAGCTTAGTCGAACAAACTTACATAGTGCAGCATATTGGTAACTATCATAAGGCACCATTTGAGTACAACGGTATCGATTGGCAGTTTATTCAGAAACTTTGTTTATGTGTATTAGTACTGAATTTCTGTGAATGGTTGTCGGGACGAAGTCGTTTGCCTTGGTTAGTCGAAGTCGCTGAGATGAGTTTTGCAATTTTCTTTATTCATCCACTCTTCGATATGCTATTTAACACGGCTGCAACCGTAATGCGTTTCCGCTTCCCACCAGGTTCTGCTGTGACTAGCGTGCTCTTTTCCGCTGGGATTTTCATTTTCATGATGGTAGGCAGTATTATGACGGCTCGCTTTATCAAAAAGCGTCTGGGTAATCGTTCGCGTACTTATATCGGCTGGTAATCACTTTGGTTTATCATCACTAACACTAGGTGAAATTCAGTTTGAATTTATTTCCTAGTGTTAGGGTGTTTTCCATCTAAAAAAGTGGAGAACATAATGAATCCCAACATTACCCTACCGAGCCTTGGGCTTATCAGTTTGTCTTTTATCGCTTTGCCATCCATCGCCGCTCAAGTTGAGTCGCTATCCACCAAGACGCAGAATACTTTTTTCGCACAAATTGCGGCCCATTGTGGCCAAGCCTTTGCGGGAAAAGTGGTATCGGGTGACAGTGCCGATTCGGCCTTTAGCGGCAAGTCGTTAATTATGCACGTGCGTGAATGTAGCGACACTGAGCTCAAGATCCCGTTCCATGTGGGTGATGACCACTCGCGTACTTGGGTGCTGACTAAAACGCAGCAAGGGCTTAAGTTGAAGCACGACCATCGCCATCAGGATGGAAGTGAAGATGCTGTGACCATGTATGGCGGCGACACTATGAATGATGGGACAGTACAGAAACAGTCATTTCCAATCGATAGGGAATCTATCGATAACTTCGTCAAGAATGGACTCACTCAGTCGATTACCAATGTGTGGCACATGGAAATTACGCCAACGATTTTTAGTTACCAACTCACGCGAGAACAACGCAATTTTAAAGTCGATTTTGATCTTACCCAGCCAGTAGCATTACCACCCAAACCTTGGGGGCACGACTAGTATTGTTATTAAGCTAGCTCAAAATGGTGTTCATCACCTGCTAATGTTGCCCGTTTATGTGGATAACGACACTACACGGGCTCAGCCTCGCATCAAATCCAGTCAAATCGTTGTGATATCCTCGTCAGCAAACCTTAGTGCGGTAAGTTCTTCGTCTAGTATCACTGCTATGTAATGACGCCATTAACCGGCAATAAGCCAACAATTCCATTATGTCTAAAAGGATTAATAATAGATTTTTTCAGTTTTAAGTGTTCTTTTTATTCATTTTATTGTGTTGCGGAATACTAGAATTGCGGTTCATTTAATACTTAATTTTTATGGATAAACAAGATGGTTATACCTAAAAATAGGTATTTATGTTTTGAGGATAATTTTTTAAATATTCACCTAAATTAAACATAAATCTGAGATTTAAACCGGATTTAATCACTACTTCTGCTAATTTATAGTCTAGGCTAGAAAAGTGCAGTTGAAAGATGGGGCACCTAGGTCTAGACTGAAAAATTAAAGGACTGATTCACTAATGATTATAAAGTTAAGTGACCCAAAGGGAAGAGGTGAACTATGCGCTTTTATATGGCAAGACAGCCTATACTGAATAGAAATAAAAACGTTGTTGCTTATGAGTTGCTCTTTAGAAATAGCCGGGATAACTATTTCCCACAGGGTGTTACAGACAATGTTGCTACAGCTAAAGTGTTTGTAAATAGTTATTTAAGTATGGATCTAGAGGATTTAACCGAAGGGAAGCCAGCATTAATTAATTTTCCATCTCATTTCTTGCGAGACCATTTATTATACATGTTTCCATACAAAAATATTATTGTTGAGGTATTGGAAACTGTTAGCCCAAGCGAGGATAACTTTATTTTAATTAAAGAGTTATTTAACTTGGGTTATTATCTTGCTTTAGATGACTTTGTTTATTCTCCTGAGTGGGAACGTTTTTTTCCTTTTTTTAAACTTATAAAAATTGATATAATTTCAACGCCTTTAGATAGTGTTTCTCATCTGATACCTAAATTTAGACAGTATAATTTAAAGTTACTTGCAGAGAAAGTTGAAACATTGGAAGAGTATAGGCTAGCTAAGTCACTCGGTTTTGATTATTTTCAAGGTTATTATTTTTATAAGCCAGAACTCATAGAGGGGAGTGAAATAGGTGCTACACAACATTTTGTTATGTCTATTTACAATGAGGTTTTTAAGTCTGATTTTAGTTATAAAAAACTTGAACATTATTTTTCTCAAGATTTAGATCTTACCTATAAATTACTAAGGTATGTCAATTCAAGTCAGTTTGAGCATGTGAATGAATTTACCTCTATTAAGCAGACTATGGTTTTTTTAGGTGAAAATAAACTTCGTAAGTTTGTAAGTCTCATTATTTTGGCTGAACTTAACCCCAATAAACCAGTTGTGTTAATTAATAATACTATAATCAGGGCTCGGTTATGTGAAGAGTTAATATCATTAATGGGATTTCCTTTGTTGAAAGAGTCAGCATTTTTGACTGGATTATTATCTACTTTAGATGCCATTTTAGATAAACCGATGAACAGAGCGATAGAGCCGCTTCCTCTTGAACAGCAAATAAAGCGTGCTTTACTTAATAATCATGGATACCTAGCTCATTGTTTACAACTTACTCTGGCGTATATGGAAGGTGATTGGGTTACTGTCGATTATTTCATTGATAATTATAATATTGATCCTGAGAGGCTCATCTCAGCGTGTGATAAAGTGTATAGCTGGTTTAATCAGTATAAAAATTCAGTTCAGTAGTAATGAATGCTAGTTTGCAATAAGGATATGCGATGATGAATGGTATTGATTTAGACTTGTTTGATTCTTGTGCATTTATGTTATCACCTGAGGGGGAGTGGTTAGGCGAGAATAAAATTTTCTCAAATAATAATTTTTTAAAAAATGCCAAGAAAAAAATAATTCAGCATTTTGAAAAGATTAAACAGAATATCACGCCTAATGAATGCTTAATGATAGGAAGTAACTGTTTAAAGTTTAGCCTATTAAAGATGGCAAATAAAAATTTTATTGTGCTCTGTGTTGTAGAGCATGATGCGTCAATAACAAAAAATTTCGAGTATAGCCAATTTAGGTGTGAGAATCCTGCGGGTGATGACTCTAGATATCAGAAAATTACTTCAGACGGTGTTCTTGTCATAAATGTTCTTGGCAATATTGATTTTATTGGTGGCGGGGTTAAATACTTTTTCCCATATTTACATTTTGATAATTATATTGGCAAGTCATTTTTTAGTTTAATTAAAGATATTGTTAGCTATGAGGTTGTTGGTAGAAATAATTATAGAATTATGAAGTGGTTTAGATATAAATGTGCAACTAATAAAAAAATATGTCTATCTTTTAAAACTAAATCAGGGTTGTATTTTGAGTATAGAGATTTCTTCCTTGATGATAAAACTCGGTTTGGGTTAATTATAGATGAATCTAAACGATATGAGAAAGAAAAAGTATTAATAGAGAAATGTTCAGAGCTGGAACAATTGAATAGCTTTCAAAGTGATTTTATTGCCACTCTAGGTCACGAGATTAGAACACCATTAAATGCAGTGCTAGGCTTAATTGAGCTCAGTTTAGGTAATGTAAGGGCACAGGATAAGAAGTTATTATCTGTCGCATTCAGTACTTCAAAACAAGTTTTATTACTCATTAATAGTATGTTGGATTTTAAAAAGACAAATGAGAGTAGTGCAGATGTTAAAAATGACTCGGTAGATGTTAGGTTGTTAGGCGAATCTGTTGTTGATGCGTTTAGCCTTCAAGCAGATAAAAAAGACATTAATTTAGACTTTTTTATGCCATTAAATTTTAATCGCAGGGTTATTTGTGATGAAGTTAAACTAAATCAAGTTATCTATAATTTAATCTCCAATTCAATTAAGTTTTCCAATAAAATTTACTCGTCGATTCTATTAGAAGTAGAAGTTCTGGAACAGTCATTCGAAAATGTAAAACTAAAGTTTTCTGTTATTGATAATGGTATCGGTTTAACTGAAGAGGAACAATCAAAAGTGTTCGGTAAGTATGAGCAGGCATCATCAAATTCTTACCGTCAGTATGGTGGTGTTGGCTTAGGGCTATACATAAGTAAAAGTATATGTCGTTCAATGGGAAGTGATCTTCAGGTTATTAGTCGTATCGGTGATGGTAGCGTTTTCTATTTTGTTATTGATTTTGCTTTAGATAGTCACTTTACGGCGCATGATGTAAGCGGCTCCTATCGTTATGATATTGATTCTTCAGTAACAGCATATACTAACAGTTCGATTTTTCACGAATCAGTTTCAAGATATTCCAAAGAACTTGATTTCGAGTTGCTATATTTACCAAGTAATGAATTACTGGAATTTGAAACTGAAAGCTCAATACTTTTTATTGACTTGAATCAAAATGATATTATCTCAAAGAATGAATTTGTAACTAGTCTTTTTACAAGAAAAGAAAGAGTTGCAGAGTTGAGGAGAGTGTCACTTTCTAAGTCTAACTCCGACTACGAAGTGATTTCATATCCACCACTCAGAATTCAATCAGTAACTGATTTCGTTAATGTTAAAAATTATTTGAATATTATTGACGAGCAGGCTTCGGATAGTGCTGATTATAGTAATATTAGTGTGTTAGTTATTGATGATTGTCAAGAAAACTTATTTGTCATCGAAAAGCAGTTATTATCTGTTGGAGTCATAGTTTCCTGTGTTCAAGATCCGATGCAAGCAATTGAGCTTTTTAAGACAAATAAATTTAATGTCGTTATTTCTGATGTGATAATGCCAACTATATCGGGCTCAGACCTCATTGGCGTCATTAGAGAAGTTGAAGGATATCGGGAATTAGCGCCATCGATTATTGTGATGTTGACCGCTGATAATGGCGACATATGTAAAGATGAATGTTTGCAGGCTGGAGCAAATCGCGTACTTGTAAAGCCTCTGACGTTGAATGATTTGATTGGCCTTTTAGATGAAGTAAAAGTCACTTTGTCAAATAATGCAAGTTTAAAAAAGTCTACAGTTAAAACTGATAATACTTCTTTTGATAATAGTTTTTTCTGTTGTGATGAAGCACCGCAGGAATTAGTGAATATCTTACAGATAGTCAACTTATCAGATATATATAACTTTGTAGGTGAAGATATAAGCGATGAAGAATTATCTATTTTTTTAGAGCAATATTACAGTAATTTACTTGTTAAGCGTGAAGCATTAAGGTCTGCAATTGTGGATAATGATCTTCGTATTATTACTGCAATTAGCCATACCCTTAAAAGTAATTCTCTTTACATAGGAGCAAAAAAATTAAATTTATCTTGCCAAGAACTAGAGCGTGTTTCGCGTAACAATGCTATTGATTACAAAGTTATCTTAAAATGTTGGCAAGAGGTTGATGATGATTTATTTGCGCTAATTGAGTTTTTTATGCAAAGGAGTAATGCTAGTGGATAGAGTCAATTTTGAGCATATCGTTCTCTATACGAACGACCAAGATAATGATAGATTATTGATAAGTGTTCTAATCCGTCACTTTTCTCGTATTCATGTGATTAAAACGAATGCTGAGCTTGTTGAGCAAATCAAACAATCAACCCCAAAAGTGATTCTTGTTGCTGCTGAAACTTTACAAGAAACTTTACTTATTTATTACGAAGCCATAGAGGAATTGCAGGCTGTAGAAATATGTGAGCATGCTGTTGTTTCTCTTATTCCAAAACATCAAGAAAGAGAAGCGTACGAGGCTTATCGTAGTGGAGTGATTAATGATTATTTAATTGCTAGGCCAATGTATGAAGTGCATAGAGCAATTATAATATGTACACATTTATTGCGGGAAATTGGGTTAAGAGGAAAATATAAAAAAGTAGAAGAGTTTGTAAATGTGCAAGATAACTACTCTTCGCATATCAAGGAGATTGTCCTTAAAGGTGTTCAGCGCAAGAAGGATTTAGAACATAGCTTTGAATTAAGTTTGATTGAAATTGAGCAATCATTAGATAAGGCAGAAGCGCACCTTGCAAGTAATAGAACCGCTGAGTTAGATCTGGCTTCATTGAAGAAGATATTATCATTTATTCGTTCTAATGAAATTAGACCAGCTTTGTTGAAACTACAAAGTAAGGCGTTGCACTTACTTGAACTTGTTGTTACTGATGTATCAAATGTGGCGACGGTCGCAGAAGCCCCTTTGCCAGAACAGGAGCATATTGAGGTTAGCAACAAGGCAGCTCCAACCATGCCTGATACTAAATACACGTATAATCGATTGTATTCGGAGGCAAAAAATTCTCTTGTATCAGTTGAAGTTCCTGTAGTGCCAAAGATGTTAATTGTTGAGGATGATCACATTAGTTTGAATTTAACTATTATGCTTCTTAGAACGTATGCCATTGAACTTGATACATCATTGTCTGGACGTATGGCGTTAGATTTACTTTCTAAGAAAAAATATGACGTTATTTTAATGGACATAAATCTTCCTGATACTAATGGGTTTTATATTATTAACCACATTAATAAGTCTAATGGAATAAATGCAATTACGCCCATTGTTATGTTGACTGGGAATAAAAATAAGTCATCAGTTCAGCAGGCAATAGCTGCAGGAGCTAAAGGTTACATTATCAAACCACTATATAAGGATTCGATAATCAAGCTTTTTAGGAAGTATGATATTCCATTGCATTTGCGTTAGTTCTATAGTCATGGGTTTTAATAGTGCTTGCATATTTTTATTTTAACCTCACAGGTATGGGCTTATATCCTTACCCGTAATATCTACCTTTTTAGGTATTTAAATTATGTTTTTTTTATGTTTTGTAGGTAGAGGCTTTATGTCAGCATGGCTGATTCAGCACTCATCTTATTGGTGTGTTAAAAATGCGATGTGGTGACTGAGTTCCTAATGATTTACGCCGGGGATTTTAGATTGTCATCGCACTGTGAGCCAGATATGCTGTGCATTAACTTAGAAAATTTACTGTAAATTAGTAATATACGGCGTTCTATCGTTAATGATTGAACGCTCAATAATCATTTTTAGATACTGTTTGCAGTTTAATATCTGATAGCTATATTTTTAGTCATGTATTTGATTTGCATTTTTATGTTGTACATTGTTCTTTCGGGTTTTTATTAGATTATACTGATGTTTTTTAAGTTATAGTCTTTAGCTTAAATATGATGTTCATCTGTGGAATGACCACCTATTGTTGGCTGGCGTTAGTGCCAATCATAGATCAAGGGAGTCGTTTTGATGGCGCTAGTTGTGATGGAGTTAGGATGGTTGACAATACTGTACATAATCATAAATCTCGGACTCAATATATTATTTTAGCTGTGGCTATTTATGCGCTTGCAGCGCTTGGATGGATCTTTTTATCCGATCAATTGTTGCTTGTATTTACGGACACAGAAACTGTGTTTCGTTTATCCCTCGCTAAAGGTTTTTTCTTTGTATTTACCAGTGCCTTTATCCTACTTTTTGTTCTGAATGCCGTTCCTGACCGTCATAATGCTCCATCGGGTAATTTGCTTGAAATAACCTTTGCTCGCTCTGTAGCGATAAGTAATATCTCATGGCTTAAATACATTGCGATATTGAGTTTTACGCTGATAACGCTATGGTTTGCCAATTCACTTTCAGCTGAGCAGCACCAGCGTTTACTATTGCTGATTTTTATGTTGCCCATTTCATTAAGCGCTATTGGTGGCGGATTCGCCCCTGGATTAGTCGCGACATGTCTCTCTGTTCTGTGTGTCTATTATCTTCATCCAACCGCCGATAGTCTCGACAATATTCATTCGGTAGATTGGTTACAGCTTATTAGTCTAAGTGTTTACGGCATAGTGATCAGTGCACTAAGCGGCTATTTACGTGCCTCATTACAGAAATTGGATGTGAATCATCAACTGCTCGATTCTGTGGTTTCTCAAACAACCGATGGTATTTTTGTGAAGGATTTGGCGGGGCGTTATATCTTGGTCAACCAAGGTGCCGCTACCTTTGTCGGCAAGAGTATGAGTGATATCTTGGGCAAAGATGATACTGATATTTTTGATGCTGACTCTATTGATATTATCCAAGAAAAAGATCGCACTGTATTAGTGTCCGCAATGGTCACCACACATAAAGAGTATTTACATATTCAGGGTGAAGCAGCCATTTTTCAAGTGACCAAAGGTCCTGTGTTTGACGCTCAAGGTGCAATTTGTGGCTTATTTGGAATAGCAAGGGATGTCACGACTCAAGAAAAAAATGCTGAACATTTACTCATTAGTGAGTTGGGATTAAAACAAGCACAACAATTATCAGGGATTGGCAGTTGGGAGTGGGATTTAGTTACTGATTCGCATACTTGGTCTGAACAGGTTTTTGTGATTTATGGCTTGCCATATAAAGAAGCAGCCCCTTCGATAGAACAAGTGCAGAAATTATTTACTCCTGAGAGTTGGCAAGCGTTAAGTACGCTGGTGATGCGATGTGTGCATACGGGAGAAGAGTATGAATGCGAAGCTGAGTTGCTAGATCCTAATCGTGCCCATCGTTGGATTATGGCTAGGGGTCAAGCACAGCGTGATCCGCACGGTAAGATATTTAAATTGCACGGTACAGTGCAAGATATTACCCAGGCGCGACAGCTTCAACAACAACTAGCGGCTCAAACAGCACAATTGCAAAGGGTTATTCAAGGTTCTGAACAAGGATTCTGGGACTGGAATGCTGTTACTGGAGAAGTGCAAATCAGCCCAAGATTTGAAGCCATTTTGGGATATCAAGCTGGTGAGATGAAGCTGACGGTTAATAATTGGCGTCAATATGTGTATGTCGAAGATGTGCAAAATATAGAGCAACAGGTTCTACAGCATCTCATCCATAAAACAAGCAGTATAGAGTTGGAAGTGCGCTGCATTAAAAAGACTGGCGAGCTGTGCTGGATATTGTGTAAGGGGCGGGTCGTTGAAGAGGATAGTCAAGGTCGAGCGTTGATGATTTCGGGAACCCAAGCCGATATCACGTTATTAAAGACCCATGAGACTGAGTTAGATCGCGTGGCAAATTATGATGCACTTACAGGATTACCAAATCGTCGCTTACTTTTAGACCGTTTTCAGCAAATGATTGCCCATGTTCAACGTAATGGCAGTATCTGTGCAGTGTGTTTTATGGACCTTGACGGGTTTAAGGTGGTCAATGATCGTTATGGCCATGAGGTTGGTGACCAACTGTTGATTGCGATTGCAAATAATGTGTCTGTGGTGATTCGGCAGCAAGATACGTTGGCTCGGGTAGGAGGCGATGAGTTCGTTATCTTATTTGAGATGATGTCTGAGGAAGAATGTACTCAAGTATTATTACGAATACTGGCGGCGGTCGATCAGCCGATATCAATCGGCGATATAAATCTTTGTTTAACGGCTTGTATTGGCGTGAGTTTGTATCCAGAGGATAACGTTGACCCCGACATTTTATTGCGCCATGCCGACCAAGCCATGTATATGGCAAAATCGGCAGGTAAGAATCGTTTCCAAATGTTTGATCCTGACATTGATCGTAACATTATTGCTCGGAGAACTTGGTTAGAAGAACTTAAGTCAGCTTTTGAACGTCATGAATTTGTGATGTTTTACCAACCTAAAGTGAATCTCGCTACCGGTAAAATTATTGGCGCGGAAGCCTTAATTCGCTGGCGTCATCCACTGCGAGGCATAGTCGGTCCGAGTGAGTTTTTACCGGATATTGCAGGCAGTGATCTTGAAATTGCTTTAGGTGAATGGGTTATCAATACTGCAGTAGCGCAATGGCAGAATTGGCAACAGAGTGGTCGTCCGATAGCAGTAAGTATTAACGTAAGCGCTCGGCAGCTATTGGCTGAACACTTTAGCGCGTTCTTAAAATCGACGTTAATGCAATATCCCGATTTGACGGCTTCGGATCTAGAATTGGAAATTTTAGAGAGTGCCGCCATTGAAGATATGACATTGGCAATTGATATCCTTCAGGAATGTAAGCGTTTGGGAGTCCATTTTTCCCTAGATGATTTTGGTACAGGTTATTCGTCGTTAACGTATTTACGCCAATTACCCATATCGACGATAAAAATTGATCAGAGTTTTGTGCGAGGTATGCTCGATAGCGAAGATGATTGGCGTATCGTGGAGGGTGTTATCCGCTTAGCGTCAGTATTTAATCTTAATGTGATTGCTGAAGGTGTTGAAACCATTGCCCATGGTAAAAGTTTAGCTGAATTGGGCTGCCAATTGTGCCAAGGCTATGGCATTGCTCGACCTATGCCTGTAGAGGAGTTTGCTCTTTGGTACGACGAATGGCCATCGCAATACCAACAGATTAAAAATGAATTCAAGCAAATGGACGAATTGCATCTTTAATAGCAAGTTACAGAGAGTTTTTAGCTGGCTTTAAGGATTTAGGTGCTCACTCGTGTATTTGGAATGGACTTATTTGGCGTGATGGTTCTTATCTGGAGCAAAAGTTGGCGCTGGGCTAATCTTTTGCTCCATAGTTCAGAATACTTTTAGTGTTTAATCTATATTTCTTTTTGATTTACTCGGGTTGATAGCTCTGAAGCGCTTTCTTTGCGTTCGCTATATCGGTTCGTGAGGAAATCAACATTGCCCCTCAGGAGTAAAGTGAACTTCATCAATTCCTCTATAACATCAACTACGCGATCGTAGTAAGGCGAAGGTTTCATTCGGCCTGCCTCGTCAAACTCTAACCAAGCTTTTGCGATTGAAGATTGGTTGGGTATGGTGAACATGCGCATCCATCGGCCCAATATTCGCATTTGGTTTAGTGTGTTGAAGGACTGTGAACCACCACTCACCTGCATTATTGCTAATGTCTTACCTTGTGAAGGCCGGACTGCACCTTCAGCCAAAGGGATCCAATCAATTTGAGCTTTCATAATACTGGTCATCGCACCGTGGCGTTCTGGTGAACACCACACCATACCTTCGCACCAACGTACCATTTCTCTTAGTTCCATGACTTTGGGATGACTGTCAGGCGCATCATCAGGAAGTGGAAGTCCAGAAGGGTTAAAAATACGCACCTCTGCGCCCATGTGTGTTAATAGTCGAGCGGCTTCTTCCGTCGTCAGTCGGCTATAGGAGCGCTCTCGTACTGAGCCATAAAGCATCAGTATTCTAGGCGGATGGGTTAAAGGAGTTAGATTAAAACAGTCCATATCCATATTATTAACCATTAATTCTTGTTTGAGCGCTGGCATATCGTGGTTTAGTGGTTTCATGTGCGAACTCTTTGTCCCTGTTCATTAATGATGATTTCGCCATCTTCTTTGGTGAAAGGGCCTTGTTGTGCTTTGGTTAAAATATCAAGCACTGTCTCAGATGGGCGACAGAGTTTTGTGCCTCGCGGCGTAACGACGATAGAACGGTTAATTAAAATGGGATAAGTCAGCATAAAGTTAACCAGTTCTTCATCAGTAAATGTGTCTTCAGAAAGTCCTAGTCGTTCAAATGGTTCAACATTGTTGCGTAACAATGAACGCACAGAGATTTTCATCTCATTAATTAAATTAAGTAATTCATTGCGGGAGGGTGGCGTTTCTAAGTAGTGGATGATTTGGGGTTCGACTCCACTATTACGGATCAATGCTAAAGTGTTGCGCGATGTACCACAGGCTGGATTGTGGTAAATCTTAATGCTGTCATCAATCATATTAGTCATAACATGTCTCTGATAAATAATCGCTTATAAATTTATCCATAGGCACTAAACAGATGCTCTAGTGCCCATGGACGAAGATTAGAAGGAGAGGCGCAGTGCCAGTGCCGCTAGGGTGACAAATAGCACAGGTAGCGTCATCACTATGCCGACGCGGAAATAATAACCCCAGGTAATATTAATATTTTTCTGCGCCAGTACATGCAGCCATAGCAGGGTTGCTAAACTGCCGATGGGGGTGATTTTAGGACCTAAATCGCTACCAATCACGTTAGCGTAAATCATGGCTTCTTTAATCACGCCGGTGGCATTGCTACCGTCTATCGACAGGGCGCCAATTAACACCGTTGGCATGTTGTTCATGATGGACGATAAAAAGGCGACCAAGAAGCCTGTGCCCATAGTGGCAGCCCAAAGCCCTTGTTCTGCCAAGCTATTTAATACGCTTGATAGGTAATCGGTTAAGCCTGCGTTGCGAAGACCATAAACCACTAGATACATGCCTAATGAAAAGATCACTATCTGCCAGGGCGCGCCGCGAAGTACCTTAGTGGTATCTATGGCATGGCCTTTTTTCGCGACAATAAACAGGATCAGGGCACCCACGGCAGCGACTAAACTCACGGGCACACCGAGGGGTTCTAAGCCAAAAAAGCCCACCAAGAGTAAGACTAATACTCCCCAACCGGTTTTAAAGGTTTGAGGGTCGCGAATGGCGGTCTTAGGTTCGCGCAGTTTTTGCAAGTCGTAGGTCGCGGGAATATCTTTGCGGAAAAACAGATGCAGCATGACTAAGGTGGCACTAATAGCTGCAATATCGACGGGCACCATCACAGAGGCGTATTCGTTAAAACCTATGTTGAAGAAGTCTGCTGAAACAATATTGACTAGGTTAGAGACAATTAACGGCAAACTTGCGGTATCGGCAATAAAACCCGCCGCCATCACAAAGGCTAAGGTTGCTCCGGCGCTAAAGCCCAGAGCCAGTAACATCGCAATTACGATCGGGGTGAGGATCAGCGCCGCGCCATCATTGGCGAACAATACGGCAACAGTAGCGCCGAGTAACACTATGTAAGTAAAGAGTAAGCGGCCACGACCTTTGCCCCAACGGGCCACATGTAGCGCGGCCCATTCGAAAAATCCTGACTCATCCAATAATAAACTGATAATGATCACGGCAATAAAGGTGGCGGTCGCATTCCAGACAATATTCCACACCACAGGAATATCCCCTAACTGCACCACACCCAGTAGTAGGGCTAATACGGCGCCCAAGGTAGCACTCCAACCTATGCCTAACCCCTTAGGTTGCCAAATTACTAACACTATGGTGAGAACAAAAATTGCCCCTGCTAACCACATACAAGCTCCTCAAAGAGTAGAGATTGTCTACCCGTAACCATAAAATAATGCCCTCACCTAACGATATTGTCGGTGGGTTTGAATGATTTTTTATATGTGAATTTTCGTATGTATCTTAGTGTTGAACACTATACTCAAACACCATTTTGATTAATGCGTGAAACTTAAGGTGATCTTATATACGGATATTTACATATATGAAAATTCGTATATATTGTACAAGGTCTTTCCAAAAGATCCATAGCCATGAAAAACGAGTGTTGTTTCTTACCGCTCACAGCTTGCTGTTTGAATGAACCTTTAGGAAAGTTAACAAAAGGATCAAAATGTTTGTATTAGTTCAGTCTAAGGGCATCAATGATTAATCCAACCCAGTTTTTTAAATGTTTAGCCGATGAAACCCGCTTGCGTTGCATGATGTTGATCCAGCAAGAGGGAGAGCTCTGTGTCTGTGAATTGACCGAGGCATTGCAAGAGACCCAGCCTAAGATTTCGCGACATTTGGCCCAATTACGTAAATGCGGTTTATTAGTTGATCGCCGTCAGGGGCAATGGATTTTCTATCGTATCAATAATGACTTACCCGAATGGAGTCAGTTAGTGCTGAGTGAAGTTACCAACCAAAACACTGTATTCCTTGAAGAAAATATGCGTAATTTGTGCAAGATGGGCGGGCGTCCTGACCGTGCTAAAGCTTGCTGCTAGAAGACTAGCAGCAAAAATTTAACCTCAAATATACGTTTTTTCATATGTTTAAGTGTCTAAAGTTTTGCTTAATATTAAGGTGGCGTAACAATGCTGCAAATATTTTCAGATTTAGCGAGCTGGTTAACTTTTGATTTGATGGGTTTAGAGCCCAATACTAAGCTCGCCGACGCCATCCATTTTTTTATTGAAGATACCACTAAGATTTTTGCGCTCCTGTTGCTGATGATTTATGGCATCGCTTTGGTGCGGGCCTCGCTCAATGTCGAGCGTGTTCGGGATTACTTGGCGGGTAAAAATCGTTTTGTCGGTTACGTTATGGGATCGGGTTTTGGCGCTGTTACCCCATTCTGCTCATGTTCGAGTATTCCGGTTTTTTTAGGTTTCACTTCCGCGGGGATCCCCGTTGGGATCACTATGGCATTTCTGATCACTTCGCCGTTAATTAATGAAGTTGCCGTTCTGTTGCTTGTGAGTCTGCTGGGCTGGCAGTTCACTGTGATATACGTGCTAGTCGGCATGTCAGTGGGTATGTTGGCGGGGGCATTTTTAGACACGATTCGCGCTGAGCGTTGGCTGCAATCCTTTGCCGCCAAAGCACTCGAGCAAGGTCAGGCGCAAGCAAGTCGCGATAATAGCGAGGGTATGACATCGACATCCATGACGTTAACCGAGCGACATGAATTTGCGAAAGGCGAGACCCTAGAGATTTTTGGCCGAGTGTGGAAATGGGTCATTATTGGGGTTGGGCTTGGCGCCGCACTCCATGGATTTGTGCCTGACGGTTGGATCGAAGCCCACTTAGGCGATGGTCAATGGTGGTCGGTTCCTGCGGCGGTATTGATTGGTATTCCTCTGTATTCCAATGCCACAGGGGTTATTCCTATCATGGAGAGCCTTATCACTAATGGCTTGCCCGTAGGGACGACATTAGCATTTTGTATGTCTACGGTTGCCGCCAGTTTTCCCGAGTTCATTTTGCTCAAGCAGGTGATGCAATGGCGTTTGCTGGCCATCGTTTTTGCCATTTTATTGATTTCATTCACCTTAATCGGTTGGATCTTTAACGCTATAGGTCCCATTCTGTGAGAATTATAAAAATGTTAAATATCAAAGAATTAGGTGGTGGATGCGCTAAATGCACTAAAACCGCTGAGATTATTACCGCCATTGCCAACGAGAAGGGCATCAACGCGGTTATATCGAAGAGATAACGCTGTAATCTTAAACAAATAATATAAAACACCTAATATAAAACTGAGTGTGAAGGATGCAGGTATGACAATCAAAATCGGGATAAATGGCTTTGGCCGTATGGGACGTTTAGCATTACGCGCTGCTTGGGGCTGGGAAGAGGTTGAGTTTGTGCAGATTAATGATCCCGCTGGGGATGCGGCGACCTTAGCCCATTTGCTGACATTCGACTCTGTGCATGGTCGCTGGCAGTACGAAGCCAATGCCGAGGGCGATGACATTATTATCGATGACAAGCGTATTCGCTGTACACGCAATAAAACCATCGCGGAAACCGATTGGTCCGCCTGTGATGTTGTGATTGAAGCTTCGGGTAAGATGAAAACCAAAGCAGTGCTACAAGCTTATTTAGATCAAGGTGTTAAACGCGTTGTGGTCACAGCGCCTGTTAAAGAAGAGGGCGTGTTAAACGTTGTCATGGGAGTGAATCATCAACTCTATGACAAAGCCATTCATCCGATTGTCACTGCAGCCTCCTGTACGACTAACTGTTTGGCGCCAATCGTCAAAGTGATCCACGAAAACCTCGGCATAGTGCATGGTTCCATGACGACCATTCATGATATTACCAACACTCAAACGATTTTAGATGCGCCGCATAAAGATCTCCGCCGGGCGCGGGCCTGTGGTTTAAGCTTAATCCCCACAACGACGGGCTCTGCGACGGCCATTACCCATATTTTCCCTGAACTCAAAGGTAAGCTCAACGGCCATGCGGTGCGGGTGCCATTAGCGAACGCCTCATTAACCGATTGCGTGTTCGAGGTGAGTCGTAAAACGACCGAAGCTGAAGTCAATCGCCTGTTAAAAGAAGCGGCAGACGGACCGCTAAAAGGCATTTTAGGTTATGAGGAACGTCCATTAGTCTCGGTCGATTATAAAACCGATCCGCGTTCGAGCATTATCGATGCGTTATCGACCATGATTATCAATGGCACTCAGGTCAAACTCTACGCTTGGTATGACAACGAGTGGGGCTATGCCAATCGCACCGTCGAACTGGCCCGCATGGTCGGTCTGATGGATAAGGCATAAGCTTTATGGGTAAGCTGACAGGGTTCTTGTCTAACATATCACCCGAGATCCGCCAGTATTTGGTGGTCACAGGCAACTATTGGGCATTCACGCTCACCGATGGCGCATTACGTATGTTAGTGGTGCTCCATTTTCATGGCTTAGGTTATAGCCCACTGCAAATTGCCATGCTATTCCTCTTCTATGAAATCTTTGGGGTGGTAACGAACTTAGTTGGCGGCTGGCTCGGGGCGCGTTTAGGCTTAAATAAGACCATGAATGTGGGCCTATTTATGCAGATTGTTGCCCTTAGCATGCTGCTTGTGCCTAGCGGTATGCTGACGGTTGCTTGGGTGATGGCGGCGCAGGCCTTGTCGGGTATCGCTAAAGATCTCAATAAAATGAGCGCTAAAAGCAGTATCAAGTTGTTGGTGCCTAGTGATGCTCAGGGGGAGCTGTATAAGTGGGTTGCCATGCTCACTGGATCCAAAAATGCGCTAAAGGGCGCGGGGTTCTTCTTGGGCGGCGCCTTACTGACCCTGTTTGGATTCCAGCAGGCCGTGTTAGGCATGGCGATTGGCCTATTGCTGGTGTGGATTTTTAGTCTGTTAAGTTTGCAGCGCGATTTAGGTAAAGCCAAAAACAAACCTAAGTTCACGGAAATTTTCTCTAAGAGTCCGGCGGTAAACACGCTTTCTGTCGCACGCATGTTTTTGTTTGGTGCGCGGGATGTGTGGTTTGTGGTGGCTTTACCCGTTTATTTGGCCTCAACCTTTGGTTGGGATCATTGGTATGTCGGCGGTTTTCTCGCACTCTGGGTGATAGGTTATGGCATAGTGCAAGGCTTCGCACCTCGATTGACGGGGACAAAGTCGGCGAGCCAAAACAAGGTTCCCGATGGACGTAGCGCCTTAGGTTGGGCGGCGATATTGAGCATAGTGCCGGCAGGCATTGCGCTGGCGATAAGTTATGACTTCCATGCCGCGAATATACTGATTTGGGGATTGATGCTGTTTGGCGCCTTATTCGCGATCAACTCTTCATTACACAGCTATCTTATCGTCAGTTATGCCGACGAAGACGGTGTATCGTTAGATGTGGGTTTTTACTACATGGCTAATGCTATGGGACGCTTGATCGGGACTGTGTTGTCTGGCTGGGTGTATCAAGTGTATGGCATGGCGGCTTGTCTGTGGATATCGGCGGCATTTATTGCGTTAGCGGCGCTTATCTCAATCAAACTGCCTCGGCATAAAGCGATATCAGATGGTGCTTAATACTTACCTAAGCTATCCCTGAGTTGTTGCGGTTGTTTTTATTCAATACCCACCAAAGTATGGTGGGTATTTTAATCACTCTGATGTTAACTGAAGTTTTTTGATTTTGAGCAAACAACTCTCTATACTCCTGCCTGTTTTATACACGTCATTATGTCGCTATTCCCAATAGCACAACTATTTTAATGCAGTCAAATTTGAGTTGGCTCATATAAGTGAGGTTATTTTTCGGTGATGAGCATTAAGCCGCATTAGTTTAATCCTTCCTTCTTGGATCGTTAAGATCCGTCCTTAGTAGCTACCGACTCGGTAGTTGTTTTGCAGTACCCCATAATCCCAATTGCATTCCGTCACCTTGACGCATAAGTACCTTATTGGCTATGCGCTGACATTTGAGTCAAGTGTTGATATTAGCTATTGGAAGATATGATTAAATTTCAATCAGAGTGAGTGACATGATACAAACCATGAAAAAAGAGTGGTTCTCCAACATACGCGGAGATCTGTTAGCCGGTATTGTGGTTGCACTGGCGTTAGTCCCTGAGGCGATTGCCTTTTCTATTATTGCAGGCGTCGATCCTAAAGTCGGCCTGTATGCTTCATTCTGTATCGCAGTGGTCATCGCGTTTACAGGCGGCCGTCCTGGTATGATCTCTGCCGCAACGGGTGCTATGGCGTTGTTGATGGTGACCTTAGTGAAAGAACACGGCCTCGAGTATTTACTCGCGGCGACCCTATTAACTGGTGTGCTGCAAATTGCCGCGGGTTACTTAAAGCTAGGAAGCTTGATGCGTTTCGTCTCCCGCTCTGTGGTGACGGGCTTTGTGAATGCACTGGCGATTCTGATCTTTATGGCCCAGTTGCCCGAACTGACCAATGTGACTTGGCACGTATATGCGATGACGGTAGCTGGCCTCGGTATCATTTACCTATTCCCACTCATCCCTGTGATCGGTAAATCCGTACCTTCGCCTCTCGTGTGTATTGTCGGATTAACACTTTTTGCGGTTTATATGGGGTTAGATATTCGTACTGTCGGTGACATGGGGCAACTACCTGATACTTTGCCTATTTTCCTCTGGCCTGAAGTGCCATTGACCCTTGAAACTCTGATGATCATCTTCCCTTATTCGGCCGGCCTTGCCGTGGTGGGTTTGCTGGAATCTATGATGACTGCCACCATAGTCGATGATTTAACCGATACCCAAAGCGATAAGAATCGCGAGTGTAAGGGCCAAGGTATTGCCAATATCGGCGCGGGTTTAATGGGCGGTATGGCTGGTTGCGCTATGATTGGTCAGTCGATCATCAACGTTAAATCGGGTGGTCGCGGACGGTTATCGACCTTTTCAGCGGGGGTATTTCTACTCATATTGATTGTATTCCTCGGCGAATGGTTAAAGCTCATCCCTATGGCGGCACTGGTTGCCGTGATGATCATGGTGTCTATCGGTACTTTCTCTTGGGATTCAATTCGTAATCTTAAGCATCATCCAATATCAACCAACCTTGTGATGGTGGCGACCGTTGCTGTGGTGGTCGCTACCCATAACTTAGCTATGGGAGTATTTGTGGGGGTATTACTCGCGTCCCTGTTCTTTGCTAATAAAGTGGGCCGTTTTATGGTGGTTAAGAGTGTAACGGCTGCTGCCGACGCAGGTCGCCATTATCAAGTTATTGGGCAAGTCTTTTTTGCCTCGGCAGATAAGTTCAGTAATTCATTTGATTTTAGGGAAGTGGTTGATAAGGTGACTATCGACTTATCTCAAGCGCATTTTTGGGATATTACTGCGGTATCGGCCCTAGACAAGGTAGTGATTAAATTCCGTCGCGAGGGAACTGAAGTGGAGTTAATTGGCCTTAACCAAGCCAGTGCAACCATAGTCGATAAATTTGGGGGGCACGATAAGCCTGAAAACGTTGAAAACATGATGTCTGGTCACTAAGCCCTTAGCAACACAGGAAAAGGAAAAAACGATGACAAATGTGATTGCCTGTATCGACGGTTCAAAAGTGACACTCGCCGTATGTGACGCCAGTACCTGGGCCGCTCAGCAACTGGATGCCTCAGTAACCCTATTACATGTATTGGATAAGTCAGCCTATCCGATAGAGTCAGATCTGTCGGGAAATATTGGCCTAGGTACACGGGAGCACTTGCTCAATGAAATGGTTGAGCTTGAAGCGCGTCGAGGCAAACTCGCACTCGAGCAGGGTAAGTATATGTTGCAAGATGCGCAAACGCGCATCGTGGAGGCACAACCCGCAGTCGTGGTTGAAACCTTGCAGCGTCACGGCGATTTAGTCGAAACTCTGTTAGAGCAAGAATCCCATGCCAGACTGGTGGTGATGGGCCGTCAAGGGGAGCAGCATCAAGATCAGACGCAGGCCATTGGCAGCCATTTAGAAAATGTCATTCGCACGCTTAAGCAGCCTATTTTAGTGGTGATGGACGAGTTTACTGCACCGAAGCGATTTATGATCGCCTATGATGGCAGCATTACTGCGAAAAAAGCCCTTAATCAAGTGCTAACGAGTCCGCTCTTGAAAGGGCTCGAATGTCATTTAGTGATGGTGTCTGATGATCAATCGCTGGCGACAGCTGAACTGGCGTTGGTGACCGAATCTCTGATTGCGGCGGATTTCAATGTGGTTACCGCCGTTTGTCAGGGAGAAGTGCAAACGGCCCTTGAGATCTATCAACTTGAGCATCAAATCGATCTTATGGTGATGGGCGCCTATGGTCATTCGCGTATTCGGGAGTTTTTTGTGGGTAGTAATACCACAAGGATGATCAGTAAAAGCCATATCCCCTTGTTATTACTTCGCTAAGTTAAATATGCATTTCAACTTATTTCGCTCAATCCTAATGACTTGGTTTTAGTTAGAACATCCGAGTCAGAAGCTTGAGGTAATCATTTAAGAAAAAACGGCGAGTATTTAGGCTCGCCGTTTGATATCACAGCCGAATGGCTCGTGTTAGTTAGCTTTAGGCTCAAAGCTAAAGGCTTGACCTGCAAGAGCGGCTTCAAACATTAAGCCGCCTTTTGCTGCGGTAAATACTGCCATGCCGTTGATGTAAGAGCCGCTCGCCGAGCGATTACCACCCGATTGGCCTGCGCCTGCTGAGTTGCCTGTGGTTCCTGCTTGAGCGCTTGCTCCCATGTTGATGGCAACTGCCGACGCTTGGGCGTCAAACTCGAAACTGCCGCTCGTGAAGGCTTCATAGGCTTTGGCATCTTTAAAGAAGATGATCTCGCTGTAGGCCTGCCCACCTAATTGAAAACCGATAGATAATTGAGTCAGACTCGAATCACCCATATAGGCACCGCCTTGGTAGACTCGGCCCTTGCCATAGGCTGCACCGATCCCAATTCCGCCTTTACCCACAGTTGGGAATAAAGCATAGCCATAGGCTGTGTCGAAAAATTTACTGGTTTCTTTCGCTTTTTGGAAATTGACTACTGCCTGATCGTAGCTTTCATCTGCATGTACAGTTGGGGCAGCAAATAGGCTCACAATAAGGCATGTTGATGCCGCAATGGCTGTTAAAAATGATTTCATGGTAACGCCTCTTCAAGTCTTTAGTTGTTCCAGACTAGCCTTTATCGACACAAATGACAGCCAAAAGTGACATATGTGTCAGCTTAGGTTCAGTGTTCGACTTAATGGTTGGAGTGATATTGGTGGTGATGATTGGAGTGCGATTTCGCCAATTAGTTCTTAGGTGGCGAAGAACCTTGATTTTTTTCTGCATCGTCCTGCTGAACTTGATGCAAAAATTCATACTCCTCTGGGGTGAGAATATTTTCAATGACGAGTGGGCGTTGCTCTAGCTGTGGTTCGGCCATGCGGCCTTTTAAGTAGGCAGAGCGGGTGATTTGCTTTAGCCCATACACCGCCAGCATATACATGCTCAGTAGTAAGGTCAGCCTTGGCAATGCGTGGGAAAGTAGCGATAGATTATCACCAAGATAGAAAGGCAAAATCACCACAAATACGCGGATTAACCAATTCAACAACATGGCCAAGGTCAAGCTTATCAGCCAACGAAACCGAATGGTGCCGAGCGCCTCTTGGGTTTGAGTGACATCTCTTTGATTGCGTTTATGTCGACGAAACAACATCCACAGTGCGATAAAGTAAAAACAGGTTTGTACAGATAACAGCGCTGGGAGTAGAGCGCCCCATTGGCTGATACTCATTTCTTTAAGCATCAGAGCTATGGGTTGCCACTCGTTAATGGGATGCGCAGTTAATCTTAGGGCAATATCTAAAATGGCGAAAACTAATGTTAATGCAGATGGCCAATAATGCTTTGAAAACCCTAGCGGTTTATTTGTCGGTGCTAAACTGCGTTTGCAATATAGATAGAGCAAAGGCATGAGCAAAAAATAGATAGGGTTAATCAGATTGAATAGGATATGAATGGGAATTGGACTGTTATCGCGGTTCAACATACCCGTGAGGAAGTATAGAGCAATAAGACTTAAGAAAGCGGCGAGGAGTTTTTGGTTAGCGTCTGGGTGATAAAAATAGCGAATATAAATAGCTAACGCGAGGCAATGTACGCCTCCAAATAATGACAACCACCAGTAAGCTTGAGTGAAAAAACTATGAAACTCGTTCATATGCGATACCTCGAGCCCTGTTATATCAGGGAAATCGGCTCGGTAAAAGTATCGCCGTTAGTTTTTCTGCTGGCTTGCTATGCGCCGATGACGATTTGAAGCCGCCTCTGGCACAACGCTGGGAACGGGAACGCGTTCTGCGAGTAAGTGTTTGATTGCACGAATGGGATGCGGTAACAGCATTCTAGGACCGGAGAAGATCATGATCTCTTTGACGATTTGTTTTTGCACGGGTTTGTAACAATGCACAGGGCATTTATTACAGGTAGGTTTGCTTTGTCCGTAGGGGCAGCGATCTAGGCGTGTCGCGGCATAATCCAATAGCTCGATGCAATCTACACATAGACCTGTTGAGTCTTGGCCTTGGTGTTTCGCTTTGCAATAAATCGCCACCATAGCGGCAATGGTTTGGTGTTCGTACAGGAGTTTGCCCGTAAGCAGTGTGGCTGTGCCCATTAGAATACCTTAGCTTGTCACTCGGATATCCCATCATAGGCAGTGAAATTGGCGCTGACAAAACGAAAGCGCCAATTTATGAAGGTGCGCACAAAATGGGGCTTTAAATAATCCAACTATCCCCAATGTCACACCTAAAAATAAATCTTAGATATGCATCACTTTGTCGGCGGCCAGTGTCCAGCGAGTTAAATCTTGTAGTGTGCCTATGTGCGCACCTTCGATAATCATTTCCGCTGTGACGCCTCGTGCTTGAGCGCAGGTCTTGCAAAGTAGAATCGGAACTTGCTGTGCGCAGAGAATTTCAAACATCTGCTGCAGGTTGTAGCTTAAGTCAGGTGTGGTTTGATTTTTGAGTGCGCCAAACACGGCATCTGACATGAGAAAAAGTTTAAGATCGACCGCTTGCTCGTTCTGATCCTTCAGGGCTAATGCGATGCGTAAGCTATTAAATAGCTTTTCTGTTCCGTAGGGACTGGCATGGGCCACGATAAGAATACTTTGCATCAGGTTTTCCTTATGTTTGTTATAAGCAGGTGGATGGGGGGATTAGGGAACTCGATTGTGCCAGTCTAGCGCAATTGGCTATAACTATTTGAGCGCAAGATCGTATAAAAAGGCATAAATACTTGATTTGCACCGACACAATGGACTTTAATAGCGGTTAATCTCTGCTCAATTTTTAGCTAGACTCGGTTGCCATGGACACTGTCCTGATGGACGTTGGCAAACCCATTGACACGGCTTCTGATGAGAAGCGGCCATCAAAGGTGAACAAGAATGAAGATCTTAGTCGTATTTATACTGATTGCTGTCGGGGTGTTTTTATTCCTTCGCGCGCAGCGATTGGCGAAAGAAGAACAAGAGGCGATGAAACCCAAGCCGACCTCGGTAAAACCTGTAGTTCCCACCGAAGAGGCACCTATTTTCTCCGCTGCTGAGCCCGAGCGTGTAGAACCTGAGCCAGTTAAAAGGGTTGAGGATACTGGCGTGGCTGAAGTAGAGCCCGTTATCGAAGTTGAAGCCGAATTAATGCCCCGTGAGACCGAAAGCCCTGCGAGCATTTCGGTGGCGCTAGACACAGATATCATCGAAGTCGATATTCCTGCGGCCCATAATGAAGAGGCGGTGATCATTTTAGGCACCACGCCTGCAGATGAACAAGATGATGTTAAGACTGAAGCTGAGCCTGCATCGAGCACGCGTTCAGAGGTCGGTGCACCAGGGGCTTGGGCGAATGTGACCTTAGTTCGGGCCTTTGAGGAGTATCAAGGAGCGACGTCAGCCAGTGCTCGCTATACCGCGCTGCAAAATATGATTGCTGAATGCTACAAACAGCGTAAATCGGCGGATTACCTCAACTATGGTGCTCAATTAGCGGAAGAGTATATTGCACTGTTCCAAGCGGCTAGCGCCGAGCAAGGCAAAGATACTGAGCTTAAATCTTCCGGTTTCCTGCATTTAGCCACCTTGCTAAATGATACCCAAGCCTTCGATGCCGCCATTGTCATCTGTCGTAAAGCACTCGAGCTTGGGCTGAGCGATGGCACTGTCACTGGCTTTGAGGGCCGAATCAACCGGATTGAGAAAGCACAGACTAAAGCAACCACGGCTTGATATGTTGTAGGGAGCGCTTAGCGGGTAAACCCTTAAACGAAAAGCGGTTATTTCCCTCGTCTAAGCAGTGTAGAATCCCTGCTAACTGAATGCGCAAAAGGCGAACTAAGGTTCGCTTTTTTTATGGGCTTAATAGGGGAAAAATGAAACTAAGCTATGCCTTACCGAATGTCTTATTCGGGCTTGGATTATTGCTACTCAGTGGCTGTACTAAAACCCCAGAATGGACCCTATTTTATTATCCCGATGTGAGTGCCATTCCGGTGACGCCTTTGCAGGCCGAAGATATAAATGGTTACTACGATACTCTAGAGCAATGCCAGAGCAAGGCTCATGGTATGCAACGTCTAAGTCGTTCTGGCGTGAGTGGTTTTGGCCTTGGATCTTATCAATGTGGGCACCTATGCGAGTTCGACGATAAATCGGTGCTGGTTTGCAAGACCATGAGCCAATAGGTGGACAAGATGAAGTTTAAACAGGATTTTTTTACTCAGCTGCCTGAGTTTTACTCGCAAGTATATCCACAAGGGATAACTAAGCCTGAATGGCTGGCATGGAGTAATGACGCCGCCCAATTGATTGGCCTGAGCCAACCCACCGATGAGTTGTTATTGGGCTTATCTGGCAATGCTGCCGTCGATGGCGCGACCTACTATGCCCAAGTGTATAGCGGCCACCAATTTGGCGGTTACACGCCGCGCTTAGGGGATGGACGTTCGATCATTTTAGGTGAAGCGATTGGTCCAAATGGCGCATGGGATGTCGCCCTTAAAGGCGGCGGTCCGACGCCTTATTCGCGTCGTGGTGATGGCCGCGCTGTGATGCGCTCCGCGGTGCGCGAGTTTTTAGTCTCTGAGGCGCTGCATCATCTGCACGTGCCGACGACCCGCGCCTTGGCTGTGATTGGCTCTGACTTGCCCGTATGGCGTGAGAGCCAAGAAACCGCAGCCATTACCGTACGTTTAGCCCGCAGCCACATTCGTTTCGGTCATTTCGAGTTTTTCTGCCACAGTGAGCGCGGTCGTGCCGACAAGCTGACTCAATTACTCAACTTCACTATTACTCAGCATTATCCCCATTTGAGTTGTGATGCCGCAGGCTATAAAGCGTGGTTTTTACAGGTAGTGCAAGATACCGCTAAGATGATTGCCCACTGGCAGGCGGTCGGTTTTGCCCATGGCGTGATGAACACAGACAATATGTCGATTCTGGGCGACAGTTTTGACTTCGGTCCCTTTGCGTTCCTCGATACATTCCAAGAAGACTTTATCTGTAATCATTCTGATCCCGAAGGTCGCTATGCCTTTGGTCAGCAGCCGGGCGTCGGTTTGTGGAACTTGCAACGTTTAGCGCAGGCGCTCACACCAGTGATCCCATCCGATGACTTAATTGCCATTCTTAATCAATACCAAGAGGCGCTAGTGCAGCCTTATTTGCGCTTGATGCGGGCAAAACTAGGTCTATCAGCAGTTGATGTTTCGTCGGTAGAGCAGGACAAACAGGATCTCGAACTCATAGGTCGATTTACTGTGCTGATGGAGAAAAATCAACTCGATTACACTCAGACTTGGCGTCAATTAGGTAAGTTAGATCCAACCAGCAAATACAGTGCGCTGCGGGATGATTTTATCGATGTCAGTCAGTTTGATGCTTGGTATCAAGCCTATCAACAGCGATTGGGCGCAGTAGCGGATATCCCTGCGTGGCAAACTGAGCGCAATAGTGTGAATCCCAAATATATTTTGCGTAACTATTTAGCCCAAGAGGCGATAATCGCAGTAGAAGAGGGTAATCTTGCGCCGCTGCATTTGCTGCAAAAAATCTTAACTCAGCCCTTTGCCGAACACGCAGAGCATGAAGACTTAGCCAAGCGTCCACCGGACTGGGGCCAAGGTTTGATCATGTCATGTAGTAGTTGATGGGATAACAAGCATGAAATTACCAAGCACACATTTAAAAGCCATGAGCTTAGATACCATTAGTTTAGATACTATTCGCTTAGATAGAAGTGCCTTAAGTTTAGCGGTCAGTGCGGATATCGATTTTGATCGTTTCGCTGACTTTGCCGAACCTTTAGCAGCGGCGCTCGATTGCACTGTGCGCGAGCGTCAGTGGGGCGCCGACAGGCATCAATGGTTATTAGAATTTGAAGGCAGCCAGTTATGGCTCAATTATGAGTTTTACGGCAACATTTGCTGGCTCTCGACCGAACGAGAAGCCGATTTTGAGGTGCTGGAATACTTAGCCACTTTGCTGCAACCTCACCTAAGAGTGAACTGAATATGAGTCAGAATATGACGCCACCGACTACGAGTTCCAGTGGTGCAGAGTTCCATTTTCAAGCCCTAACACCGGATTTGATCTTAGATGCGATTGAAAGTCTGGGCGTGTACCCGGAAACGGGCTTACTCGCGCTGAACAGTTACGAGAACCGCGTGTATCAGTTCCGTAGCGATGAAGGACTGCGCTATGTGGTGAAGTTCTATCGCCCAGACCGTTGGAGCGATGCGCAGATCCAAGAGGAACATGATTATGCGCTCGCACTCGCGGCAGAAGATATCCCGATTGCCGTACCTGTAATTATCGAAGGCCATACGTTACACAAGTACCAAGGTTATCGATTTACCCTGTTTCCTTCCTTAGGTGGTCGCGCCTTCGAAGTCGATAATTTAGAGCAGCTGGAATTAGTGGGGCGGTTCATCGGTCGGATACACCAGTACGCGGCACAAACGGTATTTGCTGAACGTGAACCACTGAATCCGCAGATTTTAGGCGCCGAGCCGCTCGCGTGGTTAAAGCAATCTAATCTGGTGCCTAATAGCCTACGCTTGCCGTTCTTTACCGTAGTAGAGCAGGTGCTGGCTAAGGCGAATGCGATTTGGGATCGCCAAGATTTTGCGGCCATTCGCTTACACGGCGATTTACACCCAGGCAATATTTTGTGGACGCCAGACGGTCCCGGATTCGTCGATTTAGACGATGCTCGCATGGGACCGGCGATTCAAGATTTATGGATGATGCTAACCGGGGATAGAGCGCAGCAAATGATGCAGCTTGAGATCTTACTCGAAGCCTATGAAGAATTTTGTGAGTTTGATACAAGGCAGTTAGCCTTGATTGAACCGCTGCGGGCGCTGCGTATGGTGCATTACAACGCGTGGATTGGCCGTCGCTGGGACGATCCGGCCTTCCCGATGAACTTCCCTTGGTTTGGGGATGAAAAGTATTGGGAACAGCAGATTTTGGCGTTCAAAGAGCAATTATTTGCCCTTAGCGAACCACCACTGAGTCTAGTGCCGTATTAGCATTGAGCAAAATATGATTTCACAGACGTATCTTGTGACATTAGATTGAACTCTTAAGCTTGAGTTACACTCAAAAAATGGAATATGTTAGTCTCCAGCCAATTTATCAAAATGATTTAAGGAATTTTCATGAAAAAAGTATTACTCATGGCCGCGGCTCTGTTACTGGCGCCACTGGCAGTATCGGCTGTGGAATACCAAGAAGGTGTGCATTACACAGTGATTAACGATGGCCCAGCAACTGCGAAGCCTGAGATTACTGAGTTTTTCTCTTTCTATTGTCCGCATTGTTTTACTTTCTCTAAAACCGTAGTGCCAAAAATTCTCGCCGATAAGCCAGAAGGCGTTGCGTTTAACCAAGCACACGTTGATTTTATCGGCAAAGAGATGGGGGTTGAAATGTCACGCGCATTTGCAGTCGCACATCAGTTAAACGTCGATGAGAAAATGGATGCGGCGTTATTCTCTGCTATTCATGAGAAGAAACAGCATTTTACTAATCGCGATGATGTTCGTGCTGTGTTTATTGCTAACGGTGTCGATGGTAAAACCTTCGATGCGGCTGCAGAGTCTTTCATGGTAAAGGCGCAAATGGCAAAGATGAAGCGTGATACTGAAAACGCTAAGCTGACGGGTGTACCTGCTCTGGTTGTTAACGGTAAGTACCGTGTTGAAACAGGGGCAATCAAATCCTACGACGAGCTGTTAGAAATTGCTTTCTACCTAGCAAAAAAATAGTTCGATAGGCGTTACCCGCACTGCTGTCATATGAGCGGATGATAATGCTGTATCGATTGCATGTTAAAGAGAGCCTAAGGGCTCTTTTTTATTGGGGCGGTTGGCAACAACAAGGCAAATAGCGCTTTGATAGGGAGTTTAACGTACTGAGTTAGGCCTCTGTAGGCTAGTCGTTTGAACTTATGGAATAAAGACGAGGCAAAAAATGGGCAAAAAAAACCGTACTTCTTGTAAAAGAAAGTACGGACTTGAGCCAGAGGACTCATTTTTACCCTGAGTAACGTTAATAATTTAGCAGAGTGTCAAAAAATTGGCAAGTGACATTATTATGGCGATCTTCTTTTTTACTCACAGGGTGACATATTCATAGTTTAACTAAATCAAACGATTAAGTATTTTTGGCGATAAAAGATGAAAAATACCACTCTAACGATGAAACTCAAGTGGCAAAGCTTCTGTCAAACAACTGTAATCAATAACAACAAGAATGCTTGTAGGTGGTCATATGAGAGTTTTTCCTGTCTACGCACCTAAGCTTATCGTTAAGCACGCGCGTATTTTTCTCACTGGTGTTATTTGGGTTAAAGATTTAGGACGATTGGAATTTGAGAAGGGACGGTTTTTACTGCCAAGAAAAAGCCTGCCAAAAGTGAAGCAGGCTATTTTAGAATTGAACGAACTGATCGAAGCGCAGCATCATCAAACTAATGCAGTTTAGATTTCGCTGTTTAACAAGCCAACAAGGCCAGTCACTTTTTCGTTCCAAGAAGTGAGTTCTTCTTGTAGTTGCTGGTTTTGCGCATTCAATTGTTGATTGTGCTCACTCAGCGTAGACGCTTTTTGCTTCTCTTCTTCAAGCTCCATTTTTAGAAGCTCGATAGTTTCGAGTGCAGCCTGGATTTTGGTTTCCAGTTTGGACAGTAATTCAAGGCTCATCTGGAGAGTCCTATGGTTTCTGGATGGGACTGTGATTCTAGCAGTGCCTAGAACTTAAGGAATAGCGATTCTTGCCGTTTGGTTAAAAAACACCCTATTACTGGGTTCTAAATTAAGTTTTTTTGCATTTGTTATTAACTCGTTAGTATTCTTGGTTTTATTTTTTATCGGAATGGTCCATGTCGCCTAGTCTGCTCGCCATACTCCCGTTACTGTTGACCTTAACCTTAGCCCTGTTTTTACGCCGCACGCTGGTGGCGTTAGGCGTTGGTATCGTCTCTGGCGCCCTATTGATCGCCCAATTTGACCCGCTGCAAACGGGGTTGTATTTGCTTGATATCGGTGTAAAACAATTTTATGCCCAAGGTGCTTGGCAAGCGTGGCATCTCAATGTGCTGTTCGCCATGTTACTGCTCGGTAGCATGACGCAATTGTTAGCACGTGGCGGTGCCGTGGGTCAGTTTGGCGATTGGCTGTATAGCCGTATTCGTACTGAGCGTCAGGCGCGTCTTGGGGTCGTATTTCTTGGTTGGTT
This sequence comes from Shewanella sp. NKUCC05_KAH, assembly GCF_019345585.1. Lineage (NCBI taxonomy): Bacteria > Pseudomonadati > Pseudomonadota > Gammaproteobacteria > Alteromonadales > Shewanellaceae > Shewanella > Shewanella sp. NKUCC05_KAH. The sequence continues at coordinate 85,482 of NZ_JAHKQZ010000011.1, forward strand.
AGTGTTTATCGATGGGATTTTCAGTTGTCTTGCTGTCGGCCATGTGTGTCAGCCGCTCAGCCAGCGTTATGGTATTCGCCATGAGCAGCTCGCCTATTTAGTTGATTCCAATGCTTCGCCTTTATGCGCGCTATTGCCTTTCTCCAGTTGGGGCCCTTATGTGATGGCGCTTATCGCGGGGATCAGCTTTTTGCCCGTGTCGCCGTTGGAAGCCTTTATTGAGGTGGCCTTATTTAACTTTTACGCCATAGTGACCTTAGGCTTGTCTGTGCTCGTCGCTTGGTATGGCGTAGGTTTTCACTCTTTTGTTGCTGCTACTGCTGTGGAATCTTCCAATACGGTCGAGGTTAAGGGAAATCCTTGGCTGCTCGCAATCCCTATGCTGACTCTGCTGTCTGCTTCAGTGGGATTAACTTTGTGGTCGGGGGCTCAGCAGGTCTCTTCTTGGGATGTGTCACTTTGGCTTGCTAAGGCTGATATTGGCGCTTCTATGCGCGATGCTTGTTTGTTGGCAACCTTAGTCACTCTTGCCATGTTAGGCTTGTCTGGGCGACGTTTAACGGCATTAGTGGGGGATTTGAGCCACGGAGTTCGCATGATCGCCTTCGCCATTGCGATTTTACTCTGCACTTGGATGATTGGCGCTGTGATCCAAGATCTTGGCGTCGCTAAATTATTGGCAGCTTGGGCTAAGGCTTATCTTTCCCCGCACCTGCTGGTAGCGGGAATGTTTTTACTCTGTGCGATAATGGCTTTTGCGACGGGTTCAAGCTGGGGAACATTTGCAATTATGATCCCTATTGGCGCAGAGATTGCCCATAACTTGGATCCTCATTTGTTGTTACCTGTACTGAGCGCTGTGATGGCGGGGTCGGTATTTGGCGACCACTGCTCGCCCATTTCAGATACCAGCGTGCTCAGTGCGACCAGCTCAGGTTGCGCTCCCCATGACCATGTGGTGACTCAGTTGCCCTTTGCTTTGATCGCGGCATGTGCAGCCTTAGTCGGATTTCAATTAGTCAATTTAGCCGTGGCGACACCGTTAGTGTGGCTGGCCGTGGTGAGCTGTAGCCTAGGATTATTTGCCTTGATGGCACGTTTTTATTCACCTTTGCCCAGATTCGTGGCGCAGACATAAAGCCAGTTTATCGCTAAAATGGCCGATTCGGTTCTTGCTGAGCCATTTATTTAAGTGCATCTGATTTAAGAGATTATCAATATGAGTATTACCCGTTTAGATGTAGGTACCCGCATGAGCAGTATAGTGATCCACCAAGGTACTGTGTATCTGTGTGGTCAAGTGGCGAAGGACAAGTATCAAGGTATCACCGAGCAAACTGTCACTATGCTTGAGGAGGTCGATACCTTGTTAGCGCAGGCGGGAAGTTCGCGTGAGTATTTACTGTCAGCGACTATTTATCTGAAAGATATGGGTGATTATGATGCAATGAATGCGGTATGGGATGCTTGGGTGCCTAAAGGCCATGCGCCAGCCCGCGCGTGTGTGCAAGCCGCTATTGCCGAGCCAGAATATTTGGTTGAAGTTTCTGTGATTGCGGCGGTTGCGGTTTAAGCGCTAAGCTATTTTTCGTCCAGTTAAGAAGCCTGTTTCGATCCCTATTTCGAATCCTGTCACCGAGTGTCATGACTCGGTGAAGCTTTTCCGCAATACACCTCGCTAACTAAGCCTGTATTGTTCAGCAGGTCCACTCTCTTCTAACAAAACCCTTTAGCTTTAACCTAATAAGTATTCCATTAAATGTGCAGGGACAAGCGGCGGATGATCCCCATATTGTTCTGAGAGTGCGGTGGCGATAGTCTCAATATCTTGTTGGGCTAGGCCTTGTTCGATAATGGCAAACGCCCAAGGAGCCTCGGTTTTGAGTTTGAGGAAATAAGGCGTTTCGACAAATTGTGCGAGTGAGTAAGCGAAGCCTCCTAAACCATGCCCCCAACCTTCGCTGACCTGAAAGGGTCTATCCAGATGCGCCATATCAAATTCAATGAGATGGGGGTATTGGCCGTTATGCCCACCGATCCAGTGACCGATATCAACCGATAAAATCATAGTTGCCATGTTATATCCTTTGCTTGGCCGCAATGAGTACTCGACCAAATTCAGCATTAGGCTCGAGGGGGGTGATGGCGGCGATATGGTCGAGTCTAAGGGATTGTTTAGTTTGTTGCAGTTGGATGATAAGCCACTCAGTTTTGTCGGCTCTTGTCTGCGTGGTGATGGCTTTACCTTGGCACTGGGTGCCATCAATAAGCTCAATGTTGAGTTGATAACCACGCAGGCAGGCGAGTTCGAGATAGTCGTAGTGGGCGCAGGGGATCATTTTATAATCTGACATAGGATCATCTCATTGGAAGTTCGACCCTATTGTGGCAAAAATACTTGCCATTGGCATTATGTGTGACCCAATGCGGATTGTTTTATCCTGTCTCTGAGGCCGTGTGAAAAGTTGAACCAAGCGTGTTAGCGAGTTTTTTATTTGCTTAGACCTTTAGATATGCGCGCCCCTCTTGACTTTATTCCTGTCGCTCCCTAGTCTGCTTGTTCAGTAATCAAGGTGGTATGCGATGGAAATAACCTACAATTTAAAACCTGCGTCCGAGCGCCGTACTGAGCAATTCAAGCCCGAGGGGAATGTGGGCTTTGGTAGCCTCAGAACCGATCATATGTTTTTGATGGATTATCATGATGGACAATGGTGCGATCCGCGCATCGTTCCTTATGGACCATTTGAAATGGCACCGGGTGCAATGGCGTTGCATTATGGCCAGTCGATCTTCGAAGGCGCTAAAGCCTTTATGCATGAAGACGGCGAGATTTATACTTTCCGTATTAATAAGAATGCCGAGCGGATGAATCGCTCCGCCGATATCGTCTGTATTCCCAATATCGATGAACAAATGCAGATGGATGCGATCAATGCGTTGATCGATGTCGATCGCCTCTGGTTCCCGATGCAAGAAGGCGCGTGTCTGTATATTCGTCCTTTTATTTTTGCGACCGAAGACCGCCTCTCTGTGAGCCCAAGTTCGCGTTATACCTTCTGTGTGGTGTTAAGCCCAAGTGGCGCTTATTACGCGGCTGGCGTGAACAAAGGCATACGCTTGCTGATCAGCAAAACTTTCCATCGTGCAGTATCGGGTGGCACTGGCGCCTCAAAAGCCGCGGGTAACTATGCGGCTTCGTTGCGTGCGGGTAAAGCGGCGGCAGCCTTTGGTGCATCGCAAGTGTTATATCTCGATTCAACCAATCAACAGATTGAAGAAGCGGGCGCGATGAATCATTTCCACATTCTGAAAGATGGCACTGTGATTATTCCAACCTTCACAGATACTATTTTGAAGTCGATCACCTCGCAATCCATTATGGAATTGGGAGAGATGCTCGGTTGTGAAGTGCGCCAAGAGACTGTCATGCTTGATAAATTTATCGCTGATATTGAATCAGGTGAAATTATCGAGGCGGGTGGTTTTGGGACGGCGGCCGTGGTTTCTGCTGTGGGCTCATACATTTTTGAAGATGGCCATGTTGTCACTGTCGGTAATGGTGAAGTGGGCGAGCATGTTCAGCGCATCTATAAACTGTATACCGAAATCCAAAAGGGCCATATTAAAGGTCCTGAAGGCTGGGTTAAGCGTGTTGAACGTTTAGCAAAGTAAGGAATTTGTGGTGATGTTTAAAGGCTCCTAGGAGCCTTTTTTATTGGCTTTTTTTGTCGATAATGCCTTAAATCAAAGTGGCTGTGGCTTAGATTGATTTTTGAGTAAGGTTAAACAATCTTCGGCATTTAAGGGTTTACTCAGTAAAAAACCTTGTACTTGATCGCAGCCTTGCATCGCCAAGAAGTTGAGCTGTTCTTGGGTCTCTACGCCTTCGGCGACGACATTCAGTTCTAAGCTGTGAGCGAGGGCAATAATGGCGCTGGTGATGGCGGCATCGTCGGGATCGTTGGTGATGTCTCTGACAAATTCTCGATCGATTTTGAGTGTGTCTATCGGGAAGCGTTTGAGATAGCTTAGGCTCGAATAACCCGTACCAAAATCATCCACGGCTATGGTCAATCCTAGGGCCTTGAGTTTTGACAAAATACTGACCGACTCTTGCGGATTGCCCATGATCATCGACTCTGTCAGTTCAAGCTCAAGGGATTGTGCTGGTAGACCAGAAACTGCCAAGGCCACTTCTATGGTTGAGATAATATCGGCTTTAAGTTGGCGCGCCGATAGGTTAACGGCAATAGTGATCCCGTTAAATCCTAGGCTATTCCATTCGGCTAATTGCTGGCAGGCGTGGTTGATCACCCAATGGCCAATTTGAGTGATGATACCCGTTTCTTCCGCGAGTGGAATAAATTCCACAGGTGAAATAGGACCAAGTTCAGTGTGATACCAACGTAAAAGTGCTTCCAGTCCTGTGAGTGAACCATTTCGTAAACAGAATTTAGGTTGATAAACCAAGCTTAGTTCTTTGTGTTGGATAGCTTCCTTTAAACCGCTTTCGAGTTGTACATGACGGGTGGCGATTTCATTTAACTTAGAGGTATAAAACTGAAAGTTATTTCGACCTGATGATTTTGCGTGGTACATGGCGGTATCGGCAAATTTAATCAGTGAGTCGGCATTGTCCGCATCGTTAGGGTATAAGCTGATACCAATTGAGGTCGAAATGGTCAGCGTTTTATCGTCCAATAAAAAGGGCGTTTGGAATGCTCTGAGCACTTTTTCTGAGATCAGGGTTGCGGCTTTTGTTTTCGCAACACCTTCTAAAATAATAGTAAATTCATCGCCACCTAAGCGTGCGACAGTATCGCCATCACGCACCGCATTTTGCAGTCGTCTTGCCACGGCTTTCAGTAACAAATCCCCGACATGATGACCCATAGAGTCGTTGATATGTTTAAAGCGGTCGAGGTCTAAGAACAGCAAGGCAACGATATTATTCGCTCTGTGCGCTTGAGTAATCGCGTGATTGAGCCTGTCTTGAAATAAGGTTCGGTTCGGTAAGCCAGTTAATGTGTCGAAGCTGGCGAGGAAACGCAGATCTTCTTCGGCTTTTTTCCGCTCTGTGATGTCAGTAAATACTGCAACGAAGTGACTGGTTTCACCTTTGATATCGATCACTTGGTTGATTTCAAGCCAGACTAAAATGGCCTGACGTTGTTTATTGCGGATCCACAGTTCTCCGACCCAATGTTTGTGACGCAGTAGCTGTTGTTCAATCGTATTGAACAATTCCCTCTGTTGGCGACTAAAGGCTAAGTGAATGAAATGCCTGTCGGTTATTTGGCGTTCTGTGTACCCTGTAATGGCACAAAATGCTGGGTTGACCGAACGAATTCGATAGTTTAATCCTCCCACTACAACGGCTTCGTTCATACTGTTGAGCACTTGTGATGACAGTACCAACTCGTTTTCAATCAGTTTGCGCGAGGTAATGTTACGGTTGGTCCCTGTCATGCGGATTGGATTATCTAGGCTATCTTTTTCCACCACTTTACCGCGGTCTAAAATCCATACCCAATTACCGGGGGAACGTTCGACTCGGTACTCTGCTTCGAAGAAAGGCGAACGACCTTGAAGGTGTTCGTTAAGCTCAAATTTGAATCTTTCTCTATCCTCTGAGTGCATGCTCTCATGGGCTATATTGCTGCTATTCCAATGGGGGACTGAAGAATCCATATTGGTACGATAGACGCGATTTTCTGGTATGTTCCAGTCCCACATGCCATCGCCAGAGGCCCAAAGTGCAAGTTTGAGTCGCTCCTCTGAGGCGCGGATACTGGTTTCAAATTCGCGCTGTTGCTGGCGTTTTCTTTTACGCCAGATAATGATCCAAGCCAACAGCCATAGAGAGAGCAAGCTATAGAGGGCGTAGGCGAACTGAGTTCGATAGAAGGGCGCTTTTACATGAAGATCGACAGAAAGGGCGTAGTCACCTTGAGTGTTGTATTGCAGCCCATGGCGAACATGCAGTTGGTAGTGACCAGGATTAATATTAGTGAAGGTGATTTCATTACCTGTGGGGAGCTCATGCCACTCGTTATCAAATCCCTCAAGAAAATAGCTGAAGCGGTTTTTACCCGTATAGCTGAAATCCAATGAGGTCACCTCAAAACTGATCAGCTGATCGCTATAGTCCATTACTATGCTAGGTGGATGACTTAAATCGAGAATAGTGTGCCCTTTACCCGCAATACTATAGCCAGTGAGTGCGACTTTAACATCGGGTCGTTGATCTGGAATTGACTTTGGATTGAAACGATTTATGCCATTAATGCCACCAAACCAGAGATCGCCATCGCTGTCTTCAAGTTTTACGCCACCGTTAAACTCCAGTGCTTGTAGCCCTTCTTGTTCGTTAAATATGATGACACGATTGGTTTTAGGATTGAGCTTTCCTATCCCCGCATTACTACTAAACCAAATGTTGTGTTCTTGATCTTCGAGTAAGGCATAGATGGTATCACTTGGTAATCCCTGATTGCGGGTATAGTGGCTAAAACCTGCATCAGTCTCTTGGGACGGTAACTTGCTGATCCCACCATGGGTGGCAAACCATACCTCGCCCGACTTTGTGACTAAAATATCGCGGACACGGTTGTTGATCAGGCTGTTTTTGTTAGAGGATTGATGGAAATAGGATTTACCTGTGCCTGTTTTCATATCCAGCTTAAGCAGGCCATCGAGAGTACCTATCCATAGCGTGTCTTTGTGTGTTCTGAGGATTAAAAACTGGTTTTGTGCTGGATAGAAATTATCAATATGTGCCAATGAGATAAAAGTAAATTCATCGGTATCTATCGCCTTACGGTAGAGGGCATTGGTTGTTGCCACCCAGAGGTGACCTTGCTCATCAATATCTAAACTACGGATATAATTGGTTTCTGAGCCTTGATCAGTGCGTTCTGTCACCTTGAGTAACTGGAATTGGCCATCTAGCGCCAGTCGACCTAACCCATAGTTAGTGGCAAACCAAAGCACGCCATTTTTGTCTTGGTCTATATCTCGCAGGATAAGATTCAAGTTGCGTTGATGCATCCCTAAGGCGTTAGCAAAGAGTTCCGTGTAGTGTTCATATTTTCCATTGGCCAACATGCGTTTAAGCCCAGCACCTTCGGTGCCTATCCATAGCGCATTATCTTGGCTGCGGAACAAGGTGCGAATGTTGTTACTTTGTTGCGACAGGTTAGGAGTGGATTCGTAAATATGCTGAAAATACTGACGACGGGTATTAATTTTATCTAGACCAGAATAACTGGCACCTAACCATAAATTGCCAAAGGGATCTTGCAGTAAGCTCAGTATGTTATTTTCACTGATGCTGTTGGTGCGCTTAGGATCATACCTGTGGTAGGTCGCAGTAAATGCCTTATCGCTTCTCTCGAGTTGAATGAGACCGGCTTCTGGCCCAACAACCCAAAAGTCACCCTGCTCAGTTTGGATAAAATCTTTAATGTAAGGCACATTATCGTCTGTCTGCCAGAGGATTTCGCCCTGTTGTGAGGCCAAGTTGTAATGCCATAATTGCTCTCCCAGAGCTAAAGTTATCGCATTAGCGGAATGTGCCCTAATTTGATGTGCAGTGAGATTCTGCGGGACATTTAAGCGAGTGATAGTATTGGCACTGACAGCAAAGGTGCCGCTATCTTGTGTTCCTGCCAGAAGGTAAGTGTCTTCAACATTGGCTAAGCTGGTGATGTGGGGTTGAACACTATTACCTAAGTTTACTTGGGTAATGCGTTTGGTTTTGGTCGATAGGGAAAATAGTCCTGCTTTAGTACCAATCCAGAGTGTATTGCCTACAACGCTGAGTTTGGTTGTGCGTGGATCGGTAAGCCCTTGTTCTTGGCCAAAGTGTTCAAAGGTCCCTGTGCTCAAATCGAGTCGATTTACCCCTTGGCTGAAAGTTGAAACCCAGATATTACCTTCTGAGTCTTGAATAATGTCAGAGACATAGCTCTCAGAAATACTCCTCGGATCATTGGGTGAATGGGGGAAAATATTGAAGCTGTGACCGTTATAAGCATGCAAACCATCTTGAGTGCCAATCCATAACATACCTGCATTATCCATAAACAGGCTAGTAATCGTATTTTGGGTAAGGCCATCTTCACTGCGAATATGTTCAAATTTGAGCTGTGTAGAAGCCGCGCTCAATGGTTGAGCTAATCCATTGCACGAGATCCCCCACAAACTTAGGATAAAAAGCGTACTTAACATTAGCTTGTGGATTAGTTGACTCAAATTTTCCCCTACCAAAAACGGACCCATCCTGATTAGGTTTCTATTTAGTTTAGTTCTTAGCCTAGACCTTACATGCCATTTTGCTGTAAAAATGCGACTTAAATTGCTGACTTGGTTTAAAAATAACCAAAATCGATGGGCGCGATTCTGTAATAGATCATGCAATATATTAACTGTACCGTTTCACTGCCAATATTCTTTTTATGACGAGTTTGTATTCTGGCGTTTTTGCTAAAGGATCTTAGCATTGTTTCAGGTATGTCAACATATCATGCTAAGACAAATACGGGCGAAGCAGATTAAAATGATGGGCGAGAATAGAAAAAAGACCTTGCCGGAAGGGGGAGAAGCAAGGTCTTTGGTTGAACTGTTTACTTAGATAAAATTACGCAGCGGGCACCCGCACAAAACCTTCCATCAGTACGCGAGCGCTGCGGCTCATAATGGCTTTAACGACTGTCCATTCACCATTCACTAAGTTTGCCTCGGCGCCAACGCGCAAGGTGCCAGAGGGATGACCGAAACGTACCGCATCTATTTTGTCCTTAGTGTCTCCGCCTGCGGCTAAGTTGACTAAAGTGCCGGGAATTGCCGCCGCCGTACCAATCGCAACGGCAGCCGTGCCCATCATAGCGTGGTGCAGTTTGCCCATAGACAAGGCGCGTACCAGTAGGTCAATTTCATCTGCATTGACGGTTTTACCGCTCGATGACACATAGGCTTTAGGCTTAGCGACAAAGGCGATCTTAGGCGTGTGTTGGCGTGCAACTGCTTCATCAATATGCGAAATCAAGCCCATACGCACGGCGCCATAGGCGCGAATGGTTTCAAATTTGGCAAGGGCGGCATTGTCACTATTAATATCATCTTGTAGCTCTGTGCCCGTGTAGCCTAAGTCTTCTGCGTTGATAAAAATGGTGGGAATGCCCGCGTTGATCATAGTAGCGTTAAAGCTGCCAATGCCCGGCACTTCTAGCACATCGACAACATTACCCGTAGGGAACATGTTGCCCCCTTCACCGTCTTCATCGGCGGCGGGGTTCATAAACTCGATTTGCACTTCGGCGGCGGGAAAGGTCACACCATCGAGCTCAAAATCACCGGTTTCTTGTACTTCACCTTGGGTGATTGGCACATGGGCGATAATCGTTTTGCCTATATTGGCTTGCCAAATTCGGACTGTGCAGACGCCATTGTGTGGAATGCGCGCCGTATCAATTAGGCCATTACTGATGGCAAAGGCACCGACGGCGGCAGTTAAGTTGCCACAGTTACCGCTCCAATCGACAAAGGGTTTATCGATGGCCACTTGGCCGAAGAGGTAATCGACATCGTGATCGGTTTGGGTGCTAGGGGAGAGGATTACAGTTTTGCTGGTGCTCGAGGTTGCTCCGCCCATGCCATCGATTTGTTTACCGTAAGCGTCTGGGCTGCCTATCACTCGCAGTAACAAGGCATCACGGGCGGCACCTGCAACTTGTGCGGCCTTAGGTAAATCCTGCAGACGGAAAAACACGCCCTTGCTGGTGCCGCCGCGCATATAAGTCGCGGCGACTTTGATTTGTGGCGCGTGGGTTGTTGAAGCATTCATTCATTAACTCCAAAAGAACTCCCAATGGAGTCCAAATGAGCGCCAGTAACTTAATGGTGAAGTCGCTGGCGCTCGGTTTTGCTAGCTGATATTTAAGCGTCGTCTCTAACCAGACACGGGCGTCGATTCAAATCTCGACTCAAGCCTGATTTGATTCGAGATTCGATTTAAGCCTGATTTGATTCAAGAAAGTCCTGCGCGAAGCGTTGCAATACGCCGCCCGCCTCGTAGATAGACACTTCTTCGGCGGTATCGAGGCGACAGGTCACTGGCACTTCGATGCGCTCACCGTTTTTACGGGTGATAACGACAGTTAAGTCCGCTCTTGGCGCTGGCGTGCCGAGGACATCGAACACTTCTGTGCCGTCTATACCGTAGGTTGCACGGTTTTCGCCCGCCTTAAATTCCAGCGGCAACACGCCCATACCGACTAAGTTAGTGCGGTGAATACGCTCGAAACCTTCGGCAACTATGGCCTCTACACCCGCTAAACGCACGCCTTTGGCTGCCCAGTCGCGGGACGAACCTTGGCCGTAATCTGCGCCCGCTATGATGATCAGCGGCTGCTTACGTTCCATATAGGTTTCAATCGCTTCCCACATACGGGTCACTTGACCTTCTGGCTCGATACGCGTCAGTGAACCTTGTTGCACTTTACCGTCAACGATTGCCATCTCGTTTTTAAGTTTAGGGTTGGCAAAGGTCGCACGTTGGGCGGTTAAGTGATCGCCCCTGTGGGTGGCGTAGGAGTTAAAGTCTTCCTCCGGCAAGCCCATTTTGTGCAGATATTCGCCCGCGGCGCTGTCCATCATAATGGCGTTAGAGGGCGATAAATGGTCGGTGGTGATGTTGTCACCCAGTACCGCCAGTGGTCGCATACCCTTGAGTGCGCGCTCTCCGGCCAATGCGCCTTCCCAGTAAGGTGGGCGACGAATATATGTAGATTGCGGACGCCAATCGTACAGCGGGCTGATTTTTTCGCCATAATCGACGGCTAAATCGAACATGGGCTCGTACACTTTACGGAACTGCTCAGGTTTAACACTGGTCGCAATCACGGCATCGATTTCTTCATCCGATGGCCAAATGTCGAGAAGTTTGACGGGGTTGCCGTCTTTATCTAGTCCCAGCACATCCTTTTCGATATCGAAACGTATGGTGCCTGCAATCGCGTAGGCGACGACCAATGGCGGCGATGCTAAGAAAGCTTGTTTAGCATAGGGATGAATACGGCCATCGAAGTTACGGTTACCCGATAACACAGCGGTGGCGTACAAGTCGCGGTCGATCACTTCTTTTTGAATCACAGGATCCAGCGCGCCGCTCATACCGTTACACGTCGTACAGGCAAACCCAACAATGCCAAAGCCGAGTTGTTCAAGTTCAGGTAATAGCTTGGCTTCTTCCAAATACAACTGCACCGCTTTTGAGCCGGGTGCGAGTGAGGTTTTGACCCAAGGTTTGCGGCTTAAGCCTTTAGCGTTGGCGTTGCGGGCAATGAGACCTGCGGCAATCACGTTGCGTGGGTTACTGGTGTTAGTGCAGCTGGTAATCGCTGCAATAATCACAGCGCCATCGGGCATTAAGCCGGGCTCGTTTTCGACTACGCCACTAATACCACGTGCCGCGAGTTCTGATGTTGGCACCCGCGCATGTGGGTTTGATGGCCCTGCAATGGTGCGCACCACCGAAGATAAATCAAAATGCAGTACGCGTGGATAGTGCACTTCGGTCAAGCTGTCGGCCCACAAACCTGCGGTTTTGGCATAGGTTTCAACCAGTTTAACTTGCTCGGCTTCGCGGCCAGTTAAGGTCAAATAATCTAAGGTTTGCTGGTCGATGTAGAACATGGCCGCAGTGGCGCCAAATTCAGGTGTCATGTTCGAAATCGTGGCGCGATCGCCTAATGTCAGTGCCGCTGCGCCTTCACCGAAGAACTCTAAGTAAGAGGAGACGACTTTTTGTGCGCGTAGAAACTCGGTCAAGGCTAATACGATATCGGTAGCTGTAATGCCGGGCTGTGGTCTGCCCGTGAGCTCAACACCGATAATGTCCGGTAGACGCATATAGGATGCGCGGCCCAGCATCACGCTTTCGGCTTCTAAGCCGCCGACACCTATGGCGATAACGCCGAGCGCATCAACGTGCGGTGTGTGGCTGTCGGTGCCAACTAAGGTATCTGGGAAGGCCACGCCATTGCGTGAATGCACCACAGGGGACATACGCTCTAAGTTAATTTGATGCATGATGCCGTTACCCTGAGGGATAACATCAATGTTTTTAAAGGCTTTTTGCGTCCAATCAATAAAGTGGAATCTGTCTTCGTTGCGTCTGTCTTCGATGGCGCGGTTTTTGGCGAAGGCGTCTTTATCAAAACCACCAAATTCGACAGCGAGTGAGTGATCCACAATTAATTGTGTTGGTACAACAGGGTTCACTTTGGCCGGATCGCCACCCTTAGCGGCAATAGCGTCACGCAGACCTGCAAGGTCAACTAAGGCGGTTTGCCCCAAAATGTCGTGGCACACCACGCGGGCAGGAAACCAAGGAAAATCCAGTTCTTGCTTAGATTCGATAATCTGTTTTAGCGAGTCGGTCAAAACGGCCGGATCGCAGCGTCGGACTAAGTTTTCAGCTAAAACGCGCGAGGTGTAAGGTAGCTTGGCATACGAGCCAGCTTGAATGGCTTCTACGGCTTCGCGGGTATCGAAGTAATCGAGTTGAGTGCCGGGTAAGGGCTTGCGATATTGGGTATTCATAGCAGTGCTCATAACATCATCCATTTCGGAAAATGAAGTTGGCGCAAGACTTACATTGAGTGAAATCTCGCGCCAAGTGTGGTCAATTTTGCTTAACGGTTGGCAATCGGTACCACTTTGCGCGGCGCAACGCCCACATAATCGGCACTCGGGCGGATGATGCGGTTGTTAGAGCGTTGCTCCATCACGTGCGCCGCCCAGCCTGTGACGCGTGAACACACGAAGATTGGCGTAAACAACTTAGTCGGAATATCCATGTAGTGGTAAGCGCTGGCGTGGAAGAAGTCAGCATTACAGAAGAGTTTTTTCTGTTCCCACATCAAGGCTTCACAGGCCACTGATACGCGGTATAGGCGGTCGTCACCGTTGGCAGCAGCCAGTTTTTCTGACCATTCTTTGATGATGGCGTTACGTGGATCGCTGTCGCGGTAAATCGCGTGACCGAAGCCCATGATCTTATCTTTACGCTCGAGTTTGCCCATTAAGATGTCGCGCGCATCGGCTTCATCTTTCATATCTTGAATGAGTTCCATCGCCGCTTCGTTCGCGCCGCCATGCAGCGGACCGCGCAGTGAACCAATCGCCCCAGTGACGCATGAATGCATATCTGACAGGGTGGAAGCACATACGCGAGCGGTAAAGGTTGATGCGTTAAATTCATGTTCTGCATAAAGAATTAACGATACGTCCATCACTTTAGCATGCAGTGCCGACGGTGCTTTGCCATGCAATAAGTGCAGGAAGTGTGCGCCAATTTGATCGTCATCGGTTTCAGTATCGATACGCACGCCATCGTGGCTAAAGCGATACCAGTAACAGATGATCGATGGGAATGCGGCGAGTAAACGGTCGGTGATTTCACTCTGTTCGCTAAAGCTGTGCTCGGCTTCTAAGTTGCCTAGCATAGAGCAGCCAGTACGCATCACATCCATAGGATGAGTGTCGGCTGGAATGCGCTCCAATACTTCTTTTAATGCTTGCGGCAGACCGCGAAGGCCTTTGAGTTTGGTTTTGTAGGCATCAAGTTGGGCTTGAGTGGGCAGCTCGCCGTAAAGAATAAGGTAGGCGACTTCTTCGAAGGTGGCATTTTCACCGAGATCTTTCACATCATAACCGCGGTACGTTAGGCCCGAGCCTGACACGCCCACTGTGCTCAATGCGGTTTCGCCTGCGCTCTGGCCACGTAATCCTGCACCGCTTAGTTTTTTAGCTTCTGACATAATCCTTCCCTTCCGTTAACTCTGTTTGGTTATTGCTGGCGGATTTCAGTGCTCGTTTCAGAGCACTTATTCGCCGACATTTATTGGTTAAGGCTGCACTTTTTATTTAATTTGTTTAACGCTAAATCTGTTTTAACGCCAAACCCTGTAGGGTTGCAGCTTTTCGGTTATTTATCTTGGCTGAACAGTTGATCTAACTTGTCTTCAAAGGCGTGGTAGCCCAAGTATTTATACAAGTCTTTACGGGTCTGCATAGTGTCTAGTACGTTGCGTTGATGACCATCATTCATCAGCGCTTGCATGACGTTCAGTGCGGCTTGGTTGGCTGCACGGAAAGTACCGAGTGGATAAAGCACCATGTCGGCACCCGCCTCGGCGAGTTCTTCTTTATTGAACAATTGGGTTTGACCAAATTCAGTCATGTTCGCCAAAATCGGTGCTTTTACCTGTGCTTTAAAATGGCGATATTGGTCTAGCTCAGTTAAAGCTTCTGCGAAGATCATGTCGGCACCGGCGGCGATATACGCTTGAGCACGTTCAATTCCCGCTTCTAAACCTTCCACGGCAACCGCATCCGTACGCGCCATGATCACAAAGTTAGGATCGGTACGGGCATCGACGGCCGCTTTAATGCGATCGACCATTTCTTCAATGCTCACGACCGCTTTGTTAGGTCTATGGCCGCAACGCTTTTGCGACACTTGGTCTTCCATGTGCACAGCAGCGACGCCGATTTTTTCGAATTCTTTGATGGTACGAGCAATGTTGAATGCGCCGCCCCAGCCAGTATCGATATCTACCAATAAAGGCACCTGCGTGGCAGAGGTGATGCGGCCTGCATCAATCAGCACGTCATTCATTGAGGTCATGCCCAAGTCAGGCAAACCGTAGGAAGCATTGGCAACGCCAGCGCCCGAAAGATACAAGGCTTGGAAGCCAGTTTGCTCTGCCATTAAGGCAAAATAGGCATTGGTGGTGCCAACGATTTGTAACGGTTTGGCCTTAGCAAGAGCTTGGCGAAAACGTAATCCTGCGCTTTGGGTCATGGTTTTATCCTTTTCCATTTTATGGGAAGTGGGCATATTGAGCCGTAAGAACTTAGCTAATGTTGGCTAAGGTTTCTTTTGCGGCTGCATTGGCTTGCAATTCAATTAAGCGTAATTCGGTATTTTTACGCCCCTGTTCGATATGGCGGCGCATCAGCAAACTGGCCAACTCACCATCGCGCTGGGCAATGGCTTCGACTATGCGTCTGTGTTCGGCAATCGCTTTCACGGGACGATTTTTATTAGTGCACTGGTAGCGATACATACGCAGCAAGTGATACAGCCCGCCGACTAAGGTTTCCTGCAGATGCTTGTTACCGCTGGCTTGAATAATTTGGTAGTGGAAGTCGACATCGCCTTCCTCTTGGAAGTAAGTATCGCCCTTGGCGAGCGCCGCTTCTTGAGTTGCGAGCAGATCTTCTAGCTTGGCTAATTGTTCTGGGGTAATACGGCTGGCGGCGAGTTCGCAGGCCATGCCTTCAAGTACGCTACGTAGTTGATATAAATCGTTAAGTTCACTCACTGTTAGCTGGGCGACGCGGGCACCAACATGGGGCGCACGCACCACTAAACGTTGTCTTTCTAAGGTTTGCAGTGCTTCGCGGGTAGGGCCGCGGCTGATGCCGTATTTTTCGGCCAGTGCTTGCTCGTTAATCTTGCTGCCTGCAGGCAGTTCGCCCTTGATAATGCTGGTTTGGATCTGCACCAAAATTTGATCGGCTAATGTGGTCGACGTCTTATCTGCCGAGGTCGATTTGACCTTGTGCAGGTGGGGAACTTGAGTGTCATCAGAAACGAACGTCGTGTCTTGCTTCAACATAGAGCGCATCACTATTAATAGGATTGTCGACAATGGGTAAAAAATAGCCCTCCCTTGGTGGATTGTCAACAATGTGTTTACTTAGACGTAAGTCTATATTTCAATGGCTTTCTATTTTTATAATTGATTTTTATCATTTTATTTTTATTATCTCGTTATTAATATTTTATGTTATGAATATTTAAATATTAAATTGTCAACAATAGCGTGATTTTAACCTTCCAACCTCGTTGCGGATGTTGATGGTTTTGGAGAAAATCGTCCAAATGCATTTGGCATGTTTATCCTTCGCGTTATGCTATGGGCGGAATGAGACATTTGGGGATGACAGTGGAAAAAGTGTTAGTGAGCAGTTGTTTACTCGGACAAGCGGTGCGCTACGACGGTGGCCATAACTTGATGGAGAGCGAGCTGGTGCAAACGTGGCTCGAGCAAGGGCGGATTGTGGCAATTTGTCCCGAATGTGCAGGCGGTTTGCCAACACCTAGACCGCCAGCGGAGCGGATTGGACAGCGCATCTTAACTGCCCAAGGTGAGGATGTGACCCACGCTTTTAGTCTGGGAGCCGATCTCGCGCTTAAGCTGGTGCAGCAACACGGGATTAAAGTGGCGATTTTAAAAGCCCGCAGTCCATCCTGTGGTAATAGGCAGATTTACGATGGTCAATTTGTAAAACAGTTAATTGCGGGACAAGGATTAACAGCTGAAAAACTCAGCGCCGCAGGAATAACCGTATTCAATGAATTGGAGTTATCCGCTGCAGCGGCATGCGTTGCTGAACTAGAGCAAAGCTAGAGACGAGCTAGCTTGCTTGAGTGTGATTGGGGCTGGTGGCCTTATTGTTCACACTTTGATGTGTTTGGAGTAAAGCATGAATTTGTTGATCTTTTTCCGCCCACACTTGGTTTAACCAGCGTTGGAATTCGACGCGGTACTCAGACTCAGAGAAATAACGCGCCGCATCGACCTGAGGCACGGGCAGGGCGTTAATTCGCACAATAATCTTACTGACCTTACCATTCATCACCCCAAACAGAATATCTTCAGGCGCATCTGGGTAGACGATTGTCATATCCAGCAGGTTAGTAAATTGTTCGCCCATGGCTGATAAGGTAAAGGCGATACCACCCGCTTTAGGACGTAACAAATGTTGATAAGGCGAGTTTTGGCGCTGATGTTTATCTTGGGTAAAACGGCTGCCTTCAACATAGTTAATGATTGACGTGGGCATATTGCTAAACTTGGCACAGGCGCGGCGTGTGGTCGCTAAATCTTTGCCCTTAAGCTTTGGATTCTTTTTAAGTTTTGCCGGGCTAGTCCTGTTCATGAAAGGCATATCCAGCGCCCAACAACCCAGTCCCATAATCGGCACATAGGCGAGTTCTTTTTTGAGGAAGAACTTCAGCATAGGGATGTGGTTACGTAACACGTAAGTTTGCGCGGCGATATCGAATCCACTGAGGTGGTTGCTGATCAGCAAATACCAGCTGTTTTTATCGAGTCCTTCGAGCCCTTTGACATCCCACTCAATTTTAGCGATCAAATACAAGATGCCACCGTTGCAGCAGGCCCAAGCCCACATAAAACGGTTCATGACCGTAGTCACCGCATTGCGCGCATTTTGTGCTGGCATCACAATTTTCACTAATCCGCCAATGCTGATAAGCGAGCCCCAAACGGCGGTATTAATGATCAGCAAGCTTAAGCTCAGCATAAACAACACTGAACCAGGCAGGAAATTCAACATAGTGGCGTTACCTTTATTCTTTATTCGCTTGGCTAGCGAGTTGGCTTAACACTTGATCCTTAGTGAGCCAGAGTTGATTCAGTTGTTCTTGGAAGCCAATTTTAAAATCGCGGTCATTCATATAATCGCCGCGCATTGCAGGATCAATATCGGAGACCTTGATGTGTACTTTAACGCTTGGCAACTTGCCTGTCAGGTAGTCCCAATAGCTCGGTACTGCGTCTGGGTAGTAAATGGAGACATCGACTAGTTTGTGGATCTGTTCACCCATGGCTGATAGCGCGAAGGCCATACCGCCCGCTTTAGGTTTTAGCAAATGTTGGAACTGTGAGTTTTGTTTTTGATGCTTAGCCTTGCTGAAGCGCGTGCCTTCGACAAAGTTCATCACACTCACAGGCTTAGCCTTAAACTTAGCACAGGCTTTACGTGTAATTTCAATGTCTTTGCCCTTTAACTTAGGATTCTTACGCAACTGCGCTGTGCTATAACGACGCATAAAAGGAAAATCGAGTGCCCACCAAGCTAGGCCTAATACAGGTACAAAAATCAGCTCTTGCTTGAGGAAAAACTTTAAGAAAGGGATTTTTCGGTTAAAAATCCGCTGCAGGATCAGGATATCGACCCAAGACTGGTGGTTGGCAATCACCATGTACCACTCTTTAGTGGAAAAGTCGGTGTCACCACTCAGTTCAATCTTAACGGGATGTAAGCAGCGTTCAATTACGCCATTAACACTGATCCAAGCGCTGGCACAAAAATCGAGTACATGGCTAGTCGCAGTCCTTAATGGACTGATAGGTATCAGTTTTATAAAACTGATTAACACGATTGGGATAGTCCAAAAGACGGTATTTATAACGTAACCTAAAAATGCAATACAGCCTTTTATCTGTGAAAACAGCATTCCCATCCGAGCCCCCTGACAAAAATTGGAGGCCTATGTTACTCGGTGTAGGCGTTTGGCTCAATCTTAGGCACAGCTGGTCGGTGCATTTGTTCATCTTCACTGTAAAGCGGCTGACTCAATATTGCTGGGATAGTCGTGCCAGCAACCTATCCATAGCACGATAACCCAGTGCTTGGGCAAGATGGCGGCGTTCGGTGTTAGGTGCTTGTTCAAGATCGGCGATAGTGCGGGCGACTCTTTGTATACGATGAAAACTGCGAACCGAAAGGCCAAGCTTCACCACGCTTTGCTCTAAAAACACTAAATCAGCATCACTGAGTCCGCTGAAGCGTTTCAATTGTTTCCCTGTAAGTTCGCTATTGAGCACACCAGCACGGGCGAGTTGTAGCTCACGTGCTAGCTTCACTCGTTTGGCGATATCTTGGCTGGTTTCTGTCTGCGGCGCGGCTTGAGTCAAAGTGCCCGCGGGAAGTTTGGGCACTTCTATGGTCAAGTCGAAACGATCGAGAAACGGACCTGAAAGCCGCGAAAGGTAACGTTGGATTTGTTCAGGGCTGGATCTATGATGGCTATCCAAGTCGCCACTAGGGCTAGGATTCATCGCTGCGATTAATTGGAATCGACTCAAAAATGTCAGCTTAGCGGCGGCGCGGGAAATCACCACTTCGCCGGTTTCCATCGGTTCGCGCAGGCAATCTAAGACTTTACGCGGAAATTCAGCCACTTCATCCAAGAATAATACACCGCGATGGGCGAGGGAGATCTCCCCAGGTTTTGGGATACTGCCACCGCCAACGAGGGAAATCGAAGAACTCGTGTGGTGCGGCGCCCTAAATGGTCGCTGTAAAAAATGCTGCGGTTTAATGTCGAGCCCAGCAACGGAATGAATTGCCGCCACTTCTAACGCTTCCTCATAATTGAGCGCGGGCAATAGCGCCATCATGCGGCTGGCAAGCATGGTCTTGCCAGTACCTGGCGGGCCTAGCATCAAGAGGTTGTGGTTACCCGCAGCGGCAATTTCGAGAGCTTGCTTGGCTTGATATTGGCCAATCACATCGCTCAGGCAAGTATGAGACTCGGGTGTCTCTTGGCTTACCCATTCTAACTGTGGCGCCAGTGTTGGTAGTTGGTTTTGCCCTTGTAAATACGCGGCTAGACTTTGCAGATGCGAACCAAATAACACATTGGGATAGCCGACTAGCTCTGCATCGTGGCGGTTATCTAGCGGTAAGACCAAGGTATGGTCTTGGCGCTTCGCCGCGATAATCGCGGGCAATAACCCTTGGCAGTAACGTATGTGCCCTGACAGTGCCAGCTCGCCGACAAACTCGATATTTTTTAAACTGTTAATGGGAATCTGTTCCGAAGCGGCCAATATGCCCACGGCGATGGGTAAGTCGTAGCGGCCACCTTGTTTAGGTAAATCAGCTGGCGCGAGATTGACGGTGGTATACTGTAGTTAGTTTACAACTCAGGCTTTTGCAATGACAGCTTATTCATATATCAGATTTAGTACCAAAGACCAGATCAACGGTGACTCACTAAATCGACAGCTAATAGCGGCTCGGGAGTGGTGTACTAAGCATCAAATCGAGTTATCAGACAAGGGATTCCGCGACCTAGGCATATCTGGTTACTCAGGTAAAGAACGTCCCGATTTAAGCGCGATGTTGATTGCTATTGAAAACGGTAGCATCAAAGAAGGTGATTATATCATCTTAGAAAACCTTGATAGATTGTCACGGCAAGGTATCGACAAGACACAAGAAATCATACGCCAGATTTTACGCAAGGGCGTTAATATTGAAAGTCTGCAAGACGGTATATCACTCAATAAAGATAGTTTAAACGATTTGCTATCGGTTATCAGAATAGCGATTTCCGCTGATTTAGCTCATAAAGAAAGTGTTAAGAAATCTGAGCGAGTACAAGCCGCTAAGAACAGACAAAAAGAAGATGCACTCAAGGGATTGGTCATTAAAAAACGATTACCTTATTGGCTAAAAAATGACGGTGATAAGTACGTTTTTAATGAAAATGTTGGTGCCATACAGACCATGATAGAAATGCGTAAACAAGGGTATGGCTATAAAAGTATATCTATGGCGCTGAATAAATCTGAGTTTGCTCCACGAGGTGGTAAGCAATGGAGCGGAACGACCATAGCCGATATTTTAAGACACCCTGCGCTATATGGTACTTATGAATTTGGGACTACAAACGACAACGGCAAGTTTATAGCGCAAAATAGTGTTGATAATTACTACCCTGCATTATGTACATACAGTGAGTACAAATCATTCCAATCCAACTTTACAAAATCCGCTGGTGGCATTACCAAACATAATCATTTGTATCGTTTGGTAAGGTGCCAATGTGGATCGGCTATGAGTAAGAAAGTAGGTAAGCGGTCTGTAGGTGGGACAATCAAACACTATAACCAATGGATTTGCGTTAGTAGTTTATCTGGTGGTTGTGACCAAAAATCTGCAATGCTTGATTTAGATAAATTGGTGTTTAAAGCCACCAATCATTTGAGTATTGATGAAATAAAGGTTGGTGATAGTGACAAAATTATTCTACAGATTGCCACAAAGGAAACTCGGGTAAATGAGTTGTCAGCGATACTAGGTATGGCTGATTTTACAGGCGCAGTTGTTGAGATTGCGAGCGCTATTAGTAAGATTAAAAGTGAGATATCGGATCTAAAATCTCAATTGGTTATGGCCGTTACTACAAAAGAAGATATCCAAAAACTTGTGACATTGGTCGACAACCCCGAGCAATTTAACATGCAACTGCGTAGGTTGGTTAAGCACATTATTGTATACCCTAAAGCCAAAAACGTTTGGAAAGTTAAAATAGTCCAACATAACGGACATCTAATAAACGTCACCACATCTAGGAAATCTCAGCGTAACCCTTGGATATACTTTTTTGGTAAGACCGAGCAAATACTGGCATTGGCAAAAGAGAGTGAATTTGACGATTTTGACGACTAATCAACGTTCAATAAAAAAGTACGTTGATCAACGTACTTGTGTTATTAGGGATTGTCAAATAGAGTTGGGCAGGGCAATCATAATGTTTATAAGGGGATGTTTTTGAATAACAAATCGTTGATAGCTTCGCTCGCTTTGGTGTTGTCGGTCTTTTCACCATCATCAAAAGCAATCTCAACAGGGGAAGAACTTTATACGAAATGCAAATCTGTATTCATTCCCAAATCGGAACTGACCGAACCAATGCAGATAGTTGGTCTTTCTAGGTGTATTGGTTATGTAAGTGGGTACGCTGATGCTAGTGTGATTTACGAGCATTTACTCAATGGTAATACTGCTACTAATATCAATTACCACCCTTTTGCATGTGGGCTAGAAAAAGTCGATAAAGTTGAATTAGTTAAGGATGTTGTCAGATACATGGATCAGAAACCAAGCACTATAGAAAAACACCCGTCACTAATTATGATGACAGTATTAGGAGTTAATTATCCGTGTGTTAAGTCAAATTAGTTCTTGTTTTAACTCACGACTAACTTGCTGGACTAGATACGGTGAGCACCCTATAACTTGTTGAATGCTTGAATAGGTATCACCAGCTAGCAACAGTTTTTTGATTGCCTCACGCTTGGTATTGTCTTTACTACGCCCTTTATACTTTCCCTGTTCCTTTGCTTTCTCGATCCCTTGCTGTGCGCGATTGCGTCTAGTTTCGTAATCGTCCCTTGCTTGGTTAGCAGCAAGGTCTAGTATGAAGGCCGTAAGGATCTTAGCTGTAAAACTATCATTATCTGATTCGGTAAAAGCACTGTGAGTCATAGGCTGATCCATAACAACAACCACTAACCCTGAATCTCGTAATTTTGATTTTAGAGATTCCCATTGCTGATATGGTAGTCTGGTAAGCCTATCCAATTTTTCAACAAACAAGATATCGCCCGATTCACTATCGTTTATCAATCTAGTTAACTCAGGTCTTTCTAATTTAGTACCTGATATGTTTTCAACATACCAACCCGCAGCCCGATGTCCTTTTGAATTTAGAAAATCCTTTATTGATTGCCTAGCACGTTCGGCGTCTTGTGAGTCGGTACTAGCTCGCATGTAAACTCGGATCATAAAAACCTCAGCACTATGTTTTAAGTACTATGAATATTAAGCTATGATTTAAGTGGTGTAAATAAGTTTTCATAGTGAAATTCATAGTATAACGAGGCATACCCGATCACTATGCTTAGGGTATAGTCTATTCATATTGAAATTTTGGATAAAAAAAAGCCAACTGTTAATTCAGTTGGCTTTTTTTGCTTAATGCCCTCTTATCGGCATATGTATTTAGAGTATAGATTTTATGCTTGCTCGTGATTTGTTGAAAAAGGACTCGATCGAGTTAATTATGTACGGGTTGCTGGTTGGCTTAGGATTAGATATACGGTGATTGAGCGCAGCGATATTACGAGCATAGCGAGTATAAAATAGATGGTTAATTAGTGAGCGTAGAAATAAAGGTATTATAAATATTATAAGAGATCTATTTCTACGCTGATTTAAGTTAAGTTATTGATTAGACTCGTTACACTCGTCATTGCTTCGCAATCTATGATTTTAAGCAATAGTTTGATCAACACACCAAAAACACGGTTTTAGACCACTGCTAAATACATGTATGGGAGAGATAATTACCATTGCCAATCCCTTTGCTTGATGTTGAGTCCTCCGCTTAATATCGACGCCTTGCACTAAACTAAACAGACCACATAACGATAATGGACATATTATCAAAATTCCTTAAAAGCGATTCCCTTGGCAACAGGGGTTATCGTTATGTGGTTTAGGCGATATTGTGATATTAGTTTAATGGACTCAATATCAAAATTCCTGATGTATGATGCCCTTGGCAACAGGGGATATCATAATATAGCCTGTTAGTTTAGACCGCGCTTTAACCGTGTTATAATAGATTTACAAACAAACAGCATAATGATAGTCAGTTTTGAATTGCTTACTTATCATTTTTTTGGGTTGCCTTTATAGTCGCTTACGAGTGACTATTATTATGGTGTTTGTGTTTGTGTTTGTGTTTGTTGTTTGGGACTCGTTATCAATGTCTGATCCACTTGGTAACGAGATTCTTTTAAAATAAAATAGATTATATTAATTTATCATTAGTGGAACCGTACTATTACTTCTTATAACTGTGGAGAAGAAATAGTTTGGTAATCCGATTTGCTGAGACGATTATCGACTCTAATGATAAATTAATATGATTTTAACAAGGCCATGACTGCATATAACCCTCAAATTATTGCAATAGTCATGGCCTTATTAAAATGCACAAGTAAAAGCCGAGCTATTGAATACGATATTTACTAAATACATATATAAGAAAGAAATCCTTTCTACATTAACTTAAACCGACAGCAAATCAGTTTAATGAACACAGTTTTGTACAAATATCTTTATTACCAATATCTTTATTAGTCCATTTCATAATTCATTTACTCGTTTGACGTCTCTTACAAAAAAGAGAAATAAAATGAACAACAAACAACTTTTTATCCACGAACATAACGCTGGATCAGGCAAATCACATTCAATGATCAATCTAATGAATAGACTGATTGAAGTAGAACAAGCTGATTTAGACGTTCTAATCGCAGTACCAACCAAAAAACTACAAAATCAATATCTAGCACAGTTACCAAATGCATTAGTATTAAATGAAGATACATGCGGTGGGTCTGTTACTCAGTACATTATCGACAACCAAACTAAAATAAAAAATACTCGTATCGTTATCATTACTCATGCGTGTTTACTATCAAACGGTAATATGTTTGGTGAAAGGTGCTTAGTTATAGATGAGTTACCTAGTGGATTGATCCAACTAAATCATTTAAAAACAACTAAATTCGATTCAGTTTTATTTGAGGATGTTATTAATCGCCCTAACGCAAAATTACAATTGATTATCGATCAACATTGCGACCAAAAAAGTGAAGAGTTTTCAGTAGGTAAAATTAATTTACTTAAATGTAAAGTAAATAACGATTATTTTGCATATAAAAAAGACGAGCCATTAGGTGGTTTTGATTATTTTCATTACTTATTCCATACTAGCCCAACAATGTTTGATAATTTCGAGCATATCCACTTAATGAGTGCAAACGCAATGGGTTCTGTTGCTGTTGGGTACTTCACTAAATTATGTGGTTATGAACTAGCTAATATCCATCCAAGCCGCCTTAATATCCGTGGCAATGCTATGGAGCAAAAGGTAACTATTATACCTTTAATTAAATTTGAGAACCGTGATTTTATTAGTAATGAATCAATGATGGAAAACTTTGATAAGATGCTTGATGTTGTTAAAGCAAACTCAGAAAAAGGTATCATCATTGCAGTAAACAACGACAATAAAAAAATAATCGAAGCAGTTGATCATTTTGAGTTGATTAGTGCAAAGTCACACGGTATTAATGAGTATAGCGATCGTACACAAGCAGCGATTATATACTCTAGCAACCCAAATCCACATGATATTAAGTTTATGAATCTGTGTAGTGAGTTATTAGGGTTTGATCAAGATTTTTTAGTTGATGCGTTTGTGTTTGAGAATATGCTGGACGTGGCTTACCAGACTATGACAAGAACCGCAATACGGAATCCAAATTATACAGGTGAATTAAAGTTTTTTGTATCTGATATGCGTTGTGCTAAGTTTTTAGCAACCAAATTTCCAAATGCAACAATTGATGAAAGTTTAGCGATAAATGTAGAGGTTGATACTGGTGGTGCACCTGTTGGTAATACAAACAATAAAGGTAAAACTGGTAGCGGTTGTCCAGTAGTTGCCGCATTGGTCAAAGCTGGTGCAACAAACAACAAAGCCGCACGTTTAATAGCTAATTTTACGAATGTAAATGGTAAACCAAACGAGTTAGAGCCAAAACACATGGTTTTATTATTATCAGCGTTAAAATACAAACGTCTTCCTAAATATTTTAGTTTTAAAGTTTAAGAAAAAAGGGATATCATTAATTTGGTATCCCTTTTTGTTATTAATAATCTTATGGTAAAAACGGATTCATAACAATACCAAACCAAATAATAGTAATTATCGTCGGTTCCCGACGCAGTAATAACCCCTTACGGTAAAAGTTAAGATCTAATAAAGGTTTTTGTTTATTACAAGTTGACTTTTCCCATAAGAGAATTAATTAAATCAATTGATGCGAAGCATCGTGGCGAAGCCACCTATCAATAGGATGATTACAGATTGCTATTGATTGGGACGCTGCGCGTCTTGCTCGCTGCGCTCGCCAATTTGTTGATCCAATACTATTACTTAAAATCAGAGGATGGAGCGCAGCGACATCGTGGCGTTAGCCACTAAATCATTGCTATTGATAGTCGGGAACTGTGCTGAATCCGTTTTTACCATAACCAGTACCCCGCATACCATTTAACACCACAGTACCCCGCATACTTGCTTTAAACCAGACAATCCACCAGCACTCGTACCTGTTAAACAATGATTCGCCAACACCCCTAAATACCTTATATAAACAAAAGGAATTATATGCTAACAACTAAAGACCGTAGTGAGTATTTTAAAAAATACCACATAGAACATGGCGATCGCATTAGAGAAATAAAGTTACAAATTTACACAGAAAAGAAAGTATTATCGAATTTTGATAAATATTTCGATAAGGACTTAATCGGTATTGCTGGATCGATCGAACGTGAAAAGTTTGTCGCAAAAGAAATCGCTAGGCCAATAGGTGAAAGAACCGCACCTTGCGATTATCAACTGGTTCTAGATGCTCATAAAAAATTGATAACGGCATTTGCAGATCAATCGTTTAGACCACTAGAATTTTTTACCACTACACCAATGTTACTAAGTAGGTTTTATAAGTTTTGTTCAGAGCTTCCCGAGTTTAGTAAATATAAAGAAAAACTCACAGGAATGTATACAAAAATCGAAAATCAGCATGCGGCTGATTTAGCGACTGTGCTCTAAGGAATATATGGAATCAATTAAGTTTATTCAAGAAATCGCTAATACACTCGGTATAAAAACAGTGGTTAGCGAGTTCAAAGGACGAGGTATCAAATTTATTATGATATCCGAAAATGGGTTATCGGTGATTTCAAAAGACAATGCAGTCCTCGTTAGTTACCAGTCGCCCGACGGTGAGACATATTCTAATATGGCTGTAGTGAGTGATGAATTAAAAACTCTCATTATAAACGCCTATAAGAGTGGTCGTATTGAAATCGAAGAATACCATAATCAACGACGATTAAAACAGATGAATAATATCAGCGGAGTTTAGATGATTAATATCCACTTAGAGAACGCGATCCGTGAGTTTACGTCGGCCTGTTACTTATCTAGACAAGATATTGGAGGGGACTCCAACCAGACAAAAATCGCTTGTCTTATTGATGTATTGGGGCGTGGTGGTCGTTGTAATCTCGGGGCCATGACTGGATTACAAACTGACGAGCTACTGCCAATAATAAAAGACGAGCTTATAAAAATTGGGCTTGTTGTACAACGAAAAAACGACTTAGAGAATATTAGATTAGGAAGGACATTGAAATATGAAAATTGTAAAGCAGCTAAGTAACGCATCCCATGGTGGACTAGTATTTTTTGATGAATACAGCGCCAAGCAAAGAAACTTGAGTAATGTCGTCGGTCGCTATGACAAAGATACAAACGAGTTATTGCTACTGATCCATGGTGACGCCATAACAACAAAAATACGTGCTCTGATCGACTGTGGTGCCCATACAAAGATGATTGCAGTGGGTAGTAACTATTATTGCTCATTCGATGGTCGGGATAATGAACCAGTAACAGAAGCAGTAGTATCAACTCACCTACCAACTACTATCGATAGCCCAGCGCCTAAGGCGAGACGAGTTATTTACAAAGACCAGTGCGTCGGTGTGATGGAAAACGACGAGTTTTATCTAGATCCAGATTTTGAATCGGCATTGGATCACGAGTTTGAGTTCTATGACGAAGGTGACGATAGTGATGTATACATCGACCCAGATTTTCAAACAAGTGGCTTAGATATCCTATCCACAATCATTGATAAACGTCTTGCCGATAAAATCAAAGAGCAAAAGGCAGTTATTGAATCAGTATTTTCAAACGTACTCGATGAAGAAACCAGAATACAACAAAACCAACAACGACAACGCGACAAGCTAATCGCGGATACACTTAAGGAATTCCAACAATGAAGCCAATTTACGACACAGCCATTGTTGGCGTCGACAACAAAACAAAAATATACCAGACCAGCAAAGCGATCGAGATTTTTAGCCTGTGTGTTGACACCGGCTCAAACGCCTTTGCTGATACGTTACTCGGATTTGGTAAGACTGTTACCGAAAACCAAATTAAGCTGGCTGAAAAGGCTTACGACGACGTGCTAATGGACATCGAACATAAGAAACAACGTGAGATCGAAAAACAAAACGAACTCGATTTGATCAATGCCTACCGTGAATCGCTAATTGATATCCGTACTTGCCTCGTCAATACCAATAACAACAAAGTGTTTCTATTATCAGACTCACACAAGTTGGTTGGTCGTTACCACTCATATCAAGACGTGTTTAATAGCGCAGATAAGAGTTTTATCGAACTAATCAATTTACACAGTCTTCCGAGCGATAAGTACGTTCTCGAACCAGTATCAAGCTTGACCGTTGATCGTTTACTGGAAGTAGAGGACTAAAAAAATGAAAGGATTTGACGCGCATACAGCATCACTAGCAGGTACAAAATCAGCTCAAGCTCGCAGAACTATGAAAGTGTACAAAGAGCAGCACAGAGCAGCAATGATCGATAAAGCTGAGTCCCTTGTTTCGGACTTTATGGATGGTAAAGCGGTATTAGGAATTACTTTATCACCAGAAATCAGAGCCAAGATTATCGAGAATGTAATTTCCGAAGTAACAACACAGAGCCTTATAGGTGCGTTAAAACACCGTGACGAACTCGATTTGATCATGCTTAAACATGAGCTAATGGCAGGTGATAGTACAACAGGTAATATTATCGACGGTGATACTGATGATAATGCTGCAATGCTCACAAACACTGAGTTAATGGCTTTACTAGGAACTAGTTATGAGCAAAGAAACGGCAATGAAAAGCCTGAACATTCAATATCAGACGAATCTTTCTTTGATTGGTTTAATCGTCAATCATTCACTTGTCGTCAGTCAATTCTAGATATTAACTTTGATTCTAACATTGATGTAATGATGAACTATGCTGGACAAAGCGCCAAGTCAGTTACGGCTAAATTAAAAATTACAAATGTAGCGGACATATAATATGGAAATCTGTAAGAAGTTATCGATGCCTGACTTCCTTAGCATTTTAGGTACAATCGTAGGTGTAGTTTTGGTATTTGGAGCTATGGGAAGTACGATTAGTAGTAATACTAATTCAATAAGTGAAATTAAAACAAAAGTCGTCATCTTGGCAGATAAATACAATTCAATTGACATTTTCAAATCCAATCAGAACTTGACAAATGAAAACCAAAAACTGGTCAATGAAAGGCTTGAAAAAGCATTGATAGAAAGTAGTCATGTTACACAGGAACTTACTAATGCAGTTGGTAAATTGCAAGTTTACCTTGAGAAAAATAAGTAGAATAAAAACCCGACATATTTACTTAAACTATGTCGGTTTTTTATTTTTTCGTCTTTAGAATTTTGTAATTTAAAATATCGGATTGATGCTAATTTCACTTAAAGAATGATCTGTGAAAGGTATGTCAGTTTGGAATTGTTAGCATATTTCCCCCAATCCATTTCAGTTACTTTATCTTTACTATATGGTTCAGCAACTGTAAGTGCATATCGCACCATTGAGCCATAGCTTGGGTGCATAGATGTGCTTTCGCGATTAAATAACATTTCAATACCAGCATCTTGGTCGTTACCTAGTGGATCAGGTATGATAAGAGGACTATAATACAGACTTGATTGCTCAACCTGATTGCGCCCTGCACAACCTACTAAGACATAATCTAGTGCGCTTTTGGTATCACATATGATCTCAAGATCATATCCATTAATGACGTTATCTGAAGTTTGCCCACTTGCTTTTAAAATTGCCTCAACCTGTGGTGTGCATAAAACGAAAGTCGGGATGGCAGTTGTTCCTTGTTTAATGCCAGCCGCCATGCGACCTAAAACACAGATTAGCTCTCGGCCTTTATAATACGATGTTTCGTGATTGGTTAAGTCTGTAGGCTTATCTTTTTTTGCTATAGTGATTAGCTTAACAATAATGTCACTGTTAATACTTTCTGAAACAGTTGTTGCAATCACATCATCAACCAAATCAATTGAATCCATACCAGACCTTCCAAGATCCTCAAGTAGCTCTGTACTTGCATCTAGCTTAATCAGCCTTGCCGTTACTGGTGATTTCCAACGTATAATTTCAAATTTACTGTCTTGTACTACTGCAACTATCGGTGCGTCAGTCACAAGTCTTATGTCACCAGCCAACACCATGATGTTTAAATTAAGACTATCTAATGGGATGGTATCGGTAAAATCCGTGATTACCTCATATACCTTGCTATCGACACTAAACCTATCAGTTACCTTATATAGGGTTTCTTCATAGCCTAGTGCAGTCTCAACCACTGCAACAGAGTGATCGATAAATACATCTTTATCTGTTTTGATCGTCATACCGTAGACGGTCGCTGTCGGTAATGTGGTAGGTTGTATATTTGTCAACTTGGACAATATTTTTGAACTAGTTTTTTTAGATGTTGCAATCAAATGGTCATGTGAAATTGTATTATCAATTGACTCACTTACGAGCATGTTTAAGTGTTTCATAATGTTCCTTTATGAAGTTATTTTCCTTATTTATCATGTTTTTATTTGGTTTGTTATTGCATTGGTGGTAATCGAGTGAGTACATAAAAAGTAGTGACATCGATGATGTATTCGGCAGGGAAGGTAGTTAAGTTTTTATGGCTTATTGAGCATGCCTATTAGAACTGATGTTATAAACTTTTTATCTATAATTTTTAGAGTTGATGATATGCCAATCATTCTGTTAACTCGACATAATTTAAGTGTTGGCGGTACGACACATAAGATGGAAGTATTCAAAATAATTAATTGTTATCAGCGTGTTGTATTGTATCAATCATGATATTGTTACCTTATAGATTTAGGTGAGAAGATAGTATATGAGTAAAGCTCTATCTGAGATGAACCAAAAAATGTGGAAGATGGAGGCAGTAGCATTTTATGCATTGCAATCTATCAAAGGCGTTGGTTTCCATACTTTATATAAAATCGCCAAGAGTGGTGTACGATTTTACGATCTTCTTTTTTCGACTGACTCTGATTCATTTCACAGTACATTAGGCATTAGTGTTAAAGATACTGCTGATGGAACCCCTTTTAACTGGGCGAGTTTTCAAAAAGATTGTTGGGGGTTTGGAGTCGAAACCGCTGCAAAATTAGGGCGAGATAAAATCGGTGTTATTTTTTACGATCAACATTCATTTCCAGCACAGCTCAGACATATAAACAACCCTCCATTATGGCTTTTTGTACAAGGTGAAATCTTGAACCTTCATAAAGCATCTATTGCAGTAGTCGGTAGTCGTAAGGCCAGTGATGATGGACTGTGGCTCACTAAGTTCGTTGTTGCTGCGCTTGCAGATTCTGAGATAGTGACGATCAGTGGATTAGCTGAAGGTATAGATCAAAAGGCACACGTTGAGTCAATGAAATTTAGTGTTCCTACCGTTGCTATTCTTGGTACTGGTATTGATAGTAATTATCCAAAAGGCTCTGACCTAATGAGAGCTGAAATTCTGTCTAAAGGTGGGACAATTGTATCTGAGTATCTATTGAAGCAGAGCTATAGTGCAGAGAACTTTGTAAGGCGTAATAGAATACAAGCAGGATTAGCTAATGCAGTCGTCCCTGTCGAATGGAAGATCAAGAGTGGTACAGCCCATACAGTTAAGTTCGCTCAAGATTTTAAACGACATTTGATAATGCCATACCTACCTAACTCTGAGATTCAAGATGAATTATCTCTAGTCAATTCGTACTCAAAAGGTAAAACTTTTTTGATCCCACATGAGAGTGGGGGATTTGTTGATCTAATTAGGGATTATAAAGCGGTAGAGTTTCAGAAAATGATTGAAAAAACTGAATCCGAAGAACAAATATCTTTTCATTTGGAATAGAGGCACATATGGCAGCGAGACTTAAGGGAATAATTCTTAGCGTAGAAGATGTTCTACTAAACAAAGGAACTGTTAACGAGAATGTGTTTAAGCAAGTTAGTATTTTTATGAAGTTTTTGAAACTCAGAGGGATACAAACTGCTTTGCTTTCTAATCAAAAATGGACTGTTACTGAAAAGCAAACCGGTAAGCAATTATGTTTATTTAAAGAACTTAAACAAATGTTTCCTGAGCTTACTATTTTTAGTCGCCATTTAGATCCAAGCATTCCAGCTAAACCTAATGCAGCATCAACAGCACATGTGTTGGATAGAATGGGATGGAAAGACACTGAGGTTGTCTATATCGGAAGTTCTGATACTGATATGAGAACTGCCGTTAATGGTAATTTGCTGTTGCTACGTGCAACTTGGTATAACAATAGTACCGATTATGGCTTTGAGTTTTCAGAGTTAAAACAGATCGCACGATTCATTGATACTCTTTGCTTGCGTGAGCACTTTTGGAGCCATGAGATTAAAGATGGTGACTTTGAGTTTTATGCTCTAGCCCCGTTTAGCACAATGAAAGCAGAATTTACACGTTATTCTGCTGATGCTCGTGATGCTGCGAAGTGGGGGGGCGGGCATCCTGATTTTTGGTTATCAGCATTAGTTACCAGTTTGTACTTTACTGGCATACATAAGCGAATCGATTTTATCGCAGCATACCCAGGCCATAAAGTTGGGGTAGGCAATGACAAAATGAATGACGACCTCATGACCTTTGCCAAGTGTTTTAGAAAGGGATACTTACACGATCTTATTGAGCGCCACACCACAGCGTTGAAATCGCAGGATGCGAGAAATAGGGGAATTGCGCTTGACCATCGTAACCAACTTAACACCATAAAATTGAATAAGTTGCCCACAAAAAACTTTAAAACAGTCTACAAAGCTGCACCGCTAAAAGAAGGTAAGACCGTGCTGTTAGTGGATGATATCTGTACAAAAGGGTATTCGTTTGAGTCTGCTAGACAATACATCGAGAGAACTGGTGCAAAAGTCATTATGGTGGCGTGGCTTAAGACAATTAATACAGATATAGAGAAGATTACTGCTTTAGGTAAGTTTGACCCCTATAAGCCTAATGTGTTCGAACGATATATGGTATTGAAAACTTATGGGTATCAAAAATATCTTGTTGATAGAATGGCTTCTGAAGAGTTATCCCAACAGTTTGATGATTTTATCAAGTGGGATTGGCCTGAAGTTGTCTTATAATTTATAAATTAATTGTACTTTGGGTGAGATATGGTTATTAAAGATAAAAATCTTAATAATATTGAAAAATTTAATAAATCTTCTATTTTATTTAATGTGGAATCATTGCGTTCTGATGCGAGTTTGTTAAAAGAAAGCTTGTCAAAAATATTTGAAAGGGTTGACCGAAAAAGTAATTCTTTAATTTTTCAAGAACAGGATGAGGCCAAAGGTAGTATCGCGTTGGTTAGCAATATTAACTCACGCGTACCAAAAATGGTGAATGCGGTAAAACCAATTTTTGTAAATATTGTAAAATGCATTAATTATACATCAATTGCTGATGATGAAGAAGATGCAATAGAACATATTGATGTCCATGGTAATACTAGATATGAGCTAACTAGAGTAGCACCTAATCTTAAGTATTTTTATAATAACAATATATCTGTTGGGTTTTCGACTCCTATATCTATGGCTGAAACTCCGAATGGTACAGAATATTTGTACTCGATTAAGAATTATTTGACAGGGTTAGTTTTGCCCCCGTCAATGAATTTGATTGAAGTCGAGGTTTTTGATTTAACACCTCAAAAAGTTAACGATATCATTGATAATTCAAGTTCAATTTCTTCTAGTATTGACAGTTACATTAAAAGTTATGGTGCATTCTTTAATAACATAAAAAAGTTGATGGATGATAGAGAGGCTGAGTATAAATCAATTCTTGATTCTATAAGTGTATCTATTGCTGAAAAAAATAGACTTGATGAGCAAAATAGTAAAACAGTTGAGTTTTTAAACCGAGTTAATGATGAAGTTAAAAATTCTCATGAAGAGTTAAGTACATTGCAAACATCTGTTTCATCGTATTCTTTGGAAGAAGAAGAGATGAAAAAGCGATTGAGTTTGCTAAGTTCAGATATTCAGGCTAATTCGGAAGCGTTAAGTAAACATAAAAAAGAAATAGTAGATTCCGATACAAAACTAACGTCATTAAAAGCAAAAATTACAGATGCAGAAAAGGATTTGAATTTATACACTTTTGACATGCATGGTTTTGATAAAGAATCAAAATTTCAACTAAAAAAATATTACATTGGCGTGTGTATTCTCTTGTCAATGTTGTTTATTATATTTGGAATTATGTATTTTAATGCGAAATCCTTTTCAGATTTAATGGATACTTCATGGAAGATTTCAACATGGGACATTCTTTTAAGTAGATTGCCATTATTTACAGCAACAGCTTTAATTATCGGTACTTTCTCTGCACTTTTATTTTTCCTTGTTAACCACATTATTGCGCTGAACACTGATAAGATGAATATGCTCAAGGCATCAATTTTAGCCGAACAAATAACAGGCACTTTAGGTTGCGAGCAAACTATGACTCCTGAGCAAGTAGTAGAGTTAAAGCGGAATACAAAAATTGAACTGCTTTTAAAAGTGTTTTCGCCAAAAGAAAGTACAAAGATTTCAAATACAAGTGAGCAAGTTGATGTGCTAGCTAAACTTTTGGATATTCTTAAACCTAAATCATAAAAGTTTATGCCGCATTATCAATATGCTGCAACATTATTATTTGAAATCAGCATATATATTAACAGGTTGCATGTGAATTGCGGAATGCGATAACGCACAGCCAATGAGATAACTTGCATTTATGTGGGCGACTTGAAGTTGAATTACTTTAAAATGAGATCTTCAAGCCGCTCAAAGGTAGTGTACCTATGAAAGTATGACTCGATTATCACCATGCTCAATGTTAGAAACATGGTCTACATAGACGAACGTTGGTTGGCGTGATGGTGATGAACAAAGTCATAATGCTAGGTAAACCTTTTCGCCAGATAGTCGATTGACACAGGGACTATGATGGTAAAAAGGTTTACCTTCTAGTGGTTTGAGCGCTAGACAAATTTTATATAAATTTAGAAGATTATACTTTCATTAATCGCATCTGCTTTCTTTATATAGGAAATGGCTTCTAATCGGTCTTTATTTATGTTGTTAAAAAACAGTAGTATTTCTTGCAGTAAGACTTCATTGAGTTTTTCTAATTTTATAATTTTAAATAGATTTAGTTTATACGTCCCATTACCTATATCTTCAGTTTTTAACTTGTTGTATTTTTTTAAGTTACGGTCGTTTAGCAACCGAAATGGTATCCATGTTATGTGATAATATACATTATACATGAAGTTGTTATAGTTATAGTTCATATTAGATTCTGAGCCTAAGATGGAACCATTATTGCTTATTGTTAAGTAAGTTTCGCCGAATAAATTTTTGATATCAATCGTATCTTTTATTGCTTCTTTATCTATATTTAGAGCTAGAAATGTGTTATCGATGTGTGGTATTAAAAAATGTTTTTTATAATTATATTCATCTATGGTTTCAAGGAATTTCAGTTCTTGAACGTAGGTTTCGTAATTTTTTGAAGCATGTGTGTAAAATTTGATTTTTGTATTTTCTTGCGCATACTCCTTTAAGTAGTGTGCAGCATGAAACTCTCTTATGCTTTTATGGATGAAGTGATATTCAAAACCCTCTTCTACAACTAGACATGTTACTTTAGTTATATCATTTAAAAATAGTTCGGCATTATCTATTTTAGAGTTTGAGAGTGCTATGGCTTCATCTGCTAACTTAACGGCTTCACTTTTTGTTAATGATGATTTTTTGGCTTTCATGCAACAAAAACAAAAACTATCAAATAGTTTAGATAATTGTGATTCTGTGAGTCCTGTTGCAAATTCTCTTTTAAACCCAGGCTTAGTTGAATCGTGTCGATAGCATAGTACCGTGAATAGTTTACTGTAAAACTCAGCTAAATTATTTGGAATTTCGTTAAATGATTTGTAAATGATAACCAAGAGTGTGAAAAGTAAAGGTGTGGTAATCACTTCCACAACGTGTGATTCGCTTGAATGTATTGCATTTAATATATTTTTGGTGTTATTTCCAGTTGAGAAAAATAATTTATTTAATAGTGGCTCGAAGTCTTCTGGTGTTAATTCATTTAAATTTGCAACTCTAAAAAATGCACTTTTTTGTATATCAGAATTTGGTCTTGATGAGATTATAATGCAGCAATTATAATGTTGGTTACAAATGCTTTCAATTGTCGTTATTGTATCATGTACTAAAGCATTAGGTATTTCATCAAAAGCGTCTAGTATTAATGAACACTTTCCTGTCGAAAGTAATGAGTCTAACTCGGTAAAATCTATATCCAAACCTATTTCTTTTAAATTATCCAATATAAGGTCGGTTAGACTTTTCTTTTCTGATATTTTTCTAAGTTCAATAAATATTGGTAGAGTTGTTGCTTTTTCCAACTCGATACCAGTGATATACCTCATTAATATTGATTTACCTTGCCCTGCAGTTCCTTGCACAATAAATTTACCATTTTCAGGAAACGAGTTTAACCCTTCGACTTTTATTTCTGTATCGTCGATTTGAATTTTAGAAGGGTAATAAAAGTCATGCAGACATACTTCCTTGTCAATTTGCCATATGGTTTTAACTTTTTTTACATTAGCAGCACTAAGATACGCATTTGTCGCATTGAGATTTCTTAATTTTTTAGCTAATGAGGCTTTGTTTGTGATTATAGGCCATAAAGAGTCTATTAGCTTTTTGAAAAAAAGTTGTTCCATCATGTGTTTATCCTTTTATTTTTCTTCTAATTATTATGCACTTATTTGTGATTTCACCCAAGACCTAAGCATAATTTTAAGGCAATAATGGAAAATATAATCAAAAGGAAATCAGGTTATTCATCGCAAAGCAACACCATAGACTTTCGGTAGGGGAGTAATGAGATTGATGTATTAGGTCTATGTGGCTAAAAATTAACTAAATTTTTCAAATGATTGACAATGAAATAGACTGAAAATCAGCTTGTTTTAGGGACTGAAAAGTCAACGCTAAATTATATACTAATCACTATATACTGTTATCCGTCGCATCGGAAACTCGAATCCCGCATTGATCAAGGCACTGCGTACTCGCTCACGGGCTTCTTTTACCGAAGCTTCGGGTAAGCCTACAAGATTAAATGCTGGTAAGCCGTTGCTGAGATGCACTTCAACTGTGACTTGAGGAGCTTCGACTCCACAACTGGCTCGGGTATTGACACAGGCTATCGCCATAAACAAATCCTTTTGTTAATTTTTTTGCGCTGAATTTGAGTGTAGCAGTAATTAATGGGAGGGGTTTCCTATCGCCTAGGTCGTTGCCCTTCTCATTAGCAAGCCGTTGACTCCGGCTTTGCTAATCGTGTGATAGGTTTGGCAATTTGCCTTATTTGAAGGTGGCAAATAGTTGATAGAAATGATAAAAAAACAAATATTGGAGTCGTGAGGTAAATATGGATATGTTGTTAGCAGAAAATTCCCCCATTCGTCAGCAGCTGCTAGAGCAAAAGTTGGCGCAGTTTAAAGACCCGCATCTTGCCCATACGCTTTCGGCATTTATTCGCAGTAGTGTCGATCTCTATCCCTGTGCAATCGAAGATTATGCTCAGTTAGGCAATAGTAGGCTGGGTGGTTTACCGGATTTGCCTGTCGGCATGGATTACCCCGTCACTCTGGTCGGAAGGGAGGAGATGTTGGATGGCTATGTTGAGAGCTTTGGCCATACCCGCGAGTTTATTAATGAGCATTGGCGGGAGGACTGGCAGGACGATTGGGAGACTGATGAGGCGCATCTTTGGGACTGGGACGAGGCGGCGCAAGCCTTCCGTGTGCCCATGCAATTTATCGCACAGCTCAACTGCAGCGACCTGAAGGCGTTTCAATCTTATTTGCCTCGAGAAGGGCGATTGTTGTTCTTTTTGGAGCGCTGGCGATTCTCGGAAATGCTTCGCGGCCATGTCTATTATGTCGCTGAGGATCAGCAACTGAACTCTGGAAAAGCGATTGCCGAACCTAAGTTCGACGATGCGGTATGTGCAAACTATGAGTATGAAGAGGCTTATCAACTTCAGGGAATTGCCAGCATTAAGATGATAGCCCCTGACATGATTAATAGTGACAACCCGCATTTAGTAAAGTTAGCCAAGGCACGTTTACAAGCGCTACCAGAACCGCAACAAGCTATGGTGCTGGAGGCCCTAGCGGTTGTGGATGATGAATTGGCACCAGAGTGGCAAGATCAGCTCAAGGGCTATGAGCTGATACAATTGAATGAGCACGGGTTTATCCCTGGTCAGATTCTCACTCAATCGCAATGGGCTAATACCGACTGGCAGTCATCCAACTTGCAGGCATTGCTGGTCCCCGAGCAGCCGCTGCCGTATTACAATGGTATCGCCAGCATTAATGGCCATGGCGATAGTCGCTATAAAGCCCCCGAACTCCATGCCGCGGCTGAATTAGGCGGCAATGCCGAAGATTATCTAGTACTGTTCAAAGTCGTCTACAGTGAGCATTCTATGCAATTGAATTTTATTATCCACCAAGCGGATTTAAAGTTAGGAAAATTCGATCGCATTTACTGCATTTATGATTATTAGTTCATTGAAAGGTTGGCTACAGCCAACCTTTTTGCTGGGCGATACGGGCTACACAGCAATAGGAGTACATCGAGACGATTGAAGGTGTATGTTGCGACCGATTAAAAGAAGAGTCACAAGCACAATTTAGTGCCTTTGAATGAATATGAGTTATAAAGGATTGATTCTGGGATAAATGATTACCACTGAATAGATTGAGTGCTTGATAGTTATATTTAATTATTTCAATCAGTTAATAGAGATTTGTCAACCTATGCCATTATATGAGGGCATCGTTGAGCAGTCTCATTTGGTTTACCCTCCACTGAAAATCATGGTTCCCCTCCCCACGACCTTGATTCAACTTGACCGCTAGGCTGCATTAACGTCTGAGTTCTAACTTGTATTCCTTTTAAGTCCCCGTCATTTTCTCCGTGGTTAGGTCGCAAGACTGACCATAAGGCCGCCACTTACCATCCCCATAAACATTCTGCTACTGAGCCACTCGAACTCCTTATACAGACAGGGTGTCGGAATAAATAGTCAGCATATAAAGTATACTTTGTATCATTTTGTGGTTTAATCGAAACATCTGCTGCCGATTTTAGCAACATTTTGGGCGGCGATGCGGTAACAAGGTTGTGAATCGATAATAATAAAGTGACCTCTTGTGAAGGATGACATTTGAGGGAACATGGTCGAGGAGAACTCGCCTATGCGTTCGTGGATGTTAGCGTGTGTGTTTATCTGTACTGCGGGTTTTGGTGGGGCAGCATGGGCAAAACTCGATGTGGTTTTTTTTAATCCTGGGGCTGTCGATGACAGTTTTTGGGGAGATGTCGACCAATTGATGTTGGCGGCATCGACGACACTCGATATTAAACTCGATATCATTCATTCCGATCGCAATCACTTCAAGATGATCACCCAACTCGATGAGTTGTTAGCTTCTGCAAAGGCGTTACCTAATTACGTTATTCTGGTTAATGAAAAACAATCCGCGATAAAAATGCTGCAGGCGCTTTATCCTCACCCTGTCTATGTGCAATTGATTTTAAATGATATTTCCCCTGGCGAGCGTGATGCCTTGCTGCAAGATCCTCATTGGCAAGAATATCTGTTACCCGCCATTATTCCCGATAATTACGCTATTGGTTCGGCGACCGCTAAGGCCTTAATGGACGACTTAGAGGGAAAGGCGGCTAAAGTTCTGTTGATTTCGGGCGATAAATCGACGCCTGCGTCAGTGTTACGTACCCAAGGCGCCAGCGACTATTTCTTTATGCAGTCCAATGCCACTCTGACTCAAACGGTTTATGGCCAATGGAGTGAGGCAGTGGCTTATGGGCAAGCGTTAACCCTGCTGAATCGTTATCCTGATCTGAATGTGATTTGGACCGCCAGTGATCGTATGGCGATTGGGGTGCTTAAAGCATTGAAGGAAACAGGTTTGGTGTCTGGTAAAGATGTATTTGTCGGTACGATCAATACTTCACCTGAGATTTTACAGCTTTGTCGCCAGCACTCTGTGAGTGTTATTGGTGGCGGGCATTTTTTGGTTGGCGCTTTAAGTTTGGTCGAATTGCAATATTATCAGCAGCATAAAAAATATCTCCCCTATGACAATGTTGCCTTGTTCGGTGTTTTGCAACCAGACTCGGCATTTTATCAAATGTTAGTTGCTCGAGATTGGCCACAGATTTTCCAGTCTCAGATTTTGAATAAGTTGCCCCTCAAGGCGTAATAACAGGTGTACATGAAGCATCATAATCATTCTATTAGCCACAAGATGACGCTGATTATTATTGGGGTGAGCTCGTTTTTTGCTGTGTTAACTATGCTGGTACAGTTGATTTGGAACTATCAGGATAGTATCGATAATGCGACTTCGGATATCCGCGAGTATTCAGAATCTATTTTGCCAAGCGTGGCTAAGTCACTGTGGGACGTCGACCGTAGCTTGTTATCGGATTTGCTCTCTGGACTGGGGATGATGCCATTAGTGTCGAGTGTACATTTAGACAGTATCGATGGCGTCACTATGCATCTGGGTAAACCTTTGTTAACCGATGATGAGTCGCAAACTCTATTTCACTATCCTGTGACCTATCAAGAGCAGTCGATAGCGACTTTGACCGTAGGGTTAGATACCAATCGGCTTTACTACGAGCTGTGGCGGCAGTTGATTTTTATCGTGCTCGGTAATGGTTTAAAGACCCTATTGATGATTTATTTGATTTTGACCTTAGTGCGACTCATGGTGACAGATAGATTGTCGGCATTGGAAGATTTCACTAATAAAATCAATCTTAACTCGTTAAAAAAGTTATCTGTGCCCGAGACGGTAACCGCAAGACCCGATGAAATAGCCCATGTGGCATTGTCACTTAAAGGTATGTATCAAAGGATACGTAATGATTTAGCCATCAATAAACGTCAGCAACGTGCACTGCAACAACAGCAGCATTTATTGTCTGACTTAGTCAAAGAACGAACTAAAGAATTAGATTGGCAGTCGCAGTCGAATCAATTGTTGGCTGAGATTTCGTTGCAATTTTTGAGCATAGATACCTGCAATGTGGATAAAACCTTAACTGAGGTATGCCACAAAATAGGTCAGTTATTTGATGTTGAAAGGGTGAGTCTTCTTGAATTCCATCAGCAGCATGCCTATTACCGCAGCTTTTGGACCAGTGACTTACACGCCAATAAGGTCCAAGTGATTTCGGTAGATAATATTGCTCAACTGGCTAAAAAATTCGAGACGGAATCGACCTTAGTGATTGAGGATCTTGAGGCGTTAAAGGCTTTTTCACCACAGGAATATGAGGTAATGAAATCCGTGGGGATATGTTCGATTGCCGCCTTTGCGATTAAAAATGCTGGGGAGTTATTGGGATTGCTCTCGCTGTCGACTGTGTCGCGGCCATTAAATTGGAACGCCCAGAAAAAGAATATGCTGACCCAATTCGCCTCCGCATTGAACGAGTTACTGCTACGCGAACAGAAAGAGCGTCAGATGATAGTGCTACAACAAGCGCTGGTTGCCGCGAATAGCCAATTAAAGGTGATGGCTGAAACCGATGAGTTAACTGGCTTAGCTAATAGACGACCCTTTACCGAAAGATTAGCTACTGTGCTACAAGCTAACATTCCAGCGGGATTGTTAATGTTAGATATCGATTATTTCAAATCCTACAACGACACTTATGGTCATCTTGAAGGCGATACTGTGCTTAAACAGGTGGCTGATGCCTTAGCACAGTGCGATATCCTGCCGCACAAT
This sequence comes from Shewanella sp. NKUCC05_KAH, assembly GCF_019345585.1. Taxonomy (NCBI): domain Bacteria; kingdom Pseudomonadati; phylum Pseudomonadota; class Gammaproteobacteria; order Alteromonadales; family Shewanellaceae; genus Shewanella; species Shewanella sp. NKUCC05_KAH. The sequence goes on from NZ_JAHKQZ010000011.1 coordinate 127,152, forward strand.
GCTCTATTGGCTCGCATTGGTGGTGAAGAGTTTGCTTTGGTCGTCGAGCAGGTCACGCCAGCACAGTTAACGGCTATTGCTACGCAACTGTGTTATCTCGTTGAGCAACTCAATATTCCCCATCAAGTATCTCCCTTGGCTGTGGTGACGATCAGTATTGGCAGCGTGTTTTTGCCATTAGATAAGATCTCTGGGTTTAAGATGGCCGACGTATTACGCCGCGCCGATGTTTGCCTCTATCGCGCTAAGGATAAAGGTCGCAATAGAGTCGAGGTTGAAGTGATTTAATGGGAGCCGGTTGAAGGTGACGTTACTCTTTCGCCAAGATATCCCAACTCGTTGCTGGATTGGCTACTGAGCTTCAAGAGTCTAGGCGCTATGCTGCAAAATTGGAGACATATTCGGTTAGCATCACCACGCCACAGACGCCCTCAATCATGCTAACTAATTGATAACATTTATATGAAACATAGCGGTAGATAAGTCGCTAAGATAAAAATTACTCAAGGTGAGGTAATATTAGGCGGCAGATGAGATATAATCTGTCGCCTATTGTCGATTTAGCGATGCACTCTGAGTGACATCCATGCTGCCATTCTGGACGTATTTTACGTAACGCAACTAAGCAAAGCCACGACTGCATAGTCAATTCTATTGGCTTAAATGTACGTTCTAGCAGCTCAATATCAAAGCCACCGCGCTCGGATGTCTTATGCCATCGAGTCGAGTAAAATAATTAAATGCTGTATATTCAGTCGCTTCGACATAAAACATTACTTAAATGATGCAAGTGCATTAGCGCTATGCGTGGGCTGCGAGAGCGGAGTCACGCATAACTCGTGAATTTGCAGATATACTGAGTGCACCCTAAGGATTGTCATCTAAGCGCTCATTCATCTTAGGGATGAAAGTGGTCAATACAATCTTGTTGTGCAGCGACCAGACAAAGCAAACTTTGCTCAAATACAATGAATTCAACTGACTCGCGAGCAATAAGGCGCGGGTTGGTCCTAGTTAGTCCAGTGTTAAATGAAAGGTGTTACATGAGTCTCTTTGATAACGTGATGATTATATTGTGTCTAATCGGCGCGAGTTGTTTTTTCTCTATGTCAGAAATTGCACTTGCCGCTTCACGTAAAATTCGTTTACGTCAGTTAGCCGATGAGGGCGATGCACGAGCAGAAAAAGTGCTGCAGTTACAAGCCGTTCCCGGTAGCTTTTTTACGGTAGTACAAATTGGTCTTAATGCCGTTGCCATCATGGGCGGTATTGTGGGTGAGTCGGCATTTCGGCCTTACTTCTATCAGTTGCTTTCCCCTTTAGTTGCCGAGCCTTGGCTGAGCCAATTGAGCTTTGTTTTATCCTTCATAACGGTAACCAGCGCCTTTATTTTAGTCGCCGATTTAATGCCAAAACGCATTGCCATGGCGATGCCTGAGCCTGTCGCTTTAGCTGTTGTCGGGCCTATGTCTTTCTGTATTGTGCTATTACGCCCATTAGTGTGGTTTTTCAACGGCATGGCGAGTGGTATCTTTAAACTGCTGCAGATCCCAACCGTGCGTAACGATGCCATCACCTCCGACGACATTTATGCCGTCATGAATGCGGGCGCCGAAGCTGGGGTGCTAGATCGCGGTGAGCAACAGATGATGGAAAATGTGTTTGAAATGCAAACCGTTTCTGTGACTTCGGCCATGACGGCCCGTGAAAGCTTAGTGTACTTTTTACTGCAAGACAGTGAAGAAGATATCAAGCGTAAAATTTCTGAAGATCCCCATACTAAGTTCCTAGTCTGCGATGGTCAGTTGGATATGATCAAAGGCTTCGTGGATGCGAAAGAATTGCTGATCCGTGTGATCAACGGTGAGAATATCATCTTAAAAGGCAGTAACTTAATCCATACTTCGCTGATCATTCCCGATACGCTGAGCCTGTCAGAAGCGATGGAATACTTTAAAAATAGTCGCGCCGATTTTGCCGTGGTAATGAACGAATACGCCTTAGTGGTGGGGATTGTGACTACCAACGATCTACAGCGCGCCGTAATGGGGGCTTGGTCATTGCACGAAAGCGAAGAGCAGATCATCGCCCGTGATAGCAACTCTTGGTTAGTCGACGGTGTGACGCCTATTACCGACGTAATGCGCGCCTTTGGTATTGAGGAGTTTCCGCATAATCAGAACTACGAAACCATTGCTGGTTTTATGATGTATATGCTGCGTAAAATCCCTAAGCGTACGGATTTCGTGAACTATGCGGGCTATAAATTTGAGGTGGTCGATATCGATTCGTACAAGGTCGATCAGCTATTGGTGACTCGTATCGATCCTATTGATAAGCTCAACTCGCCGGATGTGTAATCCTGTCATCTTGTGTTGATTGCCTTGCGATAGAAATCCTGTGGCAATAGTTCGTTAGCACCAATTTGATAGCAACTGTTCGATAGTGAAGCGGTTCTCTTTAGCTAATTTTTTAGTTTTTTGAGAGCCGTTTCGGTTTTCTATCTCGTTGAAACTCTTCACTCGCCCTTTTATTTTTTGTATTACTTTCCCCGTTTAAATCACATCCAAAAACGCATTAACGATGGGATCGTCAAGCCGTTTCACTTTGCAGCAGCAACCTAACTCGAACGGTGGAATCGCAACCGGCGACGAGAGCAACTGAATGCGATCCCGCACTGGGCTATTATTGATCACCACTTCGGGGCTCATGCTCACGCCACAACCTAACGCTACCATAGAGGCGATAGCTTCTTGGCCCGACACTTGGGCGTAAATATTAGGGCTGATGCCCATTTGTTTGAACCAGTTATCGGCGCGGCGCCGTCCTGGGCCGTGATCTGGGATGATAAAGGGTACGCTCGACCAATCGATGGGCGTTTGGCTAACTTGTTGCTGTACTGCACAGCGGATCGTCGGTGCGATAATCGACAGTGGCACATCGTCGATTTTGGCAAAATGTAAGCTGCTGGGGAAAGGATCGGGCAGGGCGGCGATGGCGATATCGGCGCGATTCTGCTGCACTTCTGCTAGCGCGTTGGCTGCATCTCCCGTGGTTAAGGCGATTTCGACAAAGGGATGTTCTTGGCGGAATAGATCCAATAAACCCGGTAAATGACTGTAAGCAGCGGTGACTGAGCAATACAGATTCAGCCGACCGCGTAGCACGTCCTGCTTGAGATCGATACTGTGCTTGAGGGTGCTCCAATGGTTCAAGGTCTGCTCGGCGAATCGCTTAAACTCATGTCCCGCGTGGGTTAAGGTCACGCTGCGATTATCCCGCTCTAACAACTTAGCGTTTACTTCCTCTTCTAATCTTTGCAGGGCTCGGCTTAAGGTTGATGGGCTCACATGCATCTGCTCCGCCGTCTTGGCGAAGTGCAAACTGTCACATAAGTGCAGGTACAATTTGAGGGTACGAATATCCATAACTTATCCTGTTTAGCCTGAGCCTGAGTGCTGCATATTGCCGCCGATGTTGCTGCCAGTGTTACTGAGCGTTATTGCGGCTGACGTTGCGCATAATGCAATATGAAGTTCCGAATATATCATTTTAAGCAATGATAAGCATGGGTTATAGTGATTTCAATCACAACCAAGTCGTAACATTATGTTAGTTTGGTTGCGTCCAAAATTTCTGACTTATAGGTGGTATATCAGATGGCTAACTATTTTAACTCTCTGAATTTACGTCAACAATTAGCACAGCTTGGCCAATGTCGTTTCATGGATCGTTCTGAGTTTAGCGACGGCTGTAACTACATCAAAGATTGGAATATTGTTATTTTAGGTTGTGGTGCTCAAGGTCTTAACCAAGGCTTGAACATGCGTGACTCGGGTCTGAATATCTCTTTTGCCCTGCGTCCTGAAGCGATTGAACAGAAACGTGCCTCATGGCAAAAAGCAACCGATAACGGTTTCCGTGTCGGTACCTTTGAAGAATTAATCCCTGCGGCGGATCTGGTGCTTAACCTGACGCCGGACAAACAGCATTCAAACGTGGTTAACGCGGTTATGCCACTGATGAAGCAAGGCTCTACCTTGTCTTACTCGCACGGCTTCAACATAGTTGAAGAGGGTATGCAAGTTCGTTCTGATATCACCGTGGTGATGGTTGCGCCTAAGTGCCCAGGTACTGAAGTGCGTGAAGAATACAAACGTGGTTTTGGTGTGCCTACCCTTATCGCGGTTCACCCAGAAAACGATCCAAACGGTGATGGCTTAGAGATTGCTAAAGCCTACGCTAGCGCAACGGGTGGAGACAGAGCCGGTGTTTTACTGTCGTCTTTCATCGCAGAAGTGAAATCGGATCTGATGGGCGAACAGACCATTCTGTGCGGTATGTTGCAGACGGGTGCCATCTTAGGTTACGAGAAAATGATCGCCGATGGCGTTGAGCCAGGCTATGCGGCCAAGCTTATCCAGCAAGGTTGGGAAACGGTCACTGAAGCACTGAAACACGGCGGCATCACTAACATGATGGACCGTTTGTCTAATCCAGCCAAGATTAAAGCATTTGAAATTGCAGAAGATTTAAAAGAAATCCTCCAGCCATTATTTGAAAAGCACATGGATGACATCATCAGCGGCGAATTCTCACGCACTATGATGGAAGACTGGGCAAACGATGATGCGAACTTACTGCGTTGGAGAGCCGAAACTGGCGAAACAGGTTTCGAAAATGCGCCCGTATCGAGCGAGCATATCGACGAACAAACCTATTTCGACAAAGGTATTTTCCTTGTTGCTATGATCAAAGCGGGTGTGGAACTGGCGTTCGATACTATGGTGTCTGCGGGTATTGTGGAAGAGTCGGCTTATTACGAGTCACTGCATGAAACCCCACTGATCGCTAACACGATTGCCCGTAAGCGTTTGTACGAAATGAACGTAGTGATTTCAGACACGGCCGAATACGGTTGTTACCTGTTCAATCACGCTGCCGTACCTATGCTGCGCGACTACGTTAATGCCATGTCATCTGAGTATTTAGGTGCTGGCCTGAAAGACAGCGCAACCAGTGTCGACAACCTAACGCTCATCGCTGTTAACGAAGCGATTCGTGAAACGGCAGTGGAATATGTTGGTGCTGAACTTCGCGGTTACATGACTGATATGAAGAGCATTGTTGAGGCTTAATTGATAGTGAGTTAAGCCCAGCATTGGGGGAGAGGGTTGAGACTCAAAGGACTTGGGTCTCAACTCAGTTCTAAGCAACCTCAAGGCTCAATAGAGTAAAACGCGCATCTTGAGCTTGCTTAGTGATAAATCAGTTTAGTAAGAAACAAAATTTTTTCCTGTTCAGTGTGTTGTCGAGCGGGCAAAAACGACACAGTTAGTGAGTCGATCGTTCAGTAGGTGAATCGCGCCGACTGAGGATCAACAGTTAACGTTTTACTTTGTTGTTTTGCATTGTCTCGGCAGGGAAGCTGAATTTTTTTTGACAAAAGATATTTTTTATTGTGTTTGGCTGTCGCTTTATGGTAAAGCTAATAGCTCGCGGTCGGGCAAAGTCCAAAGCGAAACTAACTTTCATGCAATATCCCAATTTTAGAAACACCGATTAGGAATCCATATTGATGTTTAACCAAGCTGCCAAGCTCATTCTCGTGATTATTACCGTCGTGATTATTAAATCACAGCGGGGGCGGCGCATGGCGAACTGATAGACCTAAAAGGTTAAAAGTTTCGAAAGAACCCCCCGCTCCGAAAGGACCGGGGGGTTCTTCGTTTCAGGGCCTAGAGTAAGGTCCTAAACTTCGAAAGAGTAAAAAATTAGCGTCGATTTTCGGCAATTCAGGACTAACGTAGCGAGAGAGAATATGGAACCAGGGCAGATGATCAGAGGCGCAGACGCGGTAATTAAAGTGTTAGCAGCACATGGAGTCACCACAGTGTTTGGTTACCCAGGTGGTGCCATTATGCCAATATACGATGCCCTCTATGGAAGCCCTGTCGAACATCTGCTCAGCCGTCACGAACAAGGCGCCGCCTTTGCCGCCGTAGGATACGCAAGAGCCAGCGGTAAAACTGGCGTGTGCTTTGCGACTTCAGGCCCTGGCGCGACTAACCTGATCACTTCCTTAGCCGACGCGCTGTTAGATTCTGTGCCTATGGTGGCCATCACAGGCCAAGTCTCTACCGCTGTTATCGGCACCGACGCCTTTCAAGAAATCGACGTACTTGGCATGTCACTGAGCTGCACTAAGCACAGTTTTATGGTGACAGACGTCAACGAACTGATCCCAACCTTGTATCAAGCTTTTGAGATCGCCGCATCTGGTCGCCCTGGCCCTGTGCTGGTCGATATCCCGAAGGATATCCAAATCGCCCAATTGGAATATCGTACCCCTTTGCTGGCCGTCATGAACGAACCCCAAGCCGAGATGAGTGATATCGACGCCGCCCGTGCGCTGTTGGCTGAGGCTAAACAGCCTATGTTGTATGTCGGCGGTGGTGTAGGCATGGCGGGCGCGGTCGATCAACTGCGTGAGTTTATCAAAGTGACGGGCATACCTTCGGTCGCAACCTTGAAAGGGCTGGGCAGTATCGCCCATGGCACACCCGGCTACTTAGGCATGTTAGGCATGCATGGCGGTAAGGCCGCTAACTTAGCGGTACAGGATTGCGATTTGCTGATCGTGGTTGGCGCCCGTTTCGACGACAGAGTCACCGGCCGTTTAGCGAGCTTTGCCGACAAGGCCAAAGTGATCCATTTAGATATCGACGCCGCCGAACTGGGTAAATTGCGTATGCCTGAGGTGGCAATCGCCGGCGACTTACGCCAAATCTTACCTGCCTTAGCCATGTCGATGAACATCACGCCTTGGCAGGCCGAGGTGGAGCATTTATCCCGTAAACATCAATGGGATTATCAACACCCCGGCAGTTTGATCTATGCCCCAGCGTTGCTGCGCCGCTTAGCCAATAAGTTACCCGAAGACAGCGTAGTGTGTTGCGATGTAGGCCAGCACCAAATGTGGGTGGCCCAACATATGTGGTTCCGCCGTCCAGAAGATCATCTGTCCAGCGCGGGCTTAGGCACTATGGGCTTTGGCTTACCCGCCGCGATTGGTGCGCAAGTGGCCCGTCCCGATGCCACTGTAGTGACGGTGTCTGGCGATGGGTCTTTTATGATGAATGTGCAGGAACTGACCACCATCAAACGCCGCAAGCTGCCAGTGAAAATCGTGCTGGTTGATAACCAAAAGCTTGGCATGGTGAAGCAGTGGCAACAGCTATTTTTTGAAGAACGCTACAGCGAAACGGATTTATCCGATAACCCAGATTTTGTTTTATTGGCCTCCGCCTTTGATATCCCCGGCCGCACGATTTTCTCTTCCGACGAAGTGGAAGAAGCCTTAACCGAAATGTTAGCGGCTAAGGGCCCGTATTTGTTACACGTTGCAATCGACGATGCTTTTAACGTTTGGCCACTGGTGCCCCCCGGCGCATCAAACAGCGATATGATGGATGAAATGGAGAAACAAACATGATCCACTCTCTGGAATTAACGGTTCAACAACGCCCCGAAGTGCTTGAGCGTGTTTTGCGCGTGACTCGCCATCGTGGCTTTACGATTACCCAAATGCAGATGCGCATGAATGACGATGCGAGTCTATCACTGGATATGGAGGTCGATAGCGAACGTGCCATCGAACTGTTAAGTAATCAGCTGAATAAACTGATTGATGTGACTCAATGTAAGGTATTGTTACCGCTGAGCTTGCAACAAACGGCGAATGCTTAAGGCCTTGCTTGGGTGCATTTTAGTCCCTGATGTTGAGTGACTATGAGTGCCAGATATTGAGGGGAATGCGGCAAGTGCAGCATTCGCCATGTGAATTAAGAATACGATTTTCGATTTGAGATAAAGGATACAGTCAATGCCAAAGTTACGATCAGCTACCAGTACCGAAGGCCGCAATATGGCGGGTGCACGTGCGTTATGGCGCGCCACAGGGGTGAAAGACAATGATTTTGGTAAGCCAATTATCGCTATTGCTAACTCCTTTACTCAGTTTGTACCGGGCCACGTGCACTTAAAAGACATGGGCTCACTCGTTGCCAGTGCCATCGAAGAAGCGGGCGGTATCGCCAAAGAATTCAATACGATCGCCGTCGATGACGGTATCGCCATGGGCCACGGCGGCATGCTTTACAGTCTGCCATCGCGTGAACTTATCGCCGACAGTGTGGAATACATGGTTAACGCCCACTGCGCCGATGCCTTAGTGTGTATCTCCAACTGCGACAAGATCACCCCCGGCATGTTGATGGCGGCGCTGCGCCTTAATATTCCCGTCGTATTTGTGTCTGGTGGACCGATGGAAGCGGGTAAAACTAAGCTGTCGGATAAACTCATCAAACTCGACTTAGTCGATGCTATGGTGGCGGGCGCTGACTCGAACGTGAGCGATGAAGACAGTGCCAAAATCGAGCGTAGCGCGTGCCCAACATGTGGCTCTTGCTCAGGCATGTTTACCGCCAACTCAATGAACTGTTTAACCGAAGCACTAGGGTTATCGCTGCCGGGTAATGGTTCTATGCTGGCAACCCACGCCGATCGCCGCGAGCTATTTTTAGAAGCGGGTCGCCGCGTGATGGCACTGGCAAAACGTTATTATCACCAAGATGATGAATCGGCATTGCCACGTAATATCGCCAACTTCAAAGCCTTCGAAAATGCTATGACCTTAGATATCGCCATGGGCGGTTCATCTAACACCGTATTGCATTTATTGGCCGCCGCGCAGGAAGCCGATGTTGATTTTACCATGGCGGATATCGACCGTATGTCGCGTCTTGTGCCGCACCTTTGTAAGGTTGCACCATCGACGCCTAAATACCATATGGAAGACGTGCACCGTGCGGGCGGCGTGATGGGGATTTTAGGTGAGCTAGACAGAGCCGGATTACTGCATACCGATGTGTTCCATGTGGCGGCCGATGAAGGTGGCTATTTGAAGTCTGTATTGGCGAAATACGATGTGATGCAGACGCAAGATGAAAAAGTAAAACATTTCTTTATGGCGGGACCTGCGGGGATTCCGACCACTAAAGCCTTTAGCCAAGATTGTCGCTGGCCGTCACTGGATAATGACAGACAAGAAGGTTGTATCCGCAGCCGCGAATTTGCCTTTAGCCAAGAGGGCGGGCTTGCCGTATTGTCGGGCAATGTTGCCGAAAACGGCTGTATCGTTAAAACGGCGGGCGTGGATGAATCGAATCTGACCTTTGTTGGCTCGGCGCGCGTCTATGAAAGCCAAGATGACGCAGTGGCGGGTATTTTAGGCGGCGAAGTGGTGGCGGGTGATGTGGTGGTTATCCGTTACGAAGGCCCGAAAGGTGGCCCGGGTATGCAAGAAATGTTGTATCCAACCAGTTACTTAAAATCACGCGGTTTAGGTAAGGCCTGCGCGCTGATCACCGACGGTCGTTTCTCTGGTGGTACTTCTGGTTTATCTATCGGCCACGTCTCACCCGAAGCTGCCGCTGGCGGCACTATCGCCTTGATTGAAAATGGCGATCGCATCGAAATTGATATACCAAAGCGCAGCATCAAGCTGGCGGTAAGCGATGCTGAACTCAATGCTCGCCGTGAAAAAATGCACAGTCTTGGCCCAATGGCGTGGAAACCAATTGGTCGCCAACGTTATGTGTCACTCGCACTTAAGGCCTACGCCATGCTAGCCACCAGTGCCGACAAGGGCGCGGTGCGCGATCGCAGTAAACTGGAGGACTAATTATGTTTACTGCATCTATGTTGCCACTCTCATCGCAAACTCAGGCGGATTTAGCCCATTTTCAGTTGGCACAAAGCTATCTGCAAAAAATCCTGTTGTCATCTGTGTATGACATAGCGAAAGTGACGCCGCTTTCCAGCATGAATAAGTTATCGGCGCGTTTAGGTTGTCAGGTATTTTTGAAGCGCGAAGATATGCAGCCAGTGCATTCCTTCAAGTTACGCGGTGCCTATAACCGTATCGCCCAGCTGACGAAAGAAGAATGTCAGCGCGGCGTGGTGTGTGCTTCGGCAGGCAATCATGCTCAGGGTGTGGCGATGTCGGCGGCGAGTCGCGGTGTGGATGCTGTGATTGTGATGCCTGAGACGACGCCCGATATTAAAGTCGATGCGGTGCGCCGTTTAGGTGGCAACGTGGTATTGCACGGCCAAGCCTTCGATCAAGCCAATGGTTTTGCGATGGCGATGGCCAAAGAAGAGGGCCGAGTCTATATCGCGCCCTTCGACGATGAAGCTGTGATCGCAGGCCAAGGCACTATCGCCCAAGAGATGTTGCAGCAGCAGCGCGATCTCGAAGTGGTATTTGTACCCGTGGGCGGCGGCGGTTTAATAGCGGGTATCGCAGCCTATTACAAGGCGGTAATGCCGCAGGTGAAAATTGTCGGCGTCGAGCCAGAAGACGCCGCCTGTTTAAAGGCAGCGATGGAAGCGGGCGAACCTGTGACACTGGCGCAAGTCGGTTTATTTGCCGATGGCGTGGCGGTTAAACGTATAGGCACTGAGCCGTTTAGAGTCGCGAAACTTTATGTCGATGAAGTAGTGACTGTCACCTCAGATGAAATCTGCGCTGCGGTGAAAGATATCTTCGAAGACACCCGTGCGATCGCCGAACCCGCAGGGGCCTTGTCCTTAGCTGGGCTTAAAAAATATATCAGCGCTAATGCCAATGGTGATTGCGGCAATGGTGAGAAAATCGCGGCGATTTTAAGTGGCGCGAATGTGAATTTTCACAGTCTGCGTTATGTGTCGGAACGCTGCGAACTCGGTGAGCAAAAAGAAGCGGTACTGGCGGTGAAAGTCCCTGAGCGTCCGGGAAGTTTCTTAACATTCTGTGAGTTACTCGATAAGCGGGTGATGACAGAGTTTAACTATCGTTTCAGTAGTCGTGATCTTGCCGTGGTGTTTGCCGGCATTCGTTTAAGCCGAGGCCAAGGTGAGCTAGAACAAATCATTGCCACCTTAGAGGCCAATGGTTTTGAAGTGCAGGATTTATCCGGGGATGAAACCGCAAAATTGCATGTGCGTTATATGGTCGGAGGTCATCCACCAGAGCCTTTAGAGGAGCGTTTATTTAGCTTTGAGTTTCCTGAACATCCCGGCGCGCTGCTGAAGTTTTTGACCACATTGCAGAGCAAATGGAACATCAGTCTATTCCATTATCGTAACCACGGCGCGGCCTTTGGCCGAGTGCTGGCGGGATTTGAAGTACCCGCGAGTGATGCTTTGCCGTTCCAACAGTTTTTAACTGAGTTGGGTTTTGTCTATCAAGAGGAAACGCAAAGCCCTGCTTATCAGCTGTTTTTAAATGCGGGTAACGGCAACAAGGCGTTACAACCTTAGCGCACCATGCGCGTGATAGTTATGTTAGTCATAACTAAGGCTAAAGGAGGAGCGCACAGGCGCTCCTTTTTGTGGTAGTTTTGTAGACTTAATACTCTAGCCGCCGATTAATACGTCACAGTTAAGTCGCTGACGATTGGCTAACGAATAATAACTAGACTTCGACCTACACCTACACGCATTAAGGAGACATGATGTTACCAGCACCGCGTTTTACCGCTTTTAATCCTCCTCGCCGTATTTTAATGGGCCCTGGCCCGTCGGATGTTTATCCCGAAGTGCTTGCGGCACAGTCCAGACCTACAGTTGGCCACTTAGATCCGCTGTTTGTGGGCATGATGGATGAGCTTAAGAGTCTGATCCAATACGCCTTCCAAACTAAAAACGAAATGACCATGGCGGTATCAGCGCCGGGCAGTGCGGGCATGGAAACCTGTTTCGTTAACTTAGTCGAACCGGGTGAGAAGGTGATTATCTGTCGTAACGGTGTGTTTGGTGAGCGTATGCGCCAAAACGTCGAGCGTATGGGCGCCATTGCCGTGCTGGTGGACAATGAGTGGGGCACACCTGTTGACCCTGCTGCGGTTGAAGCGGCACTGAAAGCCAATCCCGATGCCAAATTTTTAGCCTTTGTGCACGCCGAAACCTCAACTGGCGCGCTGTCCGATGCTAAGACCTTGTGCGCATTAGCCAAAACCTATGGTTGCTTGAGTATAGTTGATGCGGTTACTTCCCTTGGCGGCGTAGAATTAAGAGTCGATGAATGGGGCATAGATGCCATTTATTCCGGCAGTCAAAAGTGCCTTTCCTGTGTACCGGGTTTATCGCCCGTGTCTTTCTCGCCTGCAGCCGTCGAAAAACTCAAGAATCGCAAGACCCCAGTGCAAAGTTGGTTCCTCGATCAAAGCTTAGTGATGGCCTATTGGACCAGCGCGGGCGGCAAGCGCAGTTACCATCACACTGCGCCAGTGAACGCGCTTTATGCACTGCATGAATCTCTACGTATGTTGGCGGCCGAAGGCTTAGAGAATGCGTGGCAACGCCATCACGAAATGCATTTAGTGCTGCGCGCTGGGCTGGAAAAGTTAGGGCTTAATTTTGTTGTGGCCGAAGATTCGCGTCTGCCACAACTTAACGCAGTTTACATCCCCGCTGGAGTCGATGATGCTGCGGTGCGGACTCGTTTGCTTAAAGATTATAACCTCGAAATTGGCGCCGGCCTTGGCGCCCTTGCGGGCAAAGCATGGCGCATTGGCCTCATGGGTTTTGGTGCCCGTCGAGAAAATGTCTCTTTATGCCTCAAGGCATTAGAAGAGGTGTTGAACTAATATGCCAAGATTACGCTTTGCCCTTTGCGGCCTAATGATCGCTTTGCTCAGTGCCTGTTCGGTGAACAATACCAGCAATGCGTCCTGCGATTTTGTACGTGGAACTAACAATAACCAAAGCATGCGAGAGGCGAGCGGCCACGATACGGGCAGCGCCGATGAGCGGCAAAAAGATGTCGGTATCGGCTTCTTGAATGTCATCTTCGGCGGCATCAGTCGAGCACTTTCTTCCGATGATTCATCGGATGGAAAGTGTTTGTAACTTAGTTAGTTTTAGTGGTTTTGATTAAACGAAAATCCCCGAAATGCGGGGATTTTTTAATTTTGTTAATAAAGTCGCTTTTGGCAGCAGGTAATATTGATTTAGCACTGTCATTCCAGTGACTCGCCGACTTTAGTTTAAAAAATAAGTTGACCCTATCGGCCCTACGGCGGTATCTGCTGTATATGGCTAGATTTATAACAAGCATAGAATGTCGCGAACACATGGATGTGAATGAGCGACCATGCCGCCAATAGTCACTTCCACGACAGTGCTTAATCCCGTTAAACCCTTGGTATACCTGATAGTCTGTTATTTACAATGATGCATTCCGAGAATTTAATACCAAGAATTTAATAATGGTGGTTCGTTAAGCTTTTTTGACTTGCGAGGGAATATTATTGCTGGCAACAGAGTAAAACGATGTTTACAATAAATTTAAGTATGCGCTAATGCTTTCTTAGGGACATTAAACTTTTAACCTATTACAGGGTAGTGATTTTGAGTACAAATCTACAGCCATTTTTTATTGTGCAATCAGATCCTGATGGTAAGGGAATACCGTATTTTATGGATAAAAATTGGACTCCTGAGCTACCTGACTATGAGTTTTATGACTCACCACCATGTGAGGTTGATTTTTTAAATGCTTATTCTCTTAAAGCAAAAACATATCAACTGAATGGTGATTATTTGGTTGATGAAAATTTAGTTTCTAATGAAATGTTATATTTGTGTGAAAAATTAAATGTTAAGTGTATTCGTATTCCTGTCGATATTAACTTGCATCGAGGAGTTCGCCCGCAGAAAAAGTACTTTTTATTTTTTCCACTAAGTTATTTGTCTATCTTAGATAAGGATGAGTCCATTTATACTATCTCAATTGACTTAGATTCTGGAAAATTGAACACGCAAGAGGAACGTGGGTTAAAGAAGACATATTATGAGTCTATAGATAAATTTAAAATAAAGAATAATATTTGTGAACATTTATTCTTTTGTAACGAGATAGCGGCTTCTGTATGTTCTATTCAGTTTAAAAATGAGTACGAAGCTCTTGGTTTGACGGGTGTGAGTTTTAAGGAAATAAATGATAATTATCAGTATTCTGCATGGGACTGAGTGCCTCATAAAATGATAATGTTGAAGCTAAGTACAAGGAGTGAATAATGGACTGGATTGAGTTAGAAGAGAAATGCTTTGAAATTACATACGATACAATCAAGATGTTATTGTTAGAAAATAAAGATGAGGCATTCTATGCGGTATCTCTTTACACTGACAGTAGTGCCATGTCAGCATCATTAAGTGCTAGCTCTGAGGGTAAGCTTAAAAGCATTCTCGCTGCTGAAGAAGATCAAAGCATAGAGTGTGAAAATTACTATAGATGGGCAGTATCTGAGTGGTTTTATGACGGATATAATGCGGGAGCCTTCTCCAAAATAAGTAAGATGCTTCGAGAGGACTCATCTCGAGAAATAAACTTTGCAAATTTTAAAAATGAACTAATTAAGACATTATCAAACGTACTGGTCAGAATAAAAAGAGAACTGCCTATTGAGCTAAATTCGACAGTGTGTTTTGCTTCAATGACTGACGACGATGAGTCTGAGGAAATAGAAAACTCTTCTGCAAAATTAATAAACGATGCACCACTTTTAATGGCATTTATTTCAAGATTTGACTAATTAACCGTACAGGTTTATCTATAAAAATAGAAACATAATCTTTTTGAAAAGATGAAAAAGATAGGACAAACGCATCTTTTATTCATGGCGATTATTCTAAATCTTGATTCAAAAGATATGACTGCTGAGATGGTTACCCCTATCTGGGGATTGGGCTTCGGTTCGGGTAGTTCTGGCTATCAGAACGTACGGTAGTTTACGGGATTAAGCACTGGCATGTAAGTGACCGTTGGCGGCATGGTCGCTCATTCACATCCATGTGAGCGCGGCATTCGCACTTCCGTGTGCAGCAGATGACGCCGTCGAGCCCTCAGGGATGACTTATTTTTAAACCAAAGTTGGCGCGTCACTGGAATGACAGTGCTAATCGCAACTCACTAAATATGCACAGGACAATCAGCCTTCGCTTTTTGCTAATTGACATATAATGTCATCCCGCTATTATGGCTGCACCTCAGATTACACGAACAAGATCCTATAAATGAAAAAGTTATTTATTATGCTGGCGATGATTTTTGCGGTTAGCTTAGTTACTAGCCCTGTCGTTGAAGCGAAAAAATTCGGCGGTAGTAAATCTATTGGCAAGAGTCACCAAACGGCTCCGGCTCAACCAGCTGCGACCAACACACCGACTACGGCGCCAGCGGGAGCACCGGGGAAAAAAGGTATGATGGGCGGCATGTTAGGCGGTTTATTAGCAGGTGGCTTATTGGCTGCGCTGTTTATGGGCGGTGGTTTTGAAAATATTCAAATCATGGATATTTTGATTATCGGTTTGCTGGCATTCGTGCTATTCAAAATCGTTCGTACTGTGATGGCCTCAAAAGCGGGGGCGCAGCCAAGACCGGCCTATGCAGGGGCGAGTCAGCCAAGTCCTAATCTACAGCGCCAACAGACTGAACAAACAGGTTTTGCTGCCAATGCAAACAGCGGCAGCAATGGTTTTGGCCAAGCGACAAGTGATGTGCCCTTTAATTTACCTGCGGGTTTTGATTTACCCGGCTTTTTGGAAGGCGCTCGCAGTCACTACAAAACTCTACAATTGGCTTGGAATGAAAATGATCTAAGCAAAATCCAAGAGTATGTTTCCATTGAACTATTCAACGAACTCAGCAACCAACGCCGTGAATTAGTGGGCGATCAGCACACAGAAGTGATGTTTTTGGATGCAGAACTTGTCCGCGCCACACACAATGCAAATCTTGCGGAAGTGAGTGTTAAATTTAGCGGCCGCTATAGCGATACCGTTGAAGGCGTAGAAGAGGACATTAAGGAAATCTGGCATTTAGAGCGTAACGTAACGCAAGCCAACTCACCTTGGTTAATTGTGGGTATCGAACAGTAATCAGCTCAGTGTTTAAAGCAGCCTTAATCTCTTAAGGCTGCTGTTTACATCCCCTTTCGTTTCAATCCAGCCTTACCCTAGCAGTTCAACGTCATCGATAGATTGAAAAAATCCGGCTGTCATCGCACTCACTATTGGCGGCAGCAAGACTTTGCTGATTATTTTAAAGTAGTTAATTAGTGCATCAATTGCTAAATAAAAAATCCCCGCACTTAGCGGGGATTTTGTTATTTGTTCAAAGGGTTACACAAATTGTCTGATGGCGATCGCGATAATCAGCACTGGACAAACATACTTCACATATCTTGGCCAAATGCGCCAAAAGAGTCCTGTGCTATTGACACCTTCTTGCCCACGAATTGCCTTGAGCAGCTGGGTTTGGCGCCAAATCCAACCTAAGTAAACCGCAATACCGAGGGCGACCAGCGGCTGGGCGATTTGGGTGGTCAGCATTATAGTGAAACTAAATAGCGTCTCAAAAAATACCGCCAGCAATAGGGATAATGAGGTCAGTAATAGGCCGATGATCAAGGTGGCGCGCTGGCGGCTGAATCCGAATTTTTGCATCACATAACTCGTCGGCACTTCGGCGATGGAAATGGCCGAGGTTAAACCCGCGATGATCAGCAGAACAAAGAAAATCACGCTGATGATAAGGTTAGCCGTATCGCCTAAGGTGGAAAATAACGCGGGTAAGACAGTAAACACCAATGCATCCGAATCGAGTAATTTGCCCTCAGCGTTAAAAATCTGCACGCCATTGTGCTGGGCGACATACATGGCTGGGATGATTAAAAAGGCGGCGAGAAAGGCGATACCGCTGTCGGTAAAGGCAACCCAGACGGTCAGTTTAGCAATATTCTCTTTTTGGCTCAGATAACTGCCGTACACCATCATGGCACCTGTGCCTATGGTGAGGGAGAAGAAGGTTTGTCCGAGCGCGCTGATCAAGGTATCTGGCGCCAGCGCCTTGGTAAAGTTAGGCGTTAGTAGCGCGCTTATCCCTTCACTCGCACCATTTAGGGTGAAGATATACGCCACGCCCGCGATCAGCATGATCAGTAATAACGGCATTAAGCGTTTCGACCATTTTTCTATGCCTTCTTGCACGCCTTGCAGTAATACTAGAAACACCAGCGTGCTGAAGATCAGTGTAAACACCAGATTACGTGACAGCGAAAAATCCACTAGCCAAGCGGCGGTATCATTCGAGCCAAAGGCAGTGGCGATAGGCGCGATGGCAAAGCTGACAAACCAGCCGGAGAGAATGCTGTAGAAGGTATAAATCAATCCCGCTGTCACTATGGAAAGCAAACCTATGGTCTTGCCTAAACCGCGGGTGAGCGAGTTGAAGCCGAGTTTACCCATGGCATCGGCGGGGTTGGTTTGTCCGTGGCGACCTATCATAAGTTCGGCCATCAGCATGGGAATGCCTAGAATGAAAATCAGCACTAGGTACACAAGTAGAAAGGCGCCGCCACCATGGGTAGCTGCTTGGGTGGGAAATCCCCAAATATTGCCGACACCAACGGCGCTACCAGCGGCCGCCATGATAAAACCTAAGCGTGAGCTGAAGTGGTTAGTTGAACTTGTATTGGCCGATTGCATTGTGCCTCCCGTAAAAAGAAGGCGTATCTTAGGCGGATAAATTAGGATTTCAACGCAATTTTAGTGCGTTAATTTGGTGTTAATCTGCAATAATTTATCTGTTTTTGGCTATAAGTTGATGTTGTGTGCCGTCTATCTGTTTTGTGCGAGATTTTATTGCTATCAGGTGCGACTGATGGTTGAGATTTGGTGAATCATTGCGATGATAAAAATTCATTGAATTGTGATCTTATGGTCAAAAAATACCGTATGGCAGATGTCTAATGGCTATTTTGTGCTATGACTGTTACTTGTGCATCTGTCTTGTTTGCGGTGTTTGCTGTGACTGTCGGGTGTTGGCTTATGCTTGAATGTTGACGTGCCCTAAGGGAATGGCCGTGTGGTCTTTAACCTTTTTGAGGACAAAGCTGGAATGCACCCCTGCGATATGCACGTTGGTCGTGAGTTTATCTAACAGGAAAGTGCGAAAGTGCGCCATATCTTGTACTAGTACTTTAAGTTGGTAGTCGGCCTCTGAGCCCGTGATCAGCGCGCATTCTTGGACTTCTTCGTAGGCGAGTGCATTGGTTTCAAATTGATTGAGAATCGCCGGCGTATGTTTCTCCATTCGAACATGGATATAAGCGGTCAAATGCAGGTTGAACTTATCCGCCGACAGACGCGTTGCATAATCGGCAATATAACCCGCTTCTTCTAAGGCTTTAACACGGCGCGAGCAAGGAGATGGCGATAGTCCGACTTTATTGGCCAGTTCGAGATTCGATAATCTGCCGTGAGTTTGCAGTAAGCGCAGAATTGTTAAATCGAGTTGATCGAGTTTGTAGGGGTGAGTGTCTGTCATCGAAAGCTTAGGGTTAACTTAGTCAGCCTCTAGTTTGCCAGTCTTAGCCGACTTTGCCAAAAATCTTGATCAAATGAGACATTTTAAGGTTGTGACAGTGATAACGGATAGAGATTTTGGGAGTCGCGCTGTTTGGAACTCCCGTTATTTACCGCTATTGTTATGATACTAATAAGAGTGAGACACTGTATGCGCTTGAGTTTGTTGCTAATCTGCTTATTCATATTACCGACTTATGCATTTTCTGCATCGTTAACCATTGGTAGTGCTCTAAATCGACCGCCTTATATTATCGAAGATGCTGAATCAGGGCTTGAGATCGATATTATTAAGGCCGCGTTTAAGGAAATGGGGCAGCCAGTCAACTTCAAATTCTACTCTCGTAAACGCCAAGTTTTATATTTCAATAAAGATCGATTGGATGCTGTAATGACGATGAACCCTGCAAATGGCGTTGATGGTTATTGGTCTAATGATTATGTTGAATATACCAATGTGGCGATCAGTTTGTCCGAACAACGCCTTGAAATAACACGTATTGCGGATCTTAAAAAGTACAGTGTTGCCGCTTTTGAAAATGCTCGCTTCTTACTTGGCCCTGAGTTTAATGCCGTAGCGCAACAGACTATTTATCGTGAAGTCGATAGCCAATTAAGCCAGAACCGTATGTTGTACTTAGGTCGCATTAATACTGTGATTGCCGATCGTTATATATTCGCTCAACTGAATAAGTTCGTTGAGGATGATGTTGATACCCAGCAAGCATTAAGCTACCACTTTATTTTCCCCCCAACATCCTATCGAATGGTGTTCCACAACTCAGTGGCGCGGGATACTTTCAATCAAGGGCTCGCTAGAATTAAGGCCAATGGGATTTATCAGGCCCTAGTGGCAAAATACTTAGGCAGTGCTTAGCAATGCCTAAGTATTTAACTTCATAGTGTTTGAAGCTGTCGTATTTGAGTCGACAGCCAAATCCAGACGCTGAATTAACAGCGTTAGCGCTCAGATCCTTTAGCAAACGCATGGGAGAGTGGACGCAACTTACTGACAAAGAACACGCTACATCCGCTGATGATGGCGGCTAAAAAGGTTGAAAACAGTACATCCTGTGGCCAATGCATGCCAAGCAGCATACGGCTTAATCCCATCAAAAATCCCCAGTTCCATAACGCCATGACTAAGCTAGGTAATCCAGCGAGTAGCAAATAGTAGCTGGCGGTAAGCACTAGCGTTACAGCAAAAATGGTATGTCCCGAAGGAAAAGAATAGCCGATTTCATCTTCCCAATGCTGATGGATCCGTGAGTCGAGTTTTAAGGCCGGTTCTGCAGCGATCAAGCTATCGAGTGCATTGGCAATTGTCTTTGAACGTGACTGTTTATCCAATTGATAAAAGGCATCGAGTGAAAGCGGTTCATGCTTAGGCAGTGCTTGTTCTGCTAGAAAAACGAGATTAGGTCTGGGTTCTTTAAAATAGGATTTGAGGGTGTGGCTTAAGCCTAAACTGATAACTTGGCTGAGGCTGATGGCAAAAAATAAACTTATAAAGAGTGGTTTAGGCATATGACGATAGGCGATCGCCAATACAAACAAGACTGTTGCGACGCCATAGGGCGCAGTGCCCGTCATGGTAATCCAATATAAGGTTTTGGCTAAGGTAGAGTGCAGATCGATCAGTGGAAACAGCTGATTCTGTGTCAGTAATAGTAAGCCCGGAATGGTTGCCAACAGTATCCAAGCTAAACCTAAACGGCGTAAAAGATAGACGCTATGGGTCAAAATATAAGCCTCTTCATAAAACGCCATAGGCTACAACGCGGCAATGGTTTTGCCAATAAAAAAATCCCGACAGCAAAAGATGGCGCTGTCGGGGGTCTTCAAGGGTGGATCGGTAGGGCGCTATTGCGCCGTGTTCTTAGGGTGATGCCTAGTCACGAACATCAAAATCAACAGTACGACTAACAGTAAACCTGAACCCATCAATAGGGCGTAATCTTCCAGTTGCAGTATCGAGTACAGCACTGCATATAAACTCACCAGCATAATGCCCACTAATGCACCGCGCTTAATACTTGCTGTGGCACTCCCTACATAAGCCGATACCGACAGCACGGGAATACAGGCGGCAATTAAATAGGCATGCAAGAAGGCTAGATGCTCAGATAGCGAGAGTAGTAGCAAATAGAACAAGGCCATGGCGCTGCCGACTAACACATATTGAATCGTGCTTAGGCTGGTTTTTTGTCCGATTTCGAAGATAAACAACATGATAAAAGTCAGCACGATAAACAGTAGGCCGTATTTTACCGAGCGATCAATCTTGCCGTAGTGAGTCACTGGTTCGAATAAAATCGCATTGGCCGACACTTCAGTGAGAGTCGATTGATTACTCTTAATAAACTCTTGTGGATAGTTACGGGTTAAGTGGCTGATATTCCAGCTAGCAGTAAAGCCTTGCGCGTTGATGTCCCGTTCTGCGGGTAATAATCCCTTAAAGCTTGGATGCGGCCAGTCGGCGCGAATATTGATTAGCGTTTGCTCGCCTAGTGGCAATGCGCTGATAGACTGAGAGCCGCGTAGTGTCATGGCAAAATCCACACTAAAATCACTCGCTTCGCTGACTTGGATCTTTTGATTAAAGCCTTTTTCTAAACCGCCAGTGGTTAACCCCGTGCCCGACATCAGCGAGCCAGAGAGTAAGGTCGATTCACCGGTGATTTCAATTTTTTCTACTTTATCAATTGCTTGATTCGATGACACCCCAAAGACTAACCGGGCATTTTTGTTATCGAAGGCGATAAGGTTAGGAATATCATAACGGTTAAGGCTGAATTCGGCCTGACCTTGTAGAGCTGCGTTATACACCAGCGATTGATAAATGCCACGGGTGCGAAAATCATGTTTTAGGTCTAAGTCGAGGGTGAGCTTTTTCGGTAGGATCACTAGCTCATCTTGATAGGTACGCTTCACTTCATGGCGAGTTTTACCGTCGTTACTGACTTCTTCTTGCAACACAAAATAGCTGTAAGGGATCACTAGCGCAGGACCTGAGAGGGTTTGCTGCTCACCCCATGAACGGCCGATTTCATCGACAACGCTGTGGTAAAGGGCTTGGCGGTCAGAAGTCATATCCATAATGATCCCCAGCGGGATCAAAGCGAGGATTGACAGTATGCCAATGGTTAAGGCTTTTAATAAGGTGGTGTTTTTTAATGCAGTTCCTTTTGCGGTGGCTACTGCCAACGGTTCTTGTGCTGACATATCGATTCCTTGACTTCGATTAAATTTTTTGAGGAGTGCGCGCACCACTAAATAGGCTGCGCTACCAAATAAGGCCAAACTAAGTAGGGTGAGTACCCAGAAAATAATGCTGAACATTGAATTTCATTCCCTATGAAATACGACCGAGACTTATCCGCTAAGATTGTGCAGAGTTAACTTGGTATCACGGCGGGTATTAAAACAGATTTTCTTACAAAAGTTGCGGGCAAGTTGCTGATCAATAGTGGCAACATTATGGCGATTGCCGCTAAACCTATACTCATTATTCAAGTTTATGAATCTGATAGTGGGGTGTCTTTGCTAAATTTGGGGTGTTTTTTCTCGTAGTCATTTTCTTTTTTAATATGCTTGAGCAGTGCTTCGAAGCTTTGCTTAAAGACATCAAGTTCTGCGGAATAGACTATGGCATGGTGGGAAAACCAGTGGTGTTTTTCTCGATCACGATTACTGTAATCGGGCCAAATACGCAGCTCATACTCATCACCCATGACGACAATGACATAGGCAATGGCGCCATTGCTAAAGATGATACATTGGGGCAGGTACACCAGCTCTTCGCCTTTAAATAACTCATACTCTATCGCTTCGGTGCGCCAACTCACTATCGGTAGCGGCGCCTCGATAGAGCAACCAATCGACTGATGCTGATTAAACAGTACCGCGTTAATGTCATCTATTGAAAAGGGCTGGTGATCGCCATTTTTAGCAGCAAGTGAATACAAGATATTCATTAAAAATGGCAGCTTAGTGCCATTACCTGTTTTGCGGCCGCAGAGTTGTGCTTGGCGATAGTAGATATTCATCATCAATCCTTAATGAAGAGCCTATGCCAGATAGGCTCTATTTCGAGTCGTGAAACTAACGGGCAGGTAAACCGATAGCCGTTAAGGTATAAATGGCTTATGTTATCCGAAGATACTGCCTAGTGAGTAGACTTGTGCGTACATTTCACAAACCTGCTCGTTGAATAGTGTGCTAAATACTTTTATTTTCAGTTTGTTATATTTTTTCTCTGGTTTGGTATTTGCTTGTCGTTGAATTTGGAGAATCGATGCCTAATCCCTTTTCACCCCGCGAGTGGCTGCAATTAAATATGCAGCAGCAAGGATTATTGCAACCATATACCTCTGTCACCGAGGCAATTTCACGTCTCAGTTATGTACAAATTGACTCTATCAACGTGGTTGAGCGAGCACATCATCATGTGCTGCATAGTCGTATGCCCGAATACCAGCCAAAGATGCTCGATATGGCTTTAGCCAAAGGAGAGATCTTCGAATATTGGTCCCATGCGGCAGCTTATTTACCGATTGCCGATTACCGTTTTAGTTTGCAGCGTAAACAGCAGCTGCAAAATGGCGGTAAGCATTGGTTTGAGCCCGACGATAAAATAATGCAGGAAGTGCGGGCGCGAATCCTTGCAGAAGGACCACTCAAGGCCAGTGATGTTGAACATAGTGAAGCTAAAAACGGTACCTGGTGGGATTGGAAACCCGCGAAAAAAGCCCTAGAGCAGCTCTTTATGCGTGGTGAGTTGATGGTGGTGCGGCGGGAGAAATTTCAAAAGGTTTACGATCTTACCGCGCGTGTGTTGCCACAAGATGTAAATGCCAAAGCACCGACAGATAGTGAATTTACCCGCTATCTAATTGATCGTTATCTTGATGCCCACGCCTTTGGTACTGCGGCGCAAATGGCTTATTTACGCAAAGGTATGAAATCAGCTGTAGCCCAAGAATTGGCAGAGTTGTTAGCTCACGGGCTATTAGCGTGTTTTAAGGCTGCGGGCCAAAGCTACTTTTATCGCCCTTCATTACAGCTAAATGCACCATTACCTAATAAAGTGTGGCTGCTTAATCCCTTCGATAATTTATTGATCCAACGGCAAAGGTTAAAGCAATGGTTTGATTTTGATTATCAAATCGAAGTCTATGTCCCAGCCGAAAAGCGTCAGTATGGTTATTATTCTTTAGCAATTCTGTGGCGCGACACTTTTGTTGGCCGCGTGGATGTTAAAGCCGATCGTCAAGCTAACCTATTGCTATTACAGCAATTGATTTTAGAAGAGGGCGTGATGGTGAATGGCTTAGATGAGGATTTCTGTGCGGCCTTTGATATCGCAGTCAGTGAATATGCTCGTTTCAATGGTTGTGACCGCTGGAAGTTAGTTAAGGCTAACCATAAAGGCCTTAAGCAAAAGTATGCTCGCCAACAAAAGCTTTAACTATTTGTCTCTTTAGTTGGAGCATCCATAAAGCGAAAGCAGCCATACAGTAAGATTAGATACAGCAGTGGCAACGCAGCAATGACTAAAGATGAAGAAGTCGCAGTACTATCGCTCGTAATGCGATAACAGGGGATATACACGGCGGGATAAATTAGGCTTCCCCATAGAAAACACTGATTCATCAATCGATAGATAAAAGCGGGTTTAATGCTTGATTGACTGGCCAGTCCCATCAAACTGGCGAGAAGCACACCGGGATAAGTGAGTAGCGGCAGGCCACCAAGCAACAATAATCCCCAAAGAAGATAGTCCTGATAGTGTGTGCTGATTGTGACATCCATTGTAGCTTCATTCCTTGATTGTTCGACGCTAAAGCATTAAGTCTGTTTATGCTCTGGTTGCAGCGGTGGCTTTACTGCCAGCCCTTGCTGCATCTTAAGCCAAAAGCTTTGCTGACATAGATTGCTAAAGGATTTTTGCTGCGGCGAAATCGCACTATGAGCTGTTACAACCCGATAGCTGAGCCAATAATCTTCACAAACCATGTCTGACTCATAAGCTTGTTTATCTTGCTCGCTTAGCTTGCTAATCACAACCCCGTTATCGAAGTGATAAAGCGTTATGGACTCACAAATCTCCACATTATCATCGTGATAGGTTTGCTGCTCGTTTGATTGGCTTACCACGTAGACAGGGCTTGGATAGCCTTCAATAGCAAGGATATAGCTGGCGAGTTGTTGCATTATTTCCCCAAGTGACTCAATGCTTGAAGTGTTAAAAACAAAAAGCACAGCTGCGCTATCGCTAACTGTGCTCTTTCAAACATGCATGATAAGTTAGCCCGCTGCGTTGAGCTTTTTTTCTAACTCATTGACTTGAGCTTGTAGGGCTTCTAATTTTTCGCGGGTTTTCAGTAGTACATGTTGCTGCACATCAAATTCTTCACGGGAAACCATATCCAACTTGAGCAATTGATTTTGCAGTACTTGCTTACTGCGCTCTTCAAATTCACCGGCAAATTGCTTTAGACCGCTGGGCAAACTTTCGCTCAATTGTTTCGCCATTTCTTCGATTTTCTTTGGATTGATCATAATCTTGTCCGCCTCTTTACTGAATAGCTCGATTGTAACTCAGTACGTTAGCTTTCAAAAGTAAAGCAGACGCGTGAACACTTTAGTTGGCTGTTGTTGGGGTTTATATCACGGAGAAGCTTATCTACAGAGTTGAGTTCTGCTCAACCTAAGCGGGGATTTGTTAGCCTTAAAACTGTCGATTCTGCTATGATCCCATCCCTTTCTGTCGACTTGTTTGGATATTGCGCAAAGATGAAACTCAATCCCGCCCAAAACGATGCTGTTCATTATGTTTCAGGCCCTTGCCTAGTCTTGGCGGGTGCGGGTAGTGGTAAAACGCGCGTAATTATCAATAAAATCGCTTACTTGGTCGAAAAATGTGGCTATAAGGCGCGTAATATCGCGGCGGTGACCTTTACCAATAAGGCTGCCCGTGAGATGAAAGAGCGGGTCGCTCAGTCTATGGGCCGCAAGGAAGCCAGAGGTCTGTGGATTTCAACCTTCCATACTTTAGGGCTTGAGATCATTAAACGCGAGCATAAGGTCTTAGGTTTAAAACCGGGTTTTTCGCTGTTTGATGATCAAGATACCTTGGCACTGCTCAAAGAGTTAACCCAAGACGAGTTGGATGAAGATAAAGATTTACTCAAAGCGCTTGCCAGTACGATTTCAAACTGGAAGGGTGGCTTAATTATTCCCGAGCATGCACGCAAAATCGCTAAAGATGAGCAACAGCACTTATTTGCTATGTTGTATCAGCGTTATGCTCAACATATGAAAGCCTATAACGCTTTAGATTTTGACGATTTGATTCTAATGCCAACCTTATTGTTGCGCCACCATGAAGAAGTGCGTACGCGCTGGCAAACCAAGATCCAATATTTGCTGGTGGACGAATATCAAGATACTAATACCAGCCAATATGAAATGGTAAAGCTGTTAGTGGGTGATCGGGCACGCTTTACTGTGGTGGGGGACGACGATCAGTCAATCTATTCATGGCGCGGTGCTAAGCCACAAAACCTCGTGTTATTGGGTAAAGATTTTCCACAGCTTAAGCTGATTAAACTGGAGCAGAACTACCGTTCTAGCCAGCGGATCCTACGGGCTGCTAACATTCTTATCGCTAATAATCCCCATGTTTACGATAAAGCCCTGTTTAGCGAGCTTGCCTATGGTGAGCCGTTGCGGGTGCTGTTTGCCGCCAATGAGGAGCAAGAGGCTGAACGTGTTGTTGCCGAAATTGTGCGGCACAAGTTTGTTGGCCGTACTCAGTTTGGCGATTATGCGATTTTGTATCGGGGCAACCATCAATCACGGTTACTCGAACGCGCACTGATGACGAACCGTATTCCTTATAAATTGAGTGGTGGTACGTCATTTTTTGCTCGTGCTGAAATTAAAGACATCATGGGCTATCTAAAGCTCGTGGTGAATCCCGATGACGATAATGCTTTCCTGCGCATCGTTAATTTGCCTAAACGTGGCATAGGTCCATCAACCTTAGAGCGTTTAGGTAATTTTGCCAACGAGAAGCATATTTCTATGTTTGCGGCGATTTTTGAGCCTGAACTGAATCATCATTTACCGCCTGCGGCTATGTCATCTTTGTATCAGTTTGGTCGTTTTATCGTGGAGACTGGGGATCATGCTGAACGTGGTGAACCCGTCGAGGCGGTGAAGCATTTGATCCGTAAGATCAATTATGAAGATTACTTATACGAAACCAGCACCAGTGCCAAGGCCGCTGAAATGCGGATGAAGAATATCTCAGAGCTTTACCGTTGGGTGACAGAGATGCTCGCGGGTGATGAGTTAGATGAGCCTATGACCTTGCCAGAGGTGGTGACTCGATTGACGCTCAGGGACATGATGGAGCGCAATAGTGAGGATGAAGGCGGCGATCAGGTGCAGTTGATGACCTTGCATGCTTCTAAGGGCTTAGAGTTTCCCTTCGTGTTTATGGTTGGAGTAGAAGAGCGTATTTTGCCCCATCAAACCAGCATAGACGAAGATAACGTCGATGAGGAGCGTCGGTTGGCATATGTGGGTATCACTCGAGCTCAACGAGAGCTTTGGTTCACCCTCTGCCGCGAAAGGCGTCAATTTGGTGAAACCATGCGTTGTGAACCAAGCCGTTTCTTACTTGAGTTACCTCAAGATGATGTGGTGTGGGAAAATCGTAAGCCACAACAAACGGAGCAGGAGCGGATGCAAACGGGGCGGGCAAATATTTCTAGCTTAAGAGATATGTTTAAAAAATAGCGAGCGGTTTCGCTTACTATTCTTTTAAATCAGCTACTTATTTTTTACTAGGCATATTCGAGCTGAGCACATATCTGTGGTTGGGTTTCACACAAGGTAAAAGTGTCGGCTAAAGCAGCCCCCTGGCCCAGCTGATAACCCAGTTCACTGAAGATACGTTTTTGTTCAGGGTTATCAATGCCATCGACAAAGGTTTGCAGTTCTAAGGTTGATGCCGTTTTTTGATAGGCTGACATTAACTTAAGCTGTTGCTCGCCTTGTATTTGTTTGGTGAGGTTGGCATCGAGTTTTAAGCCTTTTATCGGCAGAAACAATAAGCTATTTAATGCACTATAGCCGCTACCGTATTGGCTGATGCCGAGTTTTACCCCGAGTTTCTGCAACAATTCAAAGCCATTGATATGATTTTCAGTTTCCTGCACTAGGGCTTTTTCATTGAAGAATAACCACAAATGGCTCAGGTTTAACTGGGTTTGCTTGAGAGTGTTTTTCAAACTGCGCAGTACATGCTTATGCTTGAGATGTTGGCTCGAAAGCATGACATGTAATTCAACAGATTCATCATATTGCTTGAGGAGTTGGGGATAGCTGCTATCTATGATGCTGATCGTATATTTATCGAGCTCAACGGTAAGGTGTGACTGTTCAGCAAGCGTGCTAAGTTGTTCCTGCTGTAAGAGCCCACGCTGCGGATGTTGCCAGAACAGGCGGCTTTCTAATGCATGCACTTGACCTGTTTTAAAATTGACTACTGGTAAGTAACTAAGCTGGATTTCAGCATGGTGTAATGCATGTCTAAATTCAGTTTCTAACTCGACATCCTGCATGGCCTGATGTTGGGCGTTATCATCAAAAATAACATAGCAGCCTTTACCATTGGCTTTCGCCTGATACATGGCAGTATCTGCATTACGTAACATAGATTCACTGGTATCGATTCTGTGTTTGCCACTGATGGTGATACCGATGCTGGCTCCAGAACTAAATTCCATTGTGCCAAGTCGATAGGGCTGGGATATTTTTTGGATCACTCTTTCTGATATATCTTTCGCGTCGTTGATGTTGTTAATGCTATCGAGCAGTATCACAAACTCATCGCCACCGAGTCGCGCTAAGGTGTCGTTATCACGAATGCAGGACTTGAGTCGGCTTGCCGTCTCAATTAAGAATTTATCACCCTCTAGGTGTCCCATAGTGTCGTTAATCTGTTTGAAGCGGTCGAGGTCGATAAACAATAGGGCAAACTGTTCTAAGCTATGGCGACGAACATGCTTGATCGCTTGAGATAGACGCTCCATAAACATAGCGCGATTAGGCAGGCCTGTAAGTGCATCATGTTTGGCATCGTGAACTAGCTTGGCTTCCATACTACGGCGTTGTTGAATTTCTTTCTCAAGACTTTTATTCAGTTCGGCTAACGCTTTGGTACGATCAATAACCTTTTCTTCTAGCTCTTCATAACTGCGTTGTAAGGACTCTGCGGACAGCTTTTTCTCGATAGCCGAGCCTATATGTTGTGATACAAATGTCAGTAATTCTAAGTCTTTAACTTGGTAATTCTGTGTCATGCTAAAACTGTAAATCGTTAACGCACCACGAACTTGATCATGGATAAAAAGCGGGATTCCGATCCACTGATGCATGGTTTGAGTATGATTTAACGCTGGCGCTTTGGAATATAGCTCACCAGAGGCAATTAATGCATTGATACTGCTTTGATCTAGCAGTAGTGGGCGCTTATGTTTGAGCACATATTCTGTTAAGCCGTCTTGTAGCGGCCGAGTGCCTGGGTGCTTATTGGCTAATTGCGATACATAAAAAGGAAACGTGAGGTGGGTTTCTGTGTCGTCTAATAGGGCGATATAGCAGTTATTGGCCGGAATTAAATGTCGAATAACATTATGCAATTGGGCATAAAAGTCTGGGTTGTCAGCACTGGAACTTGCTAGCTCGGCGATTTCGAACAGTGATTTTTGTAAGCGTTCAGCTCTACGCCGTTCATAGACTTCTAGTTTTAACTTATCGTAGGCTTGGCTGAGTTCTTTTGTCCTTTGCTGGATAGCTTGTTCTAATTGTTCTTGATGTTTTAGCCGTTCCATTACCCCAGCAATATGGTGACAAATGAATGTCATTAACTCGAGTTCGATTTCACCATAACTGATGTTTGTGTCATAGGTTTGCACCACTAACACACCCGTTACTATGTCATCTTGTTTGATGGGCACGCCCAGCCACAGATGACAGGGAGAACCTAAATTAACAATTTCTCCAGCGGTAATCAGTTCATTGACTGTGTCATTGTTACACAACAAAGCTTTCCCAGTTCTGAGTACGTAGCCTGTTAATCCTTGCTGTAATAATGTAGATAGTGATTGTTCAGGATAAAGCTCTGCTGGATGGGCATCTTTCTCATCAGCGAAAAAGGGGATGGCGAGTTCACCTGTGTGAGTATCCAGGGTTGAAATAAAAAAATTATCAGCGGGAATCAGCTGTTTTAGATGGCTATGTACGCCGACATAGAATTCTTCGAGTGAAGAAGCATGAGTCGCAATATTGGATATTTCGAGTAATGCGTTTTGAATGATCTCAGCATGCTTATATTTATGCGCTAATTGTTTTAAGCGAATAATTTTTTTGCGTAAGCGTTCAGTTTCACTCACACGCGGCTGGCCAGTTTCATCTTCATCCTTAAACATGATACTCACTAGTTAAATATATGTTTGCTTTTACCAAAGTCTATAATTAGCATGAAATACTGTAACATCCAAGTCATATTTTGGCTGCATTCCGCTTTAAAAGTCAGCTAATGTGATAAAACTTGAGCAGTCAGTAAAAAAAGTGCAAAACAGCTATAGACTCAAAGGGGATTTGACCCTAGTATATGCGGCGCTAACCAAGGCGAGCGCCCATAGCTCAGCTGGATAGAGCGCACCCCTCCGGAGGGTGAGGCCGAAGGTTCGAATCCTTTTGGGCGCACCACTTCCGAACAGAGTTGTGAGCTTTAAGGTTAGCAAAGTAAGTGAAAATCAGTGGTGATTGTAGCTCAGTTGGTAGAGTCCCGGATTGTGATTCCGGTTGTCGTGGGTTCGAGCCCCATCAGTCACCCCATTCATTTACTTTGATATAAAGATTTTCATTCTCGGTGATTAGCGCAGTCCGGTAGCGCATCTGGTTTGGGACCAGAGGGTCAGAGGTTCGAATCCTCTATCACCGACCAAATTCTTCGCATGACTAGCGAGCTTAATGTAAGTTAAGTAAATAGTTAATGTTTTACGGTGATAAGCGCAGTCCTATAACGCATCCAGATGTTTTGGATGAAAGTGGACGAGAGGGTGAACCCTCTAAGCGTATGTAAACAATAGTACAAAATTTACGGTGATTAGCGCAGTCCGGTAGCGCATCTGGTTTGGGACCAGAGGGTCAGAGGTTCGAATCCTCTATCACCGACCAAATAAGTAGAAAAGCCTCAGCATTCATTAATGAATACACTGAGGCTTTTTTGCATTGGCGAAATGGAACTTACTCACTGGCATTATCATGTTTGTTGTTGCTTGATAGCGCATCCTCAACGAGTATAGAAGTTGGCCACAGTTCTTATTTACACCTGGCAGACTTGCAGAACTGTATCGGCATAGTCACTCAACCGTAGAAAAACAAAAAGCTCCTTACGGAGCTTTTTGTTTGCAAAATTACTTCTTAATAGTACGGCTTAGTCAAGATTCACTGGCGGGGCGATAAAGCCTTGATAGGCATCTGTTCTAAGCTCGTTAAAACGTTCTAGCTGAGCCTTTTCTTGAATACCCGTCACTATGACTTGAATGTCCAATCCTTTTGCTACGTTGATTAGGGCGCGGCACAATTCGCTATTGTGGTGTGTCTCATCATAGTAGGCGAAGGATTGATCCAGCTTCACATAGCTAGGTCTTAATTCCTGTAGATAAGACATAGAGCCAAACTGACGACCAAAGTGGTCAATACCAAACTTAGCACCGTTATCGCGAATGATGTTACATAAGTGCTGGCATGACTTAAGATCACTATAAACACCAGCCTCAGGGATTTCGAAGCAGATGCGCTCAATAAATGTGGCATTTCGCAAAAATTGATTTAGCCACTCATGGAACTGAGGATCGTTAATACTTTGGTGGGTTAAGTTAATTGCGAGCGGTTCATAGCTCCGCTCGAGCAGTTTTTGCTCGTAGACAGTTTCAATTAAGCATTTATCGAGTAAGGCACCAAGTGATAATAACTCGATATACGGCATAAATTGCCCTGCATGGGCGAGTTGATCACCAAGCTCTAATTGGCAATACAATTCCCGTTGCGCTATGCCATCACCATCGCAAAATTGGATGGGTTGCCATCTAAACTTAAACTTCTTATTGCTGATAGCATGGCTGAGGTTATCGCGCCATTGCTCGCGGGTGAATAATTGCTGCTCTGTGGTTTCAAACCAGTGGAAGGTTTTATTCTCTTGTAACGCTTTTTGAAGGGCATTGTCGGCTTGGGCCAAAATATCAGACACATTCATTTGCCCAATACGTTCTGCAATACCGATAGCAAAGTCTTCGTTGGGCTTACAGCCTGCTTTTGACATTTCTTGATTGATGGTACGGATAAGTGTTTGTAAATATTTACTGATCTGATCGTGTTCAACATCGGTCACTAAAAATGCAAATTCATAGGCGGCAATACGCCCTATGACCGAAGGCGTTATTTCGTTTAATTGCTGTTGAAACTTTTCTGCGAGGATCCGTATGGTTTCATCTCGAACTTGATAGCCATATTTACTGTGCACTTCTTCGAGCCAGTCGAGCTTGGCGAGGAATAAAGCGCCGCTGCTAGGTTCACTTAACCAACCATTTAAACGACTTACTACATATTGGCGGTTAGGCAGGCCTGACGCCGGATCGACAAGATTCTTCTTACGTAACGCGCCAACCTCTTCGTCAAGAGAATGGAACACTTGTTTCAATTGAGCTGACATGCTGTTAAATGCAGTCACTAAGTCTTTTAATTCGGTGGTTTTGGGGAGTGCCATGTCTGGACCAAATTGGCGTGCTGCGATACTTTTCGCGTGTTCAGACAGGGTGTGGAGAGGTTTCAATATCCATGTTAAGCCTACTCTTGCTGTAAAAATAGCAACGAGAAAAAGTAGTGAGAAGGCGATGATGGTATTGGACATGATTCGCCATAGTTCATGATAACCAAAACCAGGATGAGCAGTGATTTCAAGCTGTGCTAGCTGCAGCCAACCTGAGGTGATAGTGCTTTGTTTTTTGATGGTTTTAAACAGATCTAGATTGATAAACCATTGAGGGACATCTTCAATTTTTAAAGGATTATTCCACTCTTGTTGCTTACCATCGACCATCCAAGTCAATTTTACATTTTGATAGTAACCACCTTCAAAAATAACATTCACTAAGGTTTCTGCCGCTGCGGTATCGCCAGCTTCGAGTGCTGGGGTAAGCATTAGACCGAGTGAAGTGCTGGCATTGTTTAGATCGGACTCCATTTGCTTTGTTAAAAAGCTTTGAGTCTCAGTGAATTGCACATAGCCAAGGCTTGCAACTACAAGCAAGAACAGGCTAAAAAGCAGCGAATAAATCTGTCTAAACAGTGTCATTTTTGGTGCTACTCCAGTTTTAATTTTGGTTGCCTAAGACGGTCAACACCTAATCTATGGTTAAGATCGTTCCATTTTTCTAATCGTTTTGAGGACCCTGCCAGTACGCCTCGACCTTGCTCTTTATTGAGCCATAACTGTTTACCGTTAAAGCTATAAACAGGCAGTAGATCTTTTCTTTTTGTGGCGGGTTTTATTTCATGGTCAAGATTATCGAGCACTAAAGGAATTGATGATGGTGTTTCATAGTAAGCCAATACCATATGGTATTGATTAACCGTAGTGGCTTTAACCATAGTGATCCGCATCTTGTCCTCTTGAACACCAAGTTGGAGTAGGGTGAAGTATTTTGCGATCGAAAAGTCTTCGCAATCACCGCCATTCACACCAATAAACTCCATCGGCGTTGCCCAATAATTCGAGTCTCCCCATAATTTACTGTCATCCACAAAACGGAATAAATTAAAAAAGTTATTCACCTTCAATAACTTTTCTTTTTCATCTAGCGTACTCGCTTCCGATAACACTTTGAACCAAGCCCTTGCTCGCATTCCAGCACGTTCGCCGTAATGTTTTTCTAGGGTTGAAGTTATCTTCACTTCATCAAGGTTTTGTGTGGGGGCCGCATATAGGCAACATATGCCTAAGGCTGACGCTATTAGGCTAAAGCGGCAGACTCGCAATAATGAATCTTTATAATCAAGTCTGCCGTTCATAACCTAATGTGTTAGTCCTTTATTTTGAGTTGTCATCGACCGAGTAAATTGTCCATTTCATGTCTGCTGCCGTATCATCACCAGTGACTTCTGCAACAACACGACGGTTACGAATTTCTGCTTCCGGCGTCTGTTCTAAAACAATTGGGCGGCTAGACCCATATCCAATAGCAGTTAATCGACTTCTATCAATACTAAAGCGTTCAGCCAGTACTGCGGTGACAGCATTTGCACGTTCTTGAGATAATACTGTATTTCGTTCATCGGTTCCTGTGCGACTCGTGTGACCTTCGATAGTCACTTTGGTCGTTGGATACTGACGTAGAAAAATAGCCACCTCTTCAATTTGAGGATAGTACTCAGGCGCAATATAAGCAGAGTCATTCGGGAATAAAATATTTATTTCCTTTCGCTCGTTAATCGCTTTTATTTTGCCACAGCCATAGTTATCAATACCTGCCCCTTGGGCTGTGTCGTTGCAGCGTTCACGGGCTTCAATGACACCATCGCTATCTTTATCAGATAGATCATAGGTTTGAGTTGTGACCATTTCGTCAATATTAACCGTATCGCGCATCGAACAACCAGCTAAAAGAGTGACACTTAGAAAAAATGTGAGAGTTTTCATTTGTTAGCTCCTCCTTCATAATTGCGCTCTCCGCGCCACGCATCAGGTCTAGTGACTTTAAGTGAGTCTAATAATCGCCCTGTAGAATTGAGCACGCGATACTTAGCAATAACTTCATCATATTCAGCTTGTAAGTAGTCTTTACGTGCCTCGAAGAGCTCATTTTCGGTATCTAATAAGTCGAGTAGACTGCGTTGGCCTAAATTAAACTGTTGTGCATAGGCTGTTTGAGTATCCTTTGCGGCCACGACATGATCGCGAATATATTGTTTTTGCGGCGCTAGCATTTCAAATGCGTTCCAAGCTAGGTTTACCCCTTCAACAACTTCACGTTGGGCGCGTTGGCGGATTTCTTTCGCTTCACCTAACTTGTAAGCAGTTTCTTTTTCACGGGCAAGATCTTTACCCCCCGCAAATAAGTTGTATCTCACCCTCACCATGGCGACGAGATCGTTACTATGACCACCCACATCACTGCGGAAAGCACCAGCACCTGATATTCCATCTTCGCCGCTGATATCGTTATTCCAGTTACCATTCAGTTCTAAAGAAACCTGAGGATAGTAATTGGATTGTACTGAAGAGCGTTCATTTTCTGCGGCACTAATATCGTTTGCTGCAGATTTGAGTATGGGGTGATTCTCTTGCGCAACAATAATGCCAGAGCTAAGATCCTTTGGCAGCATGTCTGCATCTGGCACTGGTAATATTAAGTCTGCCGGAGCCGACGCTACAATTTTGACGTACTGTGCTTTTGCATCAAGTAAATTGTTGCGAGCAGAAATAACGTTAGCATTAGCACGCGCCAAACGTCCCGAGATTTGTGATAGGTCTGCGATTGAGCCTAAACCTGAGTCAGTACGTTGTTTAATCTGGTCATAAATTTCTTTATGGCTGTTAAGGTTTTTCTCGGCTAATTTTAACACTTCATCGGTGCGTAAATAGTTGAGATAGACTTTACTGACATCGAGTGCCATATCTTCAGCTGCAGCAAGCAGTGCCCATTGGTCTGCGCTAGCTTCAAAGCTATAACGATCAACTTCACTGCTGGTGTAGAAACCATCGAAAAGCATTTGTTTTATGCTAACACCAAACTCTCCGGGATTTAATTCAGCCACCCCTTTGCTATCGACTTCACCGATATTGGGTCGTCTACGTGTCGATACGCTGTCGGTTTGTTCGTAACCGTAGCCACCATTGACATCAATAGTTGGCATATAGCCTGCTATCGCTTGATTAACTTGTTCTTCTCGCGCTTTAAAGCGGTTGAAGGCTACTCGTAAATCTGGGTTTGTATCTAGCGTATGTGCAACGGCTTGTTCTAACGTCTGACTTTGAGCCGATAAAGGTAATAGGATTAATGACAGCACTATGGCTATCTTTGAACATTGAAATTGTCGTATTGCTGAAGTCTTCATGACCAACCTCCCGGTTTATAAAAAAAGGCTTAGTGCTCTCTGAGCGCTGTGTCCTTAGCCCTTAAAATTGGATTTAAAATGTACTCAAGTATGGATCTTTGCCCCGTGATAACGTCAACTGAAGTTAACATCCCCGGAATAATTGGCATCTGTGTGCCATCGTTTTTGGTTAAACTAGATTCTGCTGTCCTAACTCTGATGAGATAGTAGCTATTGCCTTCTTCATCTTGAGAAGTGTCGGCACTAATATGTTCGACAGTTCCTTTAAGGCCGCCATAGCGGGTAAAATCATAGGCGGTAATTTTTACTACGGCGGGTAATCCTGGATGTAAGAAAGCGATATCTTTAGGCAAGATTTTAGTTTCTATCAGCAGTTGATCTTCCGACGGAACTATCTCGATAATATCGATCCCAGGTTGCACTACACCACCCAGTGTATTGATATGCGTGGTTTTAATGGTGCCATTAACAGGGGAGGTGATAATCGCCTTACTGACTTTATCTTGCGCGCCAACTTGTGCTTCATTCATGCGAGAGAGGCGGGTTTGAGTTTCATTGAGCTGCGCGCGTAGCTCTGCAGCGTAAACAAATACGGCTTCACGGCGTTTTAAGATAGCCTCATCTAATGCAGCTTTTACTTTAGGGCGGAGTAAACGCATTGAATTCAATTCACCTTGCAAGTCGTTTACCGTGCGTTCGAGTTTGAGTAACTCAACTTCAGGAACAATACCTTTTTTGGCTAAAGGTCGAGTGAGTTCAAGCTCGCGGGATATTAGCTGCATGCTCGTCGTTAATGTCGTTGTTTTAGAGGCGAGATCATCAATTTCTTGCTGTCTTTGTTGAATTTGACGTACGAGGATCTCAAGTTGGTTACTTAAGTTATCTAAGCGCCCGTTGTATTCCTCTTGTTGTCTTTTCACTAAGGCGGGTTCCGCAGCAATGATAGCTTCAGGGAATATCAATGCTTCTTTAGTGATAAGCACTTGTTCACGCCAATCAGAGGTCATGTCTGATATTAGAATACTGTCGAGTTCGGCGCGCATGCGGATAGCATTGGTTTTTAAGCCATAAACCTCTTGCTCTTGTTGAGCAAAGTCGGAGCGAAAGCGGGTATCATCAATACGCACTAAAGGCTGCCCTTTTGTGACTATCTCACCTTCTTGAACGTAGAGTTCTTGCATTATGCCGCCATCTAGACTTTGGATAACTTGAACTTGTGATGAAGGAATCACTTTCCCCGTTCCAGTAGTAACCTTATCTAATTGAGCAAACCCCGCCCACAGTAAAAAACACACTACCATAGCAGCAAGTGCCCATATGATTAATCTGTGTCCGCTGGGAGCGTCTGTCATCATGGCGCCATAGACATCATCAACCATGTCTAAGTCGTTTGTTGTTAAATGTTTACTCATCTTTTAGCCTCTCCGTTCACTAGGCCAAAATTGAGTTTTTCTAGCACTTCTGCTTTAGGTCCATCGGCAACCACATGGCCGCGTTCAAGTACAATAATGCGGTCGACGAGTTGCAATAAATGCATCTTGTGGGTAATAAGAATTAACGTTCTATCTTTGCTGACATTTTGCATTGAACGAATAAATTGTTGTTCAGCGCGAGCATCTAAACTCGCTGTAGGCTCATCCATCAGTAACACAGGGGGATCATTCAGTGTGGCGCGAGCAAGAGCGACAGTTTGTCTTTGTCCGCGACTGAGTGACATGCCGCCTTCGCCGACCTGTTGGTCTAGGCCTTCTGCTTCTAGGTTGGTGAATTGACTCACACCAGAAAGCTGTACCGCGCGGATGAGTTGATGTTCAGTGACTTGACGTGTACCAAATAAAATATTGTCGCGAATAGAACCATGGAATAGGGTGACATCTTGGGGTAAGTAGCCAAAATTACGACGTAAATCACTCGGATGAATCTGTGCTGAGTCTAAACCGTCGTAGCGCAAGCTTCCTGCCGTGGGTTGAAATAGCCCAACCAGTAGCTTAGCGAGCGTACTTTTACCTGAACCATTTCGACCGATAATGGCAATGCGTTCGCCAGGATTAATCGTCAGCGACATCGGATGCAACACAGGCTTTTCAGAACCTGGATAACTAAAACCGACATGATCAGCATTGATCTTGCCTATGAGTCTTTGTTTGCTAACTAAATGCCCTTTATTTTCAAACTCATCTTCTTGAGTCATGATTTCATTCAGTTGGCGTAGTGCACTAGCTGTGTGGTTTGCTCTCGTCATCAGGCCTGCAAGTTGTGCCATAGGTGAAATGGCGCGGCTCGATAGCATAACCGCAGCAATAATTCCGCCCATAGATATCGCATTATCAGCCACACGATAAACGCCCAAAATCACCACGCAGACAACGGTAAATTGCACCGTAAAGTTCGCTACGTTCGATACTGAGTTGGAGAGCTTTTTTGACCTTAATTGCCAGTTTGCACTGTGGCCTATCATCTGTTGCCAGCTTTTTTGCACAATTCCTTCAGCACCATTAGCTTTAATTGACTCTAGCGCTGATAAGCTCTCGATTAAATGCCCATGTTTTAAGCTTGAAAATTTATTGCCTTCTTCGATTGCCGCTTTGAGTTTAGGTTGAATATAAAGCGTGAAGCCAATAATGATTATGCCGCCAATGACTGGAACTATAGCGAGATCACCAGCGACAATAAAAATAATGATTAAGAAAAATATCGCGAAGGGGAGATCGACTAAAGTTGTGATCGTTGCCGAAGTTAAAATTTCACGAATATTATCGAATTCACCTAACTGTTTCGCCATGCCGCCGATACTAGGAGAACGTTTTTCTAGGGGAATACCTATCGCTTTAGCAAAAAGTTGCGAAGACACAATAATATCTACTTTTTTTCCTGCAACATCGATGAGGTAACTTCTAAGTTGCCGCATGATAAGATCGAACATATAAGCAATCGCCGCACCAATCGCTAAAACCCAAAGGGATTCAAAAGCGAGGTTTGGGACGACTTTGTCATACACATTCATAATAAATAACGGTGAAACTAAGGCGAATAAATTCACCAATACAGAAGCGATTAATGCATCACGATAAATGGGTGCTGAATCTTTGAGGGTTTGGACTAACCAGTGGGTTTTATTATCGTGTAGATAAACATCGAAGCCCATGTCGCCACGGTATTCTTGTTTGACTAAGAATAAATATCCCACATATAAGGCTTCGAGCGACTCAATTGTCAGTGTCTCTTCACCGCCCGTCTCGGGTAATTGAATAATTGCTTTATCTGATGCAACATCAAGTTCTCGCAATATACAGGCTTTTTTGTCTTTTAATAATAAAATACAGGGGAGCAATATAGGTGATACTTCGTTTAAGCCTTTTCGAGACAGCTTAGCCGCTAGACCCGCTCTTGAAGCCGCCTGAGGCAATAAGTCGGGTGATAACACTGTACCTGACAAGGGCAAACCTGCCGCAAGCGAATCGCTCGAGCACGGATTGCCAAAATGCTCAGTGAGTAGCACTAAACAATCCAGCAAAGGATCCACTAACACTCTTTGTGAGGCTGAAATGGTCCATTGATCAATTTTTTCAGAAGCTGCAGATGACACCTAATTACTTATCCTTTGGATTTTTATATGGTTATGGCAAGTATCGGTCATGATGGCCTATATTTCTATAGGCCATCCAAACGATTTTATCTAAGGGATCACATTGCCATTGGTATTAGGATCATCAGTAAATCTAGTTAATCCCTGCGGTGTTTCTGGATTTACAGGCTGGGTATCGATAATTAACGGCCCACTACCATTGGTACCGAGTAAGCCATTAATAATACCCGCATTATCAGTTGCACCATATTGGCTATAGAGGTTAACCCCATCAAGCACAATATGTTGATCAATAACTCCATCTTTATTTGCATCTATATCGATAACGGTAGAGCCATTGCTATCTAGGCTAAAGTTCAGATAGCTTTCTAACGTATTAGCCGTTTCTCCTTGGAGTAAATCACTCAGATCAAGCTTATCTTCACTTACATTGAAGTCCATGATGTGGTCAGTACCTTGGTCTGCATCCGTATAGCGCCATACGAAGGTGTCAGCGCCGCTATCACCACGCAGGACGTCATCACCGAGTCCACCAATTAAGGTGTCGTTACCGTCTCCACCACGAAGTGCATCGTTGTGGCTACCACCATCAATATAATCATTACCAGTATGACCATAGAGAATGTCAGAGCCAGATTGACCATAAATTCGGTCATCACCGCTGCCAGCATTTACAATATCAGCGTTATGTGAAGCGACATCATTAGCCAATAATAGGCCGTTACTATCAACCATTCTGTTAGAGCCAGTTAATTCGCCCGTCATAATATGGTGATTTAGGAGCGTATTGACTGATAGCTCAAGAGCATCATCGGAACCATATCCAGTCGAGCCTGTTTTACCCGCATAGATAACATCGTTGCCTTTGCCGGTTTCAATATGATCGTTACCCTCGCCGCTATTAACGATTTGGGTATCCGTAGTGCTATAGCTCTTATTGTTAGCTCCAGAAGCAATAACCTCTTTGCCGTTACTGTTTGTGATGATACCGCTTTGGCCACCACCAAAACTGACGTTCAATATTTTTTGGTTTTGGTTATTAGCATTTTCACCATTAACAACGACCATAGTGTCATTCAGACTAGAGCCTTGAGTGGTAATAAGGTTGGCGTCCGCAATATTAATACCATCGCTATTGACGGGATTAACGTTGATTTTCAAGGTTGCACTTGATACATCACCGTCACTATCACGAATGGTATAAGTGAAGGTTTCTACCGCTCCTGCTGCTGGTAATTGGCTTGCATTCGCTGTGAGTTGGTACTTATAGGTACCATCTGCATTTAGTACCAGAGTGCCATATAAGCCCGTTATGGTTGAACCTACTTGCCCAGATACCCCGCCTGTATTGGTAAGATCGCCCTTGGCCACCCCAATAATGGTCAATGGACCATCAGCTCCAACTACATCGTTTGTCAACACATTACCGTCAGTGTTTGGTAAGGTATACCCATTACCGGCAACCATACGTACAACCAGTTGGTAACTTGTCGCAGCATCTTCATTCGTGTAGATAGATGTGACAATGTTGCCATTAGTGTCTTTAAATCCAATAACTTGCATTGTGTATACTTGACCTTCATAGTTGAAGGTCACACTAGTTTGCCCTACAGTGACAATATCGCGTGAAGCAATTGGGTCGTTCGTATTAGGTGTTTCGTTATGATTGAAGTTAAGTGTTAAGGTTACAGGTGTGGTTACTCCGTATGCATCTGTGACGTTAAAGGTCACTTGCATTGTGGCTGCAGTAATAGATGTACCTGATGTAATTGAATAATTGTAGTGGGTAAATGTACCCAAAACGATATCCTGGTTGAGCGATAGCGAGCCCTGTAAAGCTGCATCGTTATCCAAAAAGCCATAGCCTGATTGGCTTCCATACCAACTAGATGGGTCACCCCAACGAATCTGATCTAGGCCTGTATCGTTATCTGGACCATCATATTTAGTGATATTTGTACCACCAGTAGTACCTTGCCAATTAGCAACAACTCCAGAAAACTTAAATGAGTCAACAACAACATCCAGTTGGTCTGTATCATTTTTTGCAATATCCACATCATCAGCAACATTAACAGTGACAGTGGAATGTGCTGTATTACCCGCACCATCGATAGCAACAACTTTAATTCCATTTACCGTAAGATTATCCACATTTACGCTGTGGGGTAAATTAGTCAGTAATTCTGCGGTAACTGTGACATCTCCCTGTTCTCCTGCATTAATACGATCCCAATCTAAAGTTAAGCGAAGTGCTTCGCGTCCATAAACGGTACCGATTAATTGACCTGCAGCATTTACCACCCAATGAATTTGAGCATTAATACCTGTTACGGAAATACTATTAAAATCACCAAATTGGAAGCTACCAATGGAGTTGCTACCGGACTTAAAGCTGAGTGTTTGTACGCTCATATCAGGGGCGCCAGCCTGCAAGTCAGCTTCGTTAAGGCTTGCAATAGCGTTAGTGGTTAGAGCAACAGGTGCGATTGGGGTTGTATTGGGTGCTTCAAGATGGACGTTAAATCCGCCAGTATTAGTATCACCATCACTATCTGTGACTGTTACATCAAAATGTAAATCGACATTTTGAGTGGAGCTCACAATTGTCTGTGCAGTTGTGCCAGTAAATTGGAAGTTTGTCCCTGCTAAAGCTGATAATTCAATATAACCAATCGAACCTAAGTTCTGGATGACTTGGCCGCTAGTAATATTTCCTTCACCTAGCAGATTACCTTGTTCATCATAGGCTTTAAAATGAATTGATGTCGCGCCTGTAAAATTAAAACTCGCAGTCGCAGCATCTTCAGAGTAATTAACAATTAAAACTTCGTTACCACTAACACTTGGATTGTCAACTCCAAAGCCGTTGTTGGTGCCATTGACACGGCCAAGATCCCCATTTTGATCTCGGGCGGTCAGTGTGAATGCAATATTCTCCCCTGATGGGATTTTAGAAATATCGTTATAGACACCATAGCCACTCGCTGAGTTATTGCTCGTGACGTAGACAGCGTCACCGATACCGCCCTGTCCACCAACTAAGCCTGCGATTTGGATAGTCGAAAGTTCATCAATGCTTTGATTGGTATCGAAAGTGTACTCATTGCTATTAGAATCAGTCGTTAATGTAAATATTAACGTTTGGTTGGCTGCTCCCGTATAGGCAGAGGCTGTACCATTGGTATCTGTATATGCAATAAGCACATTTGGATTAGCTGGATCAACGTAGTAAAAGACAGTTAATCCATCGGCCGTTATACCAGAGTTAGCGAATGTAACTGTTGTTCCATTCCATCCCGTAATATTCGTTGTAAGGCTTATGCTGTAATTATCATCAAGGGTATGATCATTACCATCGGCTCCAATAATATTGAGGGCGCCTACTATGTTGTCAGCAGTAGAGCTATTTACTCCAGAGGTACTTACAGGGTCGATGGAGATTAGATCGTCATTAATAACGATGCTTAAATTACCAGTCAAAACGCTACCATCGGCGCTAACAGCTTCAATAATAATACCATTGATCAGTGAATTTAGATTTGTGCCATCGAGAGCATTCAAGTGTTTTATGTTATCGAGAAGTTCAACATTAATTGTGACATCACCCGCTGTACCAGCAGCAATTGAGCCGCCGCTGAGGGTTAATTGAATCACGTCAATACTATCTATCGAACCTATTAGCGCGCCATTTGCGGCAATGGCCCACACTATGCTTACACCAGCAGCAAGGTTGGTCGCAGCGTTAATGGTGGACTCATTAAAACGGAACTGTGTCAGTGCTTGGTTTCCTGCGGTAAAACTAATTGTACTTGAGACAACATTAGGAATATTGTCACGAAGATCACTTTCATTAACAATGATTTGGCGATTATCAGGCAGATAAACAGCTGCACTGTCAGAGCCGGAAGGAGAAGTATTTCCGGCAAAGTTTGTTTGGGTGGCGGTTACTGTAATGTTTTGGCCTGCCGCAGGTGTGCTTTCGGTCCAACTGATGACACCATTACTATAACTAAAACCTGTTGCTGGAGAACCATTTGCAAGTTGCAGTTCACCGTTGACCAGTTTGAGTTCGACATTGGTTGTTACACCACTGTTTGTAATAGTGAGATTGACATAGCCTCCAGCATCAAAATCAGCAGCATCAATTTCGACTTGTATTTGAACGTCGTCATTTCCTACTTCAGTAGGACTTAAATACGAGTCATTATTAGTGTCATCGATAATGGTCACTTCTGGTGCAGAAGGTGGCGCTATGTATAACTGCGGAATAACCGAGAACGAACCGTCGGTGTAGTCACCATCACGATCTGTTGCTCTTACTGTGAAATCAATATCGCCATCAGAAGGTTGGAGCATTTCTTGGTATTGGAAAAACTCCCAAGTGCCTGTTCCAGGTGTAAATTCTAATCTAAATACTAATTCACCATTTTCATCTATACCAGTAAGCGTATTTGCATTTTGAGTAATGGTAATTGTGCTGCCTGATGCTGTAAGCAAATTGTTTTCTGTACTGCCAGTCAACGTTAATGAGCCTTGACCATCAGCCCCCCACTCTGGGCTGATTACTCCCGTAGCAAAAGCGATTGCTGGAGGGGTTGGTGAACCAGTAAATTCAATTGCCGTTATTGTAAAATCACTATTATCGTTGCTGTGAGGCCCTTGACCATTATCTAGCGCCTTGATAACCATGGTATCAAATCCGCCTTGTAAGACTTGGAAATTAGCAGCATAGTCACCACTATTAGCGTCAGAGCTAAATGTTTGAGTGGCAATAAGCTGACCATCACGCCAGAACTCAACTATTCCGACTTCTAGCTCGCCGCCAAACATATGGGAAAACTGGATATTCACGCCGTAGGCAACAGTTCCTGGATCGAGAGTAATGATGATTTCTTCAGATGCAGAACTTCCATCTGCAAATTTACGGAAATCTACTTCATTAGCAAGATTATGATAAGGTGCCCCTACACTGCTAACTCCTATCCCGTTACCACTTCCATAGATTGCGGCATCAATTAAATTAGAGTTTGTTGAAGAGGTAAATCCTTTGGCTGTGATCGTAAAACCATCAAAATCAAGAAGATTATTGCTGCCACTATAGCCAGTTAGAGAGAATAGACCGACT
The DNA here is from genome assembly GCF_019345585.1 of Shewanella sp. NKUCC05_KAH. Classification (NCBI taxonomy): domain Bacteria; kingdom Pseudomonadati; phylum Pseudomonadota; class Gammaproteobacteria; order Alteromonadales; family Shewanellaceae; genus Shewanella; species Shewanella sp. NKUCC05_KAH. Next base: position 171,542 of record NZ_JAHKQZ010000011.1, read on the forward strand.
AAAGTTTCAGGAATATCTATATTCGTTACTTCTACTGGGCTAATAGATGCGATGTCAGGTGCGTCATCTTCAACTGTAACACTAAAGCTACCTGTAGAGGTGCCACCATGATTATCATTAACAGTAATACCTATATCGAATGTAATAGTATCTTCAGATGTAGTGTCTGGATGATCAAGTGGTGCCTTTAAAGTCACATCATAGGTCCAATTGGAATCACCAGAAGTTGGAGCGGTTAGAACTACAGCCATTACTTCAACATAGGAAGATCCGCCAATAACACCTGTGTAGCCTATTAGTGTTTGTGTATCCGCATCCCAGAGCCAATTTACAGCTTGTCCGCCTGACATTAATTCTGTTGGGCCAGAAAGTGAAACGCTTAAAGAGTCACCATCAACATCATTAATATTTATTGTGCCGCTAGCAGAAACATCATCTGTAGTATCAGAATTACCAATAACATCAATTATACCGTTAAGTAGCCCCTCTTCAGATACCGTAGCATTTGATACGGAATTTATTACTGGATAGTCGTTCGCGCCGACAATGGTGATGGTCACGGTGTGGCTGGCGGTGCCATCGGCACTGGTGACTGTGATATCACGGGTCAGGGTTTCACCCGCCTTGAGTGACTGCACGTCG
>NZ_JAHKQZ010000012.1:0-163198 GCF_019345585.1 Shewanella sp. NKUCC05_KAH
CGTTTGCGCACCCTGACTCAGATTCACTGGTGTTGAACTACTCACCTCCCATTTACGGCCAGTGTATCCTTTTGCAGCATTCGCCTCAGGCACTTCTGTTGCAGGGGTGTCTTCCGTAGGCACGCCATCCGTCTGTGACATTGAAGGCGTGTTTGTGGTCTTCGCCGCGACAGGCGGACGAGCTGGTGTCCCCGCATTCGTCGGTGTTTCTGCGACGGCTGTCGGAACATCGGTTTGCGTGCCATCATCTGTCACATTCGCCACCGATGGCGAACCGTTGCCCGTTACCGCTGGGGTTGTACCTCTGTCATTGCCAACCGCGGGACCACCGGGATGACCAGTCGCTGCACTCGGTGCTGCATCTGGGGTTGTCCCCAAATTACGTCTAGGTCCTGGGGTGTAATTACTGCCCGTTTGCGCACCCTGACTCAGACTCACTGGGGTGGGACTACTCACCTCCCATTTACGGCCGGTGTATCCTTGCGCAGCATTTGCCTCAGGCACCACTGTCGCAGGGGTATCGTCCGTAGGCACGCCATCCGTCTGTGACATTGAAGGCGTGTTTGTGGTCTTCGCCGCGACAGGCGAACGAGCCGGCGTACCTGTATTTATAGGTACATCGGTTTGCGTGCCATCATCTGTCATCGATGGCGAACCGTTGCCCGTCACTGGTGGGGTTGTACCATTGCTATTACCTGCCGCAGAATCAGGCTCTGCACCAAGTGTCGTACCAAGATTACGTCTAGGTCCTGGGGTGTAATTGCTGCCCGTTTGCGCACCCTGACTCAGATTTACTGGTGTAGAACTACTCACCTCCCATTTACGGCCAGTGTATCCTTGCGCAGCATTCGCCTCAGGCACTTCTGTCGCAGGGATGTCTTCCGTAGGCACGCCATCCGTCTGTGACATTGAAGGTGTGTTTATGGTGTTCGCCGCAACAGGTGGACGAGCAGGTGTCCCCCCATTCGTCGGTGTTTCTGCGACGGCTGTCGGAACATCGGTTTGCGTGCCATCATCAGTTATCGATGGCGAACCGTTGCCCGTCACTGTCGCAGGGGTATCGTCCGTTTGCGTCGCAACTGGCGTTGTGGTTTTCGTTGTTGTACCTGCTAAAGGCCTAGGTAAATCGGATCCCGTCGCACGATCGTGTTCATCAATAACCAATGATTCACTATTAGGAATAACAGCATACGCTGTAGCACCATCTTTCCCTTTTATTTCGACCATTTGAGCACATGCATCATCCCCGCTTAGAAGTAAATTGAATAAGGTTACCAGCTGCGGATCTGCTTGCTCTTGGCACTCAGATATTAACGTCTTTAATCGCGCTTGACGCTCCTTAACTGGCGTCTCGACAACAGTGACTTCAGCAGCATCAGCAAAGGGTAACGTGACCCGCCCGATCGATGTTGCATCAGTTGTTTGCGTGCCGATATTATTAACATGCGACTCGTTAGGGGTCTTAACTTGATCTTCTGAAACCAGATTAATGTCTGGATCCTTGGAAGAGTTAATAAAGACATACCAACTGTTATGAAAGTTATTAACGTTGTTAAAACAGTTATTAAAAACATCTCCGCGTTCGGTGTCTTTGTCCGTCACATCTTCTGTATGCTTAGGTTCCGGTAGCTCGGCCAGGGGAGGTAAATGAAAAGGGCGCTTAGTTGGTAAATCTTTGGGGGCATCAACTTTAGGCGGCTCAAGCGGGGCTTTTTTCTTCTCTTTATCGCCAGCGACAAATTGGGAGCCACCATACATAGCTATCGCAGATGCATTACCATACATCACTACAAATACCGTCGGTAATAAACTAAATCCTAAGGTGAAGGGAGCTAACACAGTACCGATTGTTACGGCACCGGCGATAGCAGCCAAATGAAACTTAGCCTTTTTCTCTGTGCTCACTCTATTTGATTTTTTAGTGCTTTCTTTAATCTTTTTAGGCTTAGCTTTAGAATGAGGCTCTTCCGTCTCCAAAATACTAGGGGCAGTAGAGACACTCTCTGGAGTTTGAGGTTCCGCAGATCTAAGTGTTGGAGCTCTAACGTCCAATAAAGAGGTAGATCGTGCTATATTCCTAGGTAGAGCCTCACGGTCTAAACGTAATAACTCTGGCATAGAAGTACTACGAGTCAACGCTGGATTAAGTGCCATATTAAAATCTCATCTTTTCAAATAAATTAATGCTTAACCGTCTCACATTATCTTCGGAATAATCTTGCTCAGCTATTGTGAGAGTAAGAAATCCATCAACACGAATAAATACACCTTTTGAGGCCATTTCAAATTGAAAAATAAGATCAATAACGGCCTCCAAGTTAACGAGATGTATTAACTGGAAAAAAGGAAAAACTGGCAGCAATAGATTGTCTGGGTAATCTCTAAAAATAACACCCTCATTTTTTTCGAGGCGCTGTAAAAATTGTTGAATGTAGTCACACGTTCTAGTTTTCATTTACTTTGGACAAACCAATACAAGGTCATTATTAGTTAACGACAATATTTCTTCAACACTAAGACTAGTTTTAAACATAGTACAAGATGCCATCAGAGCTAACGTTTTCGGTAATGAAGATAAACTAGTTTTCAAATAGTTAACATCAATAATGAGTGTATCCACTTTTAACAATGCAGATATGTTGAAATCTCCTATAATAAGTTTGCAACTCATTAACAGAGGCAACTCATCTATATCCATCTCAGGATATGATTTAAACGCTAATCCATACTGGCTTAAGACTTGAGTGATTACATAGGATAAGTAATCCTGTTCGAGATGGTTCACATCCAAACCGAGCAACCTGCCTGCTTCGCATAAAGAAACATATAGTTCAGCCTCGATACCAACATGCTTTAAGCTGAGTAATATGAAATCCTGCTGCTGAAATCGATGACATACAGCCCCCACATCAACTCTAATCTCTTGATTATTAAAAGTTGTCCCAGCAATCTGATTAACTGCTCGGTACATTGCTGGTTTCATCTCATATTTTGGCATGAGAGTGACGCGCTCTTGTTTCATATATTTCACCGATTCCTGGATAACAGTGCTAATACATCCATACTCATTTTAAAATCTATATCATCGATCCAATCACGTATTCCAGCAGGTGTTTTGCAAACAAAGTCATAAAGCTGTTGATAAGCATCTTTCGAAGTCACCTCTTCAAAATCAACACTTTGTACTAATGTTAAAATAAAGGTAATTTTATGAAATTGACTATCTAGTATCCCTTCTACCACAATCGCTTTAACTGTTGTTTCAGAATAATCGCGCAACATAGCAAACCATTCGATTACCGCTTGTTTATCGGTATATATCTCCACATCAGATAATCTATTCCAACTAAGCCGTTCTGACTTAGCCTTTAATAACTGATAAGGATCAAGTGTTTTACCCTGTAAATGACAATGCGAGATACGAATATGGCGATTATTTTTAGGCATTTATACTTTACTCTTGAATATAGTAACGGCGGCATAAAGCCAATAATGACAGTAAACCATCTAAATTATGTTCATAAGCGACAAGTTGCTGCACCGTGCTGCTATTCGCATCCATATTCCCTGCGGAGGACTTAACATCTGCAATATATTTTTTAAGTTGCTTTCTTAACGTTAATGGATATAAGTGCTCACAGTGCTCTGCCGCATGTAATATCCAAAGTTGAGCATCATTTAATGATTTAACATCGAGTAAATTATCAGAGAAACCTTGCCAATCGCGTAACGCCTTGAGCTGATAGCTATTAAGCTGTCGAGCAAATTGCCTTTGCTGATCCAATGTTAAATTTTTACGTTTAACCCGGAACAGACGAGGATATTTTTTAGTTCGCTTGTCGACTTGCTTTATATCTTTTACTCGGCGAGGCTGGCGGTGGTCACCAGCCTTTTGAGTTCGGTTAATATCCGAAATTTTTTCGGTGCGTTGTGTCACGGCAAAAGAAACGGGTCGAAGCATAGTTAATCAGAGCGAGCTTAGACTCGCTCTGCTCCGTATTATCGGTTAGTCACTAAACTCGCTTTCGCTACAGCTTCAAGGATCTCATTTAACTTCACCGCTTCAGCAGTCAGATCTTGAATATATTGATCAAGCTGAGCATCAAACTTCTCTTTCAAGTCTTTGCTCGCTTGAGTCTCTTCTTGTACTTTCACCTGTTCAGCATTTTGAATTTCATTTGCATTGCCAACCATACCATCAGCCATTCCACCCATTTGAGTGACAGAGTTGTACTTGGCAGTACGCTGCTGCTGAAGATTAGCACTGTATTGATTAAGCTCTTTTGCTGTTAGATCTGAGACTTTAGGAGACTTATCAACATTAGTGACTTTACCAGACTCAAGATCCGTCGTTTTTAATAACTTGACTCCTCCTGTATCCGCAGCCCCTCGGTCGCCCATTTTGGATAAGTGTTTATCCTTCAGCGTTTTAGTTTGGCCAATTCGAACAGTTGCTGCAGTTGTCATTCCCATGTTAACCACAGATGACGCTAAGGTAATACCGAAGCGTAATTTGGCATCTTGAGATTTATCTTGCGCGAGCATAGTCGCCAACTCTGACGTAGCAACAGCTTCACCAATGCGATTCTTCATCACTTGAGCGCGAACCTGTTGAGACGACTCGATAATTTGTGCTAAAAGTGCCAGTAAATCAGCCATTGATACCGAGCCTTTGTTGGCCTCTTTCAATGAGTTTTCATAACTGCCCCATGCTTTTTGATCTATCGGCTTGAGATTATTAACAGAAGAAGTCTCTTCAGATTTTGTCGATGGTAGTGACAGTGCACTCATTTGTACTAAATTCATAAATTAGCTTCCTCTTACATATTGATTGAAATAATCTTGTCGTTGTATTCGCGCTGATCACTATTAACTTTAAAAAGTGATTCAAAAGCATGGCTTACCGCACGCAACGCCTGATTAAGCATGGTCAAGATTTGCTGGATACGTGTTTCCAACTCCTCTTGGTTTGCTTTAGCAATCTCAAGATCTTTTGTAATGTCGGCAGACTTAATCGCGTAACCGCTACTCACGACTGAAGTTGCATTTGAAGTAACCGAACTTGCTTGAGCAATCTTTGAGGTCAGCTTTTCGCCACCACTTGCAAATGACTTAATCTTATCGAGCAAAGGCTCAATCAACTTCATAACTTTGTTGACCATACCCTGAATTTTTGTCGATATAGTGCTGAATGACTTCAACGTTTTAACTGCGTCGACAGCCTTATCAACCATAGTTGCGACTTTCGCAGCCCCACTCGCAACAGCCTTACCCGCAGTCGCCATCATGTTCCCAGGATTGAAACTGACCACCATACTGATAATGCCAATAGCAATCTCTAATCCCATTGATACATAGCCCCTGATCTCTTCAGAGACACCTGCGGCTTCCATAATCTTATCGACAATTTTAGGCAATACGATCGAAGCAATCATGAAACCAATCATCACTGCAGCCATAACAGGATTGAATGGCGCCATTATAATTGCCGCAAGAAAACCTAATCCCATAGCAATCTTGCCCCAAATGCCTTGGCTCTTTTGGGCTTGCTTCTGTTCTTCAATCTGCGCCATACGCTCTTTAAGCGCATCGATCTGAGTATTTTTTTGAATATCTATCAGTGTTTTTTTCGCTTCAGAGTTTTCTTTACCGGTACCAGAAAACGCTTCAGCGGCCAGTTTCATACTCTCTTGCACCATGCGCCAGAGCTGACTATCGGACACTCCAATCGTATTGCCTGGTAAGGGTTGATTCGGCTTAGCCGATTCTGTCGCAGCAGTGTTTTGGCGCTGAACACTCTGGCTCTGTTCATCGACTGTACCAATAATGCTTGGCGCAGCGACGGTAATCATGAATGTACTCATAGTTATTTCCTTTCATGTGACGATACTGGGAATAGATGCGCACTCACTATCAGAGTTACTGAAGTGAGCTTGCACATCTAAATTCTCGCGATGCGAGCGGCATGTTCCCAGTGCTACCATGCCCTTCTATTTTGTACTTAATACAAACACGACTCTTTAGATGTTCCTTGCGAATGCCATTTGCTCATCACGGCAGACCTGAATCCAATACTTAAGGGTCTGCTGCAGCATCTTGACTTGATCGCCGATACGGTTAATTTCTTTAATATCTTCATCAGTAAGCTGTCTAGGCGAGAAGTTTTTATAAAGATCTGTTAAATATTGAGCCTGAATCGTTCCGTCATAATCGAAGGCCTGAGTCACTCCAGGTGGTAAAGGCTTATTTGTGTCCGACGAATTCTGCCAACCAGGACACTTAGCACTGAATAAGTACGCCATCGCATCCATATTGGCTAATTTAGTGAGTAGTCCATCAACCTCTGCTTTACTGCCAGTGAGAATGGTCTCGACCTCGGCTGCCGATACTGTTTGATCACCGTTTAACGCGCTCAGCAACACAATTCTTGCCATAGGGCTAATATCGTTAAGGCCGCTGGTGATCCAGCCACCGGCATTGGGATCGTTATACACAGACGAGGTAAAGCGACTCGATAACTCTGTGGGCGTCGTCGATGAGATATTGCCGCCACTCATAGCTGACATAGCTTGGTAAGCAATGCTATCCGTTGGAATTTTCCCCCCCTGAATCGCACTATTCAGAGTACTCCAAACATTATTGACCTTCGCCCCCAATTGCTCAGGGGTAAAATCCCAATTGGTATGACTGCCACTACCAGTTTTTTCCAGTAGAGTCCCCAATTCTTTCAAGAAGTTAGCGTCTTCTAAACCGTACTCTTTACTATTACTCAACACATCGAGCAGCACCAGCTGGAACATGTTCTCGTACTCAATTCCGTTAATCCCGCCCTCTTTCATAGCAGTAAACATCTGCATAATGGCGGCCTCGAATGCAGGTTTTCCACCGCTGGTCCACTTATTAACGATGTCTAATTGACTTCCATAGCCCTCAATACTCGTCGCAAGAGCCGAAGCAATAACGGCCTCGGAATGTTGGCCCGCCATAGCCATCACCACTTGTTTCTGCTGCGCCGCAACCATTAATAGCGTTGTTACATCCCCCGTTTCGACATCGAGTGAGGCGAGCGCACGGTCAGCAATCGCCAACTTAGATTCATTCGCGACAGGCACCATAGCTTTAAGTGGTGCATTTTCGGTTGTAGACGGCACTGTCCACTGGGGCTGAAGACCAGAAACACCATTAATACTCATAGCAAACTCCCTGTTGATTGTTAGATATTTCTAGCAAATGCCATGAGTTCATCCCGGCAGATCTGAATCCAGTACTTAAGGGTCTGCTGGATCATTTTCACTTGATCGCCGATACGGTTAATTTCTTTAATATCTTCATCGGTTAACTCGCGTGGTGGAAAGTCGGTATACATATCTTTAAAATAACCGGAATCCAATCCAACCCCCTCCCAATCAATCACCTTATGCCCATTTTGAGTGACTTCACGCCAACCGCTATCTTCCCCGTGACCATCATTTTTAAAGAGAAAATCCATAGCAGATGTATAACTTCCGCCCGGTGTATTATTTTTAATAAAGTCATTCAACTCACCCACTGACCCAGTGAGAAATAAATTTATCGTATCTTGCGTTACGTCAGGATACTTATTTAAATAGGCAGCCATTAGTGCCATACGTAACATAGGCGAGACACCTGCATCACTTGGATATCCAGCATCACCAATAAACGAATATTTATTTTCAAAATTATTTTTAAAGTGGTCGACTAATGCAGATGGTGCGCCTTGTTTATCTTTTAAAAATGTCAGTACTTCATTACACAGGCTGTCTTTCGGAGCATTTTTCAACATAAAGTCAAAGATAGCTGTACTTTTATCTGCGAATTTCTGTCCATTCCAGCCCTCATGATATCCATGTGAACCAGAACCCGTGCTCTCTAAAAAATGCATCATGTCCTCCATCATCTGTGGCGTGAGATCTGGAAAGTCAGCTGAGTGTGAAATGTAATCCATAATGGCTAGCTGAAATAAATCTTCAATTTCATTACCTGTGATACCATCTTTCAGAAAACCTTCGAACATTTCTCTCATTGCACTTTCGAACATCGGCAGACCGCCAGTTGTCCAACCTTGTATATGTGCTAATTGTTTACCATAAGCTTCAATGCTTCCCGCCAAAGCAGAGGCGATCGCGCTTTCAGAGCTCAAGCCAACCATTGAGCGTACAACTTCTTTCTGATGGGCAGCAAAAGTAGCAAGCGTCTGAAATGGAGATGGCTCACTCTTAGTAAATGGCAGAGCTTTATTTGTTTTTTCTTCTTGCTGGGAGGCAGACTTAACTAACTTTTCTATATCATTTAGATTTTTTTTATCGGCATCAGTCAAAGATGAACTTTTTTGTTCAAAATTTAGCGCATCTGATAACACTCGTGCATTATTCACTATCATTTATAGAGTCTCTACAATTTAAGAATCCTGTATCCTCTTGATGGTACAGGTTGGGAATGCACTCACACAGAACAGCTAAATGTGTGAGTCATGAAATTGGCTTATATCTCAAGAAAAAACTTAGATTCAAATGGTTGTTTCATATTGACTCTGCAATACTATCTATAATTAAGGTAAATACGGGCTCAGCTGCGACTTAAGATAATGATATCGTTGCAGATAGAAATCATTTAAATTATCTTCTTTTACAATAAGCCAGGTAACACTAGCCTCGGTATATTCATTTAACTTATAATGACACAAAGAAATGTTGAGAATAGTTTCATCTAGATCATTTGTCGGGAAAGTCTTTAATATGTTTAGCACTTCCAAAGCTTTTTTAAATTGCCCTTTTTCCAAAAAAATGGCAGCTAGACATCCTGGGCCTCGATGATCATACGGATTTAAACCAACATAGGCAGAAAAAACAATCTCAGCTTCCTTAAATTGGAAGTCAGTATAAAACTTAACCCCTAATTCATAAATTGATTTTAGTTGAGTTATTGTGATTTTCTGCGACTTACGCATAGCTGCAATATCTTTTTCAATGACTGTGCCACTCAATAGCTCAAAAAAGTCATCACAGGTTTCACCTGGGCGTATTGTATTTTTTTTCATATAAATTCAATCCAATTTTAACGGTTATTTTACCCGCCGCTGAGTTCGATATCTGTATCCTTGGCGACTTGTAAGATAAAGGCATCAAGTCTAGTAGAAGATTTTACTGCTAATATGGATTCTGGCAGTGATATACCTAGTCTTAAAGCCCAAATGATGGCATGACGTGGATTGTGAATAGCCAATAATGCTACTCCAAGTTTTTGGGTGCACATATTTTTTGACACATTAGAATCGAGTTTAATTCCTAGCGTACTTGACCAGAGATATTGACTTTGATTGAGATATTGCTTGCTCAGCAGCCAAGAGCGATCACTCGCGTCACCTTTGCGAGCTTGATATATGACTACGCTACCCAATGCTTTCACTAAAGCAGTAATTTTTGAACGTCTAGGTGTAAACCATACCTGTACCTCACTCTCGGTTAGTGATGTAAGCACACTATATTGATCCGGGGAAAGTCGCCGATTGACCAGTAAATAATGTAAGTATGTTTGATGAAGTTTTTTATACTTTTTCATTACCCGTATTCTGAAAAAAATAACTGACAGTTAATGTATCCAACTCTGAAACTAAGCCTTTCAAAAAACGCTCAATATTCAACTTATTTTCACGTTCGATTTCATCAAAGCTAAAAATAATAACCGAGACTCGCTTATTTTTTTCCCCAGTGACGATAACACTGCTCCGTAGCACATTGGGAATAACACTAATTTTGTTATATATTTCGCGGCTCTCAAGCAAGTTTCCCTTCACTATCTCTAACTTACTCAAGCTAGCAAATTTTGACTCAAGCAGATCATTGAGATCTTCTCGTTCAAAATAGAAATTGAATTTTGTTAACACTTCTCTCGCCTGAGCTAAGTGATCTTTATCAACATAGACAAGATGACGATCCTTACTAATAGATAAAGAAGCGGAAACCTGATATCGGGCCAGCAGAACAACCACTTTATTAGCTGCATCAGCGGAATCAAAATTGGCAACTTCTACTCGGCCCTGATCATTACATCCAAAGAGTACAAGAAAAACTATCCAGTACAGTTTTTTCATCACTGGGCCTTCATGACATCATTTATTGCAGTGGCAGACTTCGAAGCAATTTTAGTTACTGTTTCCTGATACATGCTGTAATGAAATACCGATTGTTGTAAGGCCAACGTATCCTGCAAGGTAATCGTTTTGCCATCATTTATCTTCTGTAAATTATTCATAATCTCTTGAAAACCTTCACCAATATTATTAAAGGTATCTTCAAATACAGAAGGTTGTATCGCTTGTACATTAAGATCTACCATTTCTAAACAACTCTTTAAATCAATACGCTTCACAATGTTTGATATTTAACCGCTGCTATCGTTAGCAAGCAAATGAACAAACTGGAATCAAAGTGAAAAAACACGAGTTTAAAAATAACTTTTTAATACAATGAGTTAATCAATAGACCCCGAGTTATTAGTTAAACTCCTAACCCGTCATATCCAAATATATGCGCTTTAGGAAAGTATTTATCGGCTTCAGTTTTACGCTTTACCCAAACTTCAACACCTTTCCTTCTCTAAGTAAGTCATTTGTAGTCGAACAGCTTCGCTATGGCCTACAATATAAATATTCTTAATACTTTATCGGGTAAGCTTTTGGGCTAACAATTCATTGCTAAAAGGGCTATAGGTGACACCATTAGTCATATGACGAACACGCGTTGCATTGGATTTAGAATCAATAGCCACTTTTTCAGTGCATTATGGAGCCAGCTTAGTCGGATATACTGGAGACAGTTGATGAACAGATAATAATGAAAGAACATTAAAATTAACTAAATCATTCCTCTTGAATCATCAACTGCAGAAATTTCATTCCTGAATAATGATGTAAATTACTGGCTAGACTTTGATATATGCAACCATGTTATTGAACAGTTTCAGCTTACCGGCCAACACTCGTTCTACATTAGCGATATCTGCGGAAAACTCTGTCACTACTGTTAATTTCTCTTTCTTTATATTGAAGAAAACGTCTTCATCAGACATGAGACTCTCTATTATTTTAGGTGCTTTATTTTTAAGCATGCGTTGATCACGCAAGGGGATTTCAATAAAAGTTTGCAATGTTCTATCATTTATATAAACAAATATCTCCTCTCCGCCATTCAATTCGATTGCGATAGGATCATCACCCTCGATGCGAGATAATAAGCTTGGTGACACATTAAAATCATCTACGAGTGTTTTATAAACAATTTCTCTGAGTTTTTTCATAATACCTTCCGTTTAAAAGTTAATATTTAACTATTCAATGTTAGAGTTGCCCAAAAAGCAGATGGAATTGATCATAAATCCCACCGCCAACTTGTGTAAGTAAAACGATAAATACAACTAATTTAGCCGCCATAGGTAAGCCTGGATCTTGCACACTAAACACAGTTTGCAACAGACCGACAATAACTCCCGTGACGACAAAACTAAGCGAAAAAATAATAATCGCACTCTTGAGAATGTCTAAGCATGCCGCTGTGACATCAATGACGGTCATAATAATCCTCAAGAAAGTTAGTCACTTTGTTATCCTCAAACTGGAATACGTAGTACTTATTGCGAAAAAATACTCGATAGGTGTTCAATTGCGCATATTGGGTAAAATACTCGGGTGCGATTTGGTAATGCAGCATCAACGAAGACAATACAGGTTGGACAGTCATGCCTGCACTCACAGCTCCAATCGCCACAAGTTTAGAACCTAGACTTGGTAATTCCATCTGAGTGACTAAAACTGAAGATTTTTCCTCAATAAAAACCTTATTTATGTGCTGACCTCCCTCCTTTACTTCTAAATTTGAATGAACTGGTACAAAAGCTTTAATAACCGGGTCTTCTTTCTTCTCTCCGGCGGATAAGCCTTTATTAGCATTCGATTCTCGCTGTACTCGAGCCAAAACAGGTACATTAGAGTGAGCAACTGTTAATTCTGATTGCTTTTGAAGATTCACTCCAGACTCCCCCTCCATAGCAGCCAGCTGACTTATTGGTGGTGATTTAATTGGTGACGACAGAGTCGCTGCCGCCATAGACTGGGGTGGTGTCGTCAGTGAGCGCGTAGCCTGTTCTGAATTCACAACTGGTTGCACTACTATCAAGGAGTTACCAACCAGCGTCGTTGACACTTGAGCATTCGCTCCAGACTCTCGTCCGATAACAGCGGATGGCTGACTTATTAGTGGCGACTTAATTGGTGACGACTGAGTCGGTTGAAGCACTGCCGCCATAGACTGGGGTGGTGTCGTCAGTGAGCGCGTAGCCTGTTCTGAATTCACAACTGGTTGCCCTACTATCAAGGATTTGCCAACCAGCGTCGTTGACACTTGAGCATTCGCGCCAGACTCTCGTCCGATAACAGCGGGCGGCTGACTTATTAGTGGCGACTTAATTGGTGACGACTGAGTCGGTTGAGGCACTGCCGCAATAGATTGAGGTAATCGCGTCAGTGAGCGCGTAGCCTGTTCTGAATTCACAACTGGGCGCTCTACTATCAAGGATTTGCCGACAGGCGCCTCTAACACTTGAGCATTCACTACTGACTCAAACCCCATTGCCGTAGTAGGTTGCTTTATTAGTGACGACTTGAGTAATGGCTGAGAAAGTTCAGACTTTGCCCTCAGAGGGAGCGTAATCTTATCCGCACCTACTGTTGACTGAGCTGTGTTCAAAGACTTGCTGACTGGCACCGTTGAAGATGACACCTGGGTATTCATCGCAACCTCATCAGTGTTGCTCACTTTTAACTGAGATTGAACATGATTCGCTACTGGTATTGCACGTCTAGGCCGCTGCAAATTAGCCACATTTGCCAATGGTTCACTGGTCTCTAGTTTAAGCCGACTGCCACTAACTGCATCAGACGAATGGATTCTGATAGCTTTACTCGCCGAAAATATATGCTGCCGAAGTGGTACATAAGCCGTGACAGGTACAACATGCCCCCAAATAAAACCCTCTTCATGCTCAGCCTCATGGCTTTCAATGGCCTCCTTTTCACCATCAAATGTTGATGCATCATGAGAAGAAGCCTGCCGTTTTGATAGATTCAAAAGCTGTTCAAATTCGCTCTCTACTGGGCTCAAACAGGCTATTTGGGCAACTGGGGCAAGTCTATCCATCTTTGTCATTTTGTCACTCATCTCTTAACTGTTCTTGGATCTCAGCTAAAGCGTCCTTTCGTTTTTCTTGCCTTCGCTTTTCAGCGATAACAAGGGCAATCTCGGCAGCTAATTCATTAGCATTTTGCTGGGTCACAGACGCATCGAAGAATAAAGACTCGATATGAGACTTAACGCTTTCTCTTCGCTGAAACAAACGAGAAAGCCCATTTAATTCGTCTTTAACGACTAGACTTTTTAACTTTTGTTGCTCATTGGCGATTAATGCCCATGAGGCCTCTATCGAATCCAATAGCTCTTGATGCTTCAAATTTAGTTTGGCTAATTTACGTTGTTGCTTGCCAATTCTGATGTCAACTACATCAATAAGTTGACCAAATTCGATCCATTGCTTGGAGGGTTTCTTCATATTCGACCCCGTCGTAACCTTGCTTCAAAAACTCCATGATATATGGGAAGCGCTCTATCGCTTCGTCGGTCGCCAAATCGTTACCTTTCTCGTACTCGCCGACTCGGATTAACAATTCAACATTAAAATAGCGATACACCATATCTTTGAACTTTTCAGAAAGACTTACATATTGAGGATCCTGAACTTTATTTTGTAGACGGCTCTTGCTCTTTAGTACATCAATAGCAGGATAACGGCCAGTAGAAGCAATTGTCGTTGAGTAGACCAAATGTCCATCAATCAGTGACTTAACTTCATGTGCAATAGGATCTTCATCAATTTCTTTTTCAATCAATACCGTAAAAATTCCAGTCACTGAGCCATGAATAGAGTTACCACAATTCTCTACCAGTCGTGACAGTGCCAAAGAGACTCCGATCGGAATTCCGCCCTCGATGGGAGTACCATCTAACATGGCTTGTGCACGTGCAAAACGTGTCAATGAATCGAAATAGAGCACCACTTTCTTGCCCTGAGCCATGTAATGCCGAGCAATAGATACAGCGACTAAACCCGATCTCACTTTCTCCAACGGATTTGCTTCGGATGTAGACACTATAGTGATCGATTTTTGAATCACAGCAGGACCAATCTCCCCCTCCAAAAACTCAACCACCTCCCTTGCACGCTCACCAATCATGGCGAAAATCACCACATCGGCATCCATGTTATTTGCCATGATCGAAACCGTAGTAGTTTTGCCAGCACCTGCGGGGGCAAATAGGCCCAAACGCTGCCCTACTCCAATGGTGAATAAGCCATCAATAATTTTAATTTTTGTTGGAAAGACAGTGTCGATTGGTGCGCGAATATTAAGCGGTATAGGCTTATCGATAATGGGTAGATCATAGTAATCACCCTCACCGCCCAAATATTGTTCACCATACAATGACTCGCCATAGCAATTAATGACCTTACCAATAAGAGCGGTTTCATTCAGCGGGAAACAGAAGCGCCGTGGGGTAATTTCAACTTTACTTCCCCGTTGAATAGCCCCAGGCTGGAGCAACTTAATTTCTACTCTTTTACCAGTAATTTTCATTATCTCACCACGAATACGCTCATTAGCGACTGTGATAATGAAGCACTCCTGCCCCACAAAAGTATTTATACTGACATGACAAATCACTGTATCTTGATAAGATTCTTTAACCTTAAAAAAATGTTTGATCATGACTAGATAACCTTAAATGACACTGATACGTAACGTTTATATTTACGTTTAGTTTCCTTCTTACTCTTAAATAATTCACCTAACCAAGGAATACTTGAAAGGATAGGGACACCACTCTCGACACTATCAGTCACTGTATTGTCAAATCCTCCAAGAATAACGGTCTGCCCTGGTTCAATATAGACTTCTGATGTCAAAGATTGAGAGTTAACTCTAGGCGCCTGAGTCGCTCCGCCTTCTGTCTTATCATCACTCAGTGACTCTTCTATATAGCTAAATTTCGCCTGCACTTTTCCTGATGGCAATAAACGGCCAGTGACATACAAACTATTTTCGGCCTCAATTTTTTGAGTTGATACTTGCTTATCAGATATAAGTACAACTGTAGCCGTTTCTTTTTTACCAAAATGCCCTTGCTGGTTCTCTAAGACTAAGAGATTAGTTTCATATACTCCTCTAGCCATATTATTAGTATACAAAGCTTGAAAATTTTTGAAAAAATCTACTGTATCCGTAAAGGGTGGAACGATAATATCGTACAGACCTCGACTGCCATTCAACCATGAACTATTAACACCTAGTGCTTCAGTTCGTTCTACCGAAACATCATAAACCCGAAGGAAAAATAGCAACTGCTGCCGTTTAACATCAATAAGAGTGGCAATACGCTTAGCTAACTGGATCTCCTCAGGGGTACCACGAACTAGCAATGCATTACTTCCAGGTAATACCTGGACTTTAGAGGTAAACTCATCCTCTTCAAGCTGTTGTTTATCATTTTGGTTAAGTTTTAGTTTATAAGCGCGCTTAACCATTTCTCCATCGCTAATATTCTCAAACTGACCAATTTTCTCAATTGCCGATGAGATTAAAGACTGCGCACCAGGAAAAATAACATTACCGTCATATGAATCAATTTGGCGATCCATAACAGATATATAATCAAACTCGATCCGTGCCAATTCCAAATTATTACCATTCTCTAAAAACTGATTTTTATCAATCATATTAGAGTAGACAACAACGTCATTAACAAACTTGCGTGTTCCTGAAATAAAGATAGAGTTGCCACTGCCCACGAGTTCAATTTTCGTCGTATTATTGGCTCTGAACGTACTCTTTAATTCTTTAAGCAGGCTAGCTGGTGTAATATTTCTGGGTTTAAATGCATGATTTATATAAGCCTGACCAGAGTGAACCGTTAGTGTCCCGCCATATACATACCAATCAAAATCATAAACATCAGAAAGCTGGTCCAACAAATCGAGACCGTCACCAGAGAGTGTTTGAGTAATAGGCTGTTTAGCCTTTTTTTCTTCAATATC
Organism: Shewanella sp. NKUCC05_KAH; assembly: GCF_019345585.1. Classification (NCBI taxonomy): domain Bacteria; kingdom Pseudomonadati; phylum Pseudomonadota; class Gammaproteobacteria; order Alteromonadales; family Shewanellaceae; genus Shewanella; species Shewanella sp. NKUCC05_KAH. Next base: position 16,162 of record NZ_JAHKQZ010000012.1, read on the forward strand.
ATCAACTAACTTTAGCTGCATATCCTTAGCTATTGCCGCCAAGGCGCCTTTCAAATCGATATCAGACTGCTTGATAAATACCTTTGCCTGACAAGTAAATGCCGTAAACAAAAGGAAAATAAGTAAGATTCTAGACTTCATCAAGTATCTCCTTCATACGTTCCTGACTAACTTTCATTTGTCTGATACTTTGATTAATAATGGCTTGCTCTACTATTTTCATCGTAAACTCTTCTTCAGTAACATAATCATTTTGCTTACTAGCGTGTACTTTTACTTGGCTATCAGAAAATTGTTCACTTAAATGTACTTCACCAGCAGCTTTGAGTTCTGACTCAAACTGAAGGGCATCCTTTTCTGAAGTGGTTTTAATTTGCTGACTATTCAATGTGACATTCAATAAATTAATGTTACTCATACCCTGCCTTTTTCATTATTTGTTTAAAAACATAAAACTGATCTTGTAACAGCCATAGGTTAAGAATAATAATTATGGTGATAGCTTTAATATCTGCTGTTGTACTAATAGATAAAGAAGCTTTTTTGAAAAAAAGGTCAACATAGCCACAACAAATAGTAATACACAACAACAGAACCATGTATTTACCAGTCACCATAGCCATCATAGTTAAGCTATCAGTGATGTAAAAATACAAAGTATCAAAACCAACATTAGCACCTTGTTCAATATTCTCTGAGATCACCGCCAGCAAAGGTCTAAAAACCACACCAGATTCCAAGGCATACATCAAAAACATCAAAGAACTAATCTTAGATAGCGCTTCAGACTCATCAGTAAAACGTTTATCTTGTACAGACTGTTCGTTAAGCAATAATAACTGTTGTATAACACTGCCAACCATACCACTGAGCCAATAAGGTACAGATGAAAACATAGCAAAAATAATAACGCTTAATACCCAAAAAGGAGTTGGAATATTTCCTAAATCACTAGAATCTATAACAATTGCAAGTCCAACAGCAATAGCAAGTGCCGTAGAATTATCAAGATAAAGACGTGTTGGATTATAAATTTTTAAAAATAAAAATAATCCTGCAAATAACAGCCAGTTAGGAAATAAAAGCATATCCATATCACTGGAGCGCTCTAAATAAAATAGTCCAACTATCAGAAAAATAAAATACTGCGAGTTTTACAGGTGTCGATATTACAGTCGGTGATAACATAGTCATACCTACACCACTGAGAATCACAGCAATTAAAAAATCAATACTCACAAATATCATGTATAGCTTTAGGCCAAACTCGAAACCTTGATACAAATCTAAAATCAGATTACCAAGAAAATATTTTAGCGTATCACTCCCTGAGTCAAAATTAAGCGGAATGTCAATAATTCCAGTTAGTTCATTAGTTTTACGCTGCGCCCTCGCCAACAGTTCAGGGAAAAACTCAAATACATTGCTGACCAGATAATACATAGTCACTTGTTCTGGCTTTTTATCCTCAAATAGGGAGGATGATTGCAAGACGTCAGGGTCTATTCCGCCATTAATCTGCTCAATAAAATATGGCTTAACCCTCTCTAATCCGGGTTTTATATCAGGCCAAATACTATTAAGCGCCATTAATGCCGCAAGTAAATTCACTACTATTGTAGGTGGAATTTGTTGTGTACCCACCGCATTTTTAATGATGTTAAGTACAATATTATATTTAACATATCCAGAGAAACAGATAAAGAATACGGTAGACAACAAGATCAGAGTCAGGAGCAAAATTAAATTTGCTCCTGAAAATGCATTATCTGGATTCAATAATTGCAACATCTATAGCACTCTCTATTGCCCATAATGCATTATAAAATTAAAGTTAAATATTTCTTGCCGCTGCAGAAATAGAGTCTTTAATTGATTTTAATGTAGTTGTTGAGGTTTGAGCGGTAATGCTTTGATCTGCCATTAACTGTTGTAGCGATAAAGAATCAGATGCACTCAAAATAAGCGTACCATCTTTATCTGGTGTAAATTTTCCATCTTTATCAACACTTCCAGTATGATCGGTAATGAATGTACTGACCTTATCGTCGGCATTATTAACTAAACCGCCAAAAACACCACTTATATACCCAGTTGATAATTGTTGAGCCATTTAATACATCCCTAGTTATTCATACGTTTATTTCTAATGCTTAACATGCCTACTTATACTTAACATGCCTACTTAATATTAATATTTTACATACATACACAAACTTCTAGATAGCTCTAGAATGCGCAAAATATAAGCCATCTGCGCCAGGCCAAGCCAGTGAAAACTTCTGATAAAACACGGAAAAAGCTCATTAAAAGCACAATCAGCTAATGTATTAATTTATCCTTGGCGCTTTGCGCGTCTGTTGAACACGGCCAAAAACCACTGATTAATATAGTTTTTTAAAAAATCAAATTACCGTAAATCACAATGACCTGTATCTTCTGAACCTTTAAGCTGTAAGCCGCGCCGAACATTCTGCATAGATATTATCTCTTCCCATACATTTAAGTTAAATCAAGCTGCATGACTTATAGTCATTTATATGTTGAATCGACAACTTAAACTCATAAGACTTGCATGGTAACCTTTGCCTTAATATTTCATAAACAATCTTACAATTATATCTAACTAAATATACTAATATTCACTATAAATATTGCAATTAAAGTTTTAGGTGTCTATGTCTCTTGTTCCAATTTCAATACGATCTAATCTTGGATTAAGTGTTTCATCGATCGAATTGAGTAATCTTGAAAATATAGATGTGAAAAGCATTAATAAAGTCGACATTTCTCGGTTAGACAAAACATTATTAGTAACAAAAAAGCCTGTTAAACGGGAAAAAGTTATAATATTGAAGGATAAAATTAGTGATGCAAAATATGGTCGAATTTTTGATGTAAAGCGAGAAGAAACAAAAAATGAAGTATCAACACTTAGTACTAAAGGATTAACGAAAAGTGTATTAAAAGCATTCAATAAAGATAAACGGCTTGCAAGCATCATTCATAAGACTAATGATAAAACGATTGGCCAATCTGCTATCATTAGAGATTTCCAGCTCGTAGGGGTTAAGCTGACCACTCTCCCTAGCAATTATCGAGAATTATTTGAATTCATAAGAGCAAGCTTCTCAGATAATAGTGTGGTTGATGGCATTTTCAAAAAATATGAAAATCGTGGTCAACTTGATGAAGCTTTAAAACCTAACGCGACTAAAAAAATTCTCTCGATACTTTTTTCATTACCACAAAATCAACAACTGCTTGCCAATCATTTCGGTGGATGTCTTGATGTCACTTGGGATCAATCGAGCATACTGAAGAATATTCAAGTAGGTAAAGATGGGCTATGTTCAACGCTCGCCATAAAATGGTGTGCTGACAAACATCAGGGTGTTCACTTTTTTAATGATATGGACACAAAAGAGGGTTTAGAAGAAGTTGTTAACCTAAAAATAAACAAAGAAGTAGCATCATATTTGCAATCTAGTGGGTTAGCTGTCTCGGAAAATGAAACAAACCTTAATATAAAAAAGGCAGGTTTCCATTTATTGGGTCTTTCTCCCAAAAATAAAGGTTATGGACATGAAGTCGCAGCATTTATCGACGACCAAGCGAAACAGTACAAATATTTTGATCCTAATCTTGGAGAGTTTTCTTTTTCAACGTCAGAAAAAATGAAGTCATTTATTCTGACTTCATCGACCAGAATATATACAGACTTAAAGCTGAATCAAGACTTAATATTAACTGCAGTTGAAGAAAATAATTAGCATAGCTCCGAACATTTCTCTGATTTCCCAGTAAAATCCACTTTTCAAAGAAGGAGGTCGTCATTGCGACCTCCACTATCTGCAACTCTTAATGGAGAAATATTAAGCTAGCCTTTTTCACTTCAATTGGTTGCTCGCAGCTTTATAGTGAGGATATTGAGTAACCATTCACTTCCCGACCATTTTTGTCCAGCCGTTTAACACTAACCAATACCCAATGACTATTCAAATTAATGAGTTTTATTTATTATAATCAACATAACGTTGACCATAATAATAAGGACCATGTTGTTGCTTAAACTCACGAACCTCCCTAGAGCGTTCGCTATTGCTCCTCGTTAATCCTATCTGTTTTGCATCAATAGGCAGATAGTCATATCTTCCATGTGAATTTTTGACTTTCATAAAATTATCAGGCTTTACATCAAAAGGTCTAAAACCAGCTTGTTCCATCATAACCAGCACTGAATATGGAATTTTTTCATGATTATCTAGATGCTTTGCACCTGGTATTTTTTGAAAAGTAAACACTCTTACTCGTGAAGAGCCACATACTCTATCATCCCTCATAGTAATAAGGTCATTGTTCGCAAAAATTGCATACTTACCATCATAGAAATTATGATTACGATATACATCATTTACTCTTAAGTCGGCATTAGTTAACGCTCCCCACGAACTATCTTGTTTAAAGATCTTATACCCTCTCCCTGTTTTTTTATCGATAAATACTTCTCGATTTGTCCCCTCAAATTTTTCATATTTTCCCGCCTTAGCCTCCTCTTTTAATTGAGATATTGTTTCTGGATGACGGATGTTTATTGAGTCAACATGACTTGACAGTGCTAGATGCAATGGCAGAACTTCATGCTGCAGTTGTGGCTTCAACCTTGGTCTTGGTAGTAGTAGTTTTTGTGGTGTAGCTAGCTTAGCTAAAAATGTGGCTATTACTTCCCTTTTTTGTATATTCAGGCTACTTATCAAAGTTTGCTTTAAGCGTAAAATATCCACATTACGAACACTTTTTACATCCAACTTTTTTAATTCACTCGATGATATATTTAACCCAAGCTTTTCTCGCAGGGAAGGAATTATGATAAATGACATATACACCTCTAAATTTGTTGATGAAAAGCACACCATCTTCCACGAAGAATACAATCAATGACTATGCAACATATACATTAATGTTATTCTCATGTTACAAATAGCTTTAGTTTATACATATAAAAACATTAACCACATCTTAAATAAGATCTGCAATAAAAAACCACTTTTAAAAGTGGTTTTTTAATAACACTGAGACATTGTGATATCAATTAATGCCAGAGACTAACTCATTACCTACGATAAGTCGTTGCCATCAAGTCTGTGATTTTTTTATCTGCATCAGAAATGGCACTCTTTAAACTACTATACATTTCATCATGCTTCATAATTTTATCATTTTTATCCAATACACCTTTATTTATTAGCATATTGGCTATATATGCCCCCTGTATCACTTCAGGCAAACTATGATGCACAGGCTGCTTTACGCTATCACCAACTAAGTGGTCTAAGCATACATCAAGCACTTGTTCGAAATTAAATGTAGCATTAGTGGCACGACAGAGTTTAGCTGTCTGAATGGTATAATGCAGAGCATTTCCAGATACACCGGCAGTGAAACCCTCCATATCAGGACGGCTGAAATTATCCATATTGAGGTTTACAGCTAAATCAAGTATATCTTGGCCTAACGTATCGATATTATTTTGATATATTTTTTCGTTAGGCTTAAAATCAAAATGTAACCCCCCAGAAGCTAAAATACCCTCATTAAATAAGCCACTTTTACTTTTACTGGAATCGACAGGGTCCCGCATAATACCTTGCAAGGCACCACCAAAAAGCTGACCTAAAGTAACTGGCTCACCTTTTTCACTCATAAATGCGTTTAATGCATAGGTTTCATGGAGCTTAGCGCTTGGTCTATCTAAAAGGCTGCTAGGAAAGCCAAAATTCTCAACTAATATCTTATTATTTCTTGCTTCAGTTTCATTTTTAACAACCGCAGCATCACCAGGAAACTCTAATACTAAATTTTCTGGTTTCAAGAGTTTGTTTGTATAAAGGTTATTACCTTGAGTGTCCTTCAATGCATCTTTAGTTAATTTTTCAAATAAGTGTTTCTCTTCACTTTCATTCAATTTTTCATTTTTTGATAATTTGTCTCTGATTGTGTTCAAACGTTCAGATAAATCACTTTGGTTAGAATTCATAAATCCATCAAAACATACTGATAACCGTGAAAAGATCTCTGCTTTATGCACAAGTGTAAATTGATCAGATGTCACTTTGACAGGCTTACTTTGATCGCATTGAAGAAAGTTTTTCACATATACCTTCTTCCCACTTAGATCTACATCATCTGTTGCCGTATTAAGAATATTAGTTAAACTAGATGCCATTGCATCGAGAGCCCGTTCAGAAGCAGTACTTTTACCATTTATTAATTTATTTTTAATTAAAGAAGAAAAAATTTCACTGCCGCTTTTTAGTTCTACTTTTACTTTTTGGTAAGGTTTTGGACTCAACAATTTACTTAAAAAAGCAATGGGATTGCTGGGATCTTTATTCTCAATGTGGTAAATTTTTTTGACATCTAAATCAATATTTTTTTTATCCATGATTTCAGGTGTTTTAGTCTGTCCGCATTCAGCTATTTTGTTTAATTTGTTTAATGAAGGCATAATATCTCCTAGAGGTTAAGCTTTAATTATCCATCATCCTGCACATCAATATCACCAGATTACTTATGAAAAAATCCGTAAAAGATAACTATCACCGAACGACATGTATAACAACCAACAGTCGCGCTTATACCAAGATGAAAAAGTGACTTTAAGGAGCAAAAAAAGCCTTATCCTTGGCTCAAATCTCTGTAGAGAAGCCCATAAATTATAGAATACTAGTAGAATATTTGAGACAATCTTGCGTATGATTTCATTTCGTTTCAAGGTTGAATTTGAACGTGAAAAATTACACTAAAAAATCTTTTAGATTGAATCAACTCTTATTTTAAATAATAAAAGTCAACCAATATTAATCTTGGCACGCATAAGTTTAAATTTACGTGAAATATAATTTTAAAAAAACTTATTGAAAACGACTATTGCTCCTACTGTTAACATGGATGCAAGAAGAGCAGAGAAAAAACATACCAATAAAAAATATATATTTCTCATTGGTATGTCAGTACGAATTGATAAATTTCGTTCGATTGAATATGGAGAAACATTGATATTACTTAAGGATTCTTTACGACTCTGCTTAATATTCTTTATCTCAAAAATCGGATATTCCTCTTCAATTAAAACGCCTGAAACACTTTCATCCAGAATCAGTATATAACCTTCTTTAGAAATGGTTTTTATTTCGCACGCTAAGTTATCAAATTGCGCAAGAGATTTTCTTAAATTGGAAATGGCTTTGGTCAATGATGTTTCACTCACGAAAACCTTACCCCAAACTTTTTCTTGTATATACTCCTTACCTACAACTTCATTTACATGATCACATAGTAGTTTTAATATTACAGCCTCACGTCCACCTATGCTAACTACATTATCCTCAGTGCTAACCTGTCTTTTAAGCACATCAAAAACCATCTGATTTCCTAACGCATAGTTTCTTGCCATTGCTATTCCTCCTAAGAATTACTCGTTCATCACAAAATTAACTCAGAGTTACATTGTGGTCTTTTTTTCAGAATAAAGTAATAAAAAATCGCCAAAAAAAGATGAATTAACCAGAAAAAAATCGAAAAAAACACACTCAAAAAACAAGGTGCGGGCCTTTTGCAGCTTTGAATACAATGGAAAAACAAACGAAACCAAATGTATCAAGCTGCCGAATGTAAATACTAATTATTAAGATTACAGTACATTGTGCTGATATACTTAGATGATGATAAGGAACTACGGGGACCACAGAGAATATAACTAACAAAAACCTAAATATTCATACTTGAAAATATGACACACTTTAAAATAATCACCTTAATTATTTTAAATTAAAAATTTACCTTTAGGAAAGTTTAGTGTTGAAACTTAATTTATTAATGTGTACACATATGTTTATGTTTATGTTTATGTTTACGTTTACAAATCTATATACATTAAGTCATAAGCCAGGCCCAAAATATCTACTTAGACCCGACTTACTATTTTTAGCTTAACTGTTAGAATAACCCAGTTTTAATTGTAATGTTTTTATTAACTCACTCTGTTTTTTGACCAAAGCCTCCTGTCCTAAAAATGTAAAGTCTTCAAATCCAGTTTTCATATGAGTCGATAGGAATCTTGATATATCTGCTTTAAGACTGTCGGCTCCATGGATGTTTGCCATAAATTGCTTTTCCAACTTTGCCTGCGCATCTTTACCATTCTTAGTCGCGAATCCTTCCATAAAAGGCATTTCTGTAAGAACTTTGAGTGCTGACTGACGGTAATTTTTACCCAGTAAATTCAACTTTTCTTCATTTGTCGTCAGCTGATTGGCTGTGCGACGAGCCCCATCTAAAATGGCTTCCCCTTTTTTCATCTCAATGGCGCCACGGCTACTATCCGAGCGGAAAAGCCGTGTTTTTCCTGAATCGAGGCGACCCATCGCTTCAGTGGCAACACCTTTACGCCGCGTCTGGAAAGGCTGATCAGACACAACATCGGCTCGCTTCCATAGATCAGGAAAGCGTTTCACTTCGGCCCAATAACTTGAAATCGATTTAGACTGCCCGTTCATTGCCGCCTCTAACGCATCAATATCCGCATACTGCCCATATTGATCGAGTAAAATGCCTTCCCAATTAACCTCCATAGCATTGACAACATAATCGCTAATTTGTTGGCAGAGCAACTCTCTATTAGCTTGATTCATATTGGGCGCTGTTTTAAGTAATTCATCAGAGTAGAGTTCATCCATGGGCTCATTTTTTGTTACAGGTGCCTGAACATCGTCATTTTTGATTCCAGTAACTGCTTTTTTAAGGTTGTTTTTATTGAAACCTGTAATTGCATTTAGCAAAGCGTCCTTTCCTCCACCTGATGGCGCAACCACGTCACTTGCCATCGCACCTACTGGCAGGATCGGAGCCGGTGGCGGTGGCGGTGGCGGTGGCGGTGGTAATGTACCACTTGCCATAGTTAATGCGACAGGAGGCTGAATATTTCCTTGCACTGTGGATGGTGCAGTACTTTGGCTGGATAAAACCATCCGAGCGTCTTGCATTTTTTTCAATACTTCTTGTAAAAATGAAGTATCGGCATTGGGCGTCACAGGTGGTGCTTTCTGATCTGTCGTTACCGGTCTCAACTTAACACCATCACGAATCGCTTGCATTAATGGCTGTCTAGAATCCGCAGTTTGCTTCGGTGCTGTAACTGCCATTTTGGCAGCTTGGACTGGTTTGGCTAACTGAAGCGGTTTATTCGCAACTGACTTTTCTTTGCCATTCTTCGAGCGAGATTTAAGACGGATAGATTGAAACAGCGATAAAAAACGCTTTTTTATACTAGGCCTATTACTCACCTGCTTAATCTCGAGTTTATCAGTTGCGGCGTTACTGACGCCCTCACTCTTGATATCTGATGAAGGTGGATTGATGATGTGATTGGAAATTGGCATCCGGTACTCCTCTGATCATAGGCTCACTAATGTTATAAATGTGTGAGCAATTAACTATCTACTCCATCACTATATAAATAAGTAGAAGAGGGACACACAGACTTTGTCTGAAATATTCTGAGTAAAACTGGAATGACTTAATCACTCTGTTTATTTAGACAAGTAAAAATTAGGATTACTCAAGTAAATTAATCATTTTTTATTCATCATTTGCCATTAACCATTAATAAAATTTTCATTTATTTTAGTATTAATATTCCATTCAGAGATTTGATAATGCCTATTCATACAAGCAATTATTCTAATTTTTCCAGCTATAAAAGCTACAATCAATTCGCAGCTATACCTAACACACTCAATATCGTAAAACTTTCCCAACGTAGAGCTGATACGCTAAAGCCTGTGAAAACGATAAGTTCATTCGCAGAGATCAACAATGTCAAAAAATCTCTCCATCGAGTGAAAATCGAAGCGGCTCAGCTAATACAAAAAAGTTATCGCTCTTATCAACAAAAAAAAGCTGACAAAGAGCTCAATACAGTCGGTATTAAATCACTCACAAATGCTAAGGCAGGACGCAGCTACTTCTATAATGCACAAGCCGAATTAGTCGCAAAAACACCAACTAAATTTAATCCTGCTGGGAAAGGAACCTACAAACAGTTAGTACGCCAAGATAGTCAATTTGTGCAATTACATATTCATAATGACACGTTTGATATAGATAAAAATAAATACAACCAATTAGCAATGAATCAGCTTAGATCTCATCCTTCAATTTGTCCTTCTATTTATGTAAACGATTCGACCATGATTGCCCATAATGGTGGCATTGAAGTAGCACAATTAATTGAACAAGGGGACAAGATTCCCTTAATTCACTTTAAATCACTCTTAGAAGATTTATGTTCCTTACATAGCAAGGAGATATTCCTGCACGATATTAAACCTGAAAATCTAACCTATAAAGGCAGCCATGTGTATCATATTGATGTGGAAAATCTGGTCGCGCCGGATTATAACCATGGCGAGAATGGTATTGTCTACACGCCAGAGTACACCACAGTACTTTTAATGAATGCGATATCAAACGAGGATCCGCTAGCAGACCAAAACCAAGATAACTACGCCATTTTATTGAGTATGATTGAAGCCACTAGCGGTGATTTTTTCCCAAATACCCCAGTTGTAAATACTCAACGTTTTTATGGGCTCCTGGGTAAGGATCTAATAAGAGCTCAAGGCTGGATACAAGAGCATATCAAGCCTGAGTATCAAGCGACAGCAGGAGCATTACTTAAGTGTCCAGGAACCAATAGCGATTCAACGCCCTTGATCGATATGGTTAATTGGAAATAAGCGATTGAGCTCTGTTTCCATACATGACATGCCTCCATAACCACTTTTTATGGTTATGGAGCTAACAACGGTTCTTAAGTCAGTGATGGTTTTAAGAGCTGAACATGCAAATAGTACATTCATCAAAGTATGTGTACTATTTCTATCCACTAAATCATCTCTGTGCATAATGGCTTTTAAATCACCTCTTTTGCTGATGCCAATTTAGTTACAATTTCAGCTATAGCGTGAATAAACGCGAGTATTCCCATGCAATTTCATTTGCTTAGTATTAACATTGGGCAATCAATGTCAGCATTTATCGCATTCAAGTTACTAAGGTGAGCTAGTCGCCTTGGTTGAATGCGGCTATATTAGGCAGATTCGTTTTCAATTTCAGCCAGTTGGTTAATCTTAACTGTTTCTCATCAGTAGAATAAGCACCAATCTGAGCAATTAAAGGACATCCCATGGGACAAGAAACCTCGAAAATCCTCGTCGTCGATGATGATATGCGCCTGCGAGCGTTACTCGAGCGTTACCTGATGGAGCAAGGTTATCAGGTGCGCAGCGCGGCCAATGCCGAGCAGATGGACCGCCTATTAGAACGCGAAAACTTCCATTTACTCGTGCTCGACTTGATGTTGCCCGGTGAAGATGGCCTGTCTATCTGTCGCAGGCTGCGCCAGCAAGGTAACCCTATTCCTATCGTGATGCTGACGGCCAAGGGCGATGAAGTCGACCGCATTATTGGTTTAGAGTTGGGCGCTGACGATTATCTACCAAAACCTTTCAATCCACGGGAATTACTTGCGCGGATCAAAGCCGTGATGCGTCGCCAAACCCAAGATGTGCCCGGTGCGCCAGCCCAGCAGGAAGCACAGATTAGCTTCGGTGAGTTCTCGCTGGATTTAGCGACCCGTGAGATGTACCACGGCGACGAATCCATCGCACTCACTAGCGGTGAGTTTGCCGTACTTAAAGTGCTCGTCACCCATCCACGCGAGCCCTTGTCTCGGGATAAGTTGATGAACCTCGCCCGTGGCCGCGATTATTCGGCGCTAGAACGCTCGATCGACGTGCAAGTGTCACGTCTGCGCCGCTTAATCGAAAAAGATCCCGCGAATCCTCGCTACATTCAAACGGTTTGGGGTTTAGGTTATGTATTTGTACCCGATGGTGCCGCGCGTCGATGAGCCGCGCTGCCATCTTAGTCTCCTGCGGTTATTGAGCCCACGATGAAACCTAAGTTTTGGTGGCGGTTTGTTCCTCGCAGCGCATTTAGTCAAACCGTGATGCTGATTGGTTGCCTATTACTGATCAATCAGCTGGTGTCTTACGTCACGGTCGCCGTCTATGTACTTAAGCCAAGTTACCAACAAATCAATCAGTTAATCGCTCGCCAAGTCAAATTACTGTTTGTCGACGGTATAGATATTGGCCGCGAACACTTAACCATAGTCGATGCCCTTAATGCCAAAGTCCACGACGATGGCATGAAAATCTACAATCAACAGCAAGCCCATGAAGCGGGTATTGAGCAAGCCACTTACTATGGTTTCTGGTCATCGCAGATGTCGGAATATCTTGGTGGCGATGCCGAAGTCCGCGTCACCCATGGCAGCGTATTACAGATTTGGATCCGTCCACCACAGGCGCCCTCGATTTGGATAAAAGTGCCACTTATCGGCCAAAATGTTTCAGATCTTTCGCCGCTCACTCTTTATTTAATGGTGATTGGCGCACTTAGTGTCGCTGGGGGATGGTGGTTTGCTCGCCAGCAAAACCGCCCACTTAGGCGACTACAAAAAGCTGCAATTTCAGTCTCCCGCGGTGAATTTCCCGATCCCTTGCCGCTAAAAGGTTCGAGTGAAATTGTCGAAGTTACCAATGCTTTCAACCAGATGGCACACAGCATGAAGCAACTGGAGCAGGACAGAGCGCTATTGATGGCGGGGATCTCCCACGACTTGCGCACGCCGCTCACCCGTATTCGCCTCGCCTCTGAGATGATGGTAGAGGAAGATCAATATCTTAAAGACGGCATAGTCAATGATATCGAAGATATGGACGCCATTATCAGCCAATTTATTGCTTACATTCGCCAAGATCAGGAAACCAGCCGTGAGCTAGGCCAAATCAATAAACTCATTCAAGATATCGCTCAAGCAGAAGCCAATCGCGCTGGTGAAATTGAAGTGGTGTTAACTGACTGCCCAGAAGCCCAATTCCAAGCGATTGCCATTAAACGGGTACTGAGTAATTTAGTCGAAAATGCCTTTCGCTATGGTTCAGGCTGGATCCGCATTAGCTCGCAGTTCGATGGCAAGCGTATCGGTTTTAGTGTTGAAGATAATGGTCCAGGGATCGACGAGTCGCAAATTACCAAACTATTTCAACCTTTTACACAAGGTGATATCGCCCGTGGTAGTGTTGGTTCGGGCCTAGGCCTCGCCATTATCAAACGGATTATCGACAGACACCAAGGGCAAATTACCCTCTCCAACCGCGCCGAAGGCGGTTTAAAAGCCCAAGTGTGGCTGCCGCTGGAATAACGCGAGATCACATATTTGCAAATCAAATGACAACGCTGACATCCAAGTGAGCACTTGTCATATTAATGTCACCTTAAATTCATAAACTCAGCACAGTTACTGGCTCTGACCATTATGAAGATTGCAAAATGAAAATTTCAACGCTGTCGCTTTCTGCTTCTGCCCTGTTGTTATTGCTCGCGGGATTGCTAGCAGCCGTAGTGCTGTGGAGCAGTGATCAGCGGCAACAAATTGAGCAGCAAACACTGACATTACAAGCTATTCAGCAGGATTTTCTCGTCGGTGTACGCCGCGATCTCGATGGCTATTTAGCCAGTGGCAACGCTAGCCAACTTGAACAAGCGAAAACCAAACTCAGCGCCATTAAAAACCAGCTCACGCAGCTTAACCTCGCAGCCATGGGCGCTACCGACAATGACTTGCAAGCCAGCCTAAGCAACTTCATTCAAGATTTAGATACCAAGTACCGCGCCGCAGGTAAACTCGCTGGCAACCCTAGGCAACTGCTCGCCCACGCCGAATCTGAAATGCTCGACTATAACCGTCGTCTGGGCAGTTATGCCGATAAAGGCTTAGCCACAAATGCTGTGGTCGCCGAACAATATCTGCAATTGAGCCGCGATTTACCTTCTATCGTCTACCAACTTTCCCAGCTGACCGATGGCTATCTGATCGGTAAAAATCAGCAGCTCAAGGGTATTTTAGACAGCACCAGCAAAGAGCTAAATACGTGGCACGACTCCCTCAGCGCATTGCCGTTAATCGGCGTATATGAACAGCAAGAAGCCGATGAATTTGCCCTCGGTGCCAGCGAACCGGAACAAATTGAAATCGGCGAGAGTGACCGCAGTGAACTGCTCAGTCTCGCCAATCGATACAACAAAGAAGTCGCCAATACCCACCAATTACTGCAAACCAACCAAGAGATGCAAGATCAACTCATTCATGCGATTAGCAATGTGGAACAACAGCTTATTGGCTTAGGTGAGGCTCAGGCAGCAAAGAACCAGCAGCTGAAATATGAGTTACAGCTAATCCTCTACACTATGGTTTCCATCATGGCCTTGTTTGCGATTGGTTATTTAATCCTGCAGCAAAATCGTGTCGTCAAACCGCTAAAACGTCTCAACCAAGCTTTTATGAAATTAAGCGAATCGAACAGCCGCGAGCGTTTAGACATTAATCGTCGCTGCGAGACGGGCCAAATCGCAGGTCATTTCAACCAGTTACTGCACAGGTTTGAACAGGAAGACGAGGCGCAGCGCCAGCAAATCACTAAGGTTTCTCAATCATTAAGCCAACTGGTGGCGCGCATTACTCAGCTATCACAACACACAGAGCACACCCAAACGATTGTGGCCGATACGCAAACACAGACCGAGCATATCCGCAGCCTCGCCAATGAGGTGAGCCACACTTCGGCACTTGTGGAAGACAGCGCCGCCGAAACCATGCGCCAAATGCAGTCGAGTCAAGCACAAGCCGAGGCGGTATTGAGCGCAACCGAGCAAACACAAACCGCGGTCGGTCTGTGCCATTCGTCCCTTGAAAGCCTAAATAACTCAGTGACGGATGTATCGAAAATCATTGATGTGATTGGCAATATTGCCGAGCAAACTAACTTACTCGCCCTTAATGCTGCCATCGAAGCTGCGCGGGCTGGCGAGCAAGGTCGCGGCTTTGCCGTGGTGGCCGATGAAGTGCGTAATTTAAGCCAACGCACCCAAGTGTCTTTGAATGAGATCGTGAAAATTCTGCAACAACTTACCCAATCAAATCATGCTCTCAGTGAGAGTGTCGATGGCATAGCACAGGCCACCAGCAGCCAGAAACTGCGTGCTCAAAGCCTGTGGCAAGTGGCGCAAACAGTGCAAAACCAAGCAAGTGAAATGGCTAATACCGCCAAACAAGGCTCGCTAAATGCCAAAGAGCAAGTCGATTATCTCGATGAATTTGTTCGCACTATGGATAGTTTAAAAGAACAAGCGCAAACCAGTTCACAGCAGAGTGAGGTCATCGCCCAAGAAGTACAGCAGAGTGTAGAAGATATTGAAACCAGCTTGGGGATTGGGCAAAGCCAAATAAACCGTGCGGCCTAAAACCGCACATTTATTCACTTAATTTCTCTATTTGTGTTTAATCGTCGATTCGACAATTATAGATATTAGAACCATCGAACTGACATTCGACATCAACCCATTTGCCTTCAAATGGCGTTAATGAAGTATCAGTCGTTTGATAGCCCCACAAGGTCTTTTGCATCACAAAACCCGACAAATCAAGCTCATTGCTTCGCACTTCAAGATCAACTTCTTTCACTAACCACTGGTTGTCTGCGAGTTCAACACCTTCTATTTGAATCCATTTTTGGTCAAGTGTCGCTAAGGTTAAACCGTCATCGAATTGAGTTCTGGCATCAATATCAAATGTAAATCCATTAATTTGTAGCTGATTATTGGTGGTCAGTGTCGCCAGACCTTCTAGCTCGAACTTTTTACCTAAGGTTGGAGGTATTCCACCATTATCATGTGATGTTTCAAATTCAACTTCTCTGGCCCATAAACCCTGCGGCATAGATTGAATATCTACATCGACTAGCTTGCCTTCAACCAAGTTAGCTTGCTTGCCATCTTCAAATTGAGTATTTGTAGTGACATAGAGTCGAGTACGGGCATTAAGCTCAAACTGCGTTTTATCTTGGTTGACCCAAGTAATAGTCCCTTCTAGCTCCATATCGTTAAAAGACGCCGTATCTTCCACCTCGACTTCAGAGGCCAAAAATGAAGAACCACTTTGCTGGCCTTCCACTTCAACCCATGCGCCTTCCTGTAAGCCACCTTCTAAACGTGCGTTAGCATAATTAATCACTGCCGAACCGATATTGAATTGTTGCGTGGTCTTGTTTAATCCAGAGACACGTCCCTCTATTTCAGCAAACGCAAAATTGGGGATAAGGTTTATAGAATTAACCTGCCATTCTCCCATTACCGTTGGATAACCATTTACCGCCACCCAATCGCCTACTTTATACTGGGTCGCGTCCGCTGGTTTAACGACTAAATTAATCCCATTAACGGCAATAGTATTTTGATTAACGGAACTGATTTCACCCACTAGGCTTGGATCTAATATGACATTTTTAGCCTGTTGGCCTTCATTATCAATTTTGACCCTCATCCCCATTTGAATGGCATTAACCTCTAACGGCTGTTGTCCATAGTGAATCTTAGCATTAGCGATATTTACGTTATATCCGTTGACCGTAATCGAATTATTGTCAGAAGCAACATTTGTTACTGTACCGTTAATTTTTGCGGGTAACGTAGGTTGTGGAACGATAGGATCGGGTTTAGAGGTATCTGTTGATGAATCATTACCACCGCAACCTGCTAGCAAAATGGCCGTAATACAGACTAAGAGTTTATTCATTTTCTTCCCTATTATGTCTTGTTAAATCAGTGCTGGGCATCTTAGTATGAAGATCGTCAAGCAAATGTGAAGAAATGAATTAACCGATGAAAGTATTAATTGTTGATGATAATCATGATGTTATTGAGACAATCATGGATTATTTAACCCTAGAGGGTATTATTGCCGACTGTGCATATCACGGGGAAAGTGCAATCAATTTAATTCAACAAAACCATTACGATGTCATCATAATGGATATTATGATGCCCAAATTAGACGGTATTAATACGGTCAAAAAACTGCGTGAAGAAATTTATTGTAATACACCGATTATATTTTTAACCGCCAAAGATAGTTTGCAGGATAAAATTGATTCTTTTACATCAGGTGGGGATGATTTTTTAAATAAACCTTTCGCGATGGAAGAATTATGCTTACGACTACATTCACTGCATAATCGTGGCCCACGTTTAGATGTGGGTATTTTGCGCTTCAGTGATATCAGTTTAAATTTGCAAACCCATCAAGTTACCCGTGCTGGTAAAGAAATTAAGCTCAGTAAAATTCAGCGCACCATTCTTTCACTGTTACTAAAACATGCGCCCGCTATCGTGAGTAAAGAGCAATTGGTAGATACAGTATGGGGAGATGATGCTCCTTCGAGTGATTCACTTCGCAGCCACATATACAGCTTACGCAGTGCACTCGATAAAGGTTTTTCAGACTCAAAATTAGAGACTATCCATGGCCAAGGTTACCGACTTATCCCCTGAGCATTTTCCGAGTTTATATAAAAAAATACGCCTCACTTTTTTAGTATTAACTAGCTTGATGTTTGCCATTTTTTGGAGCCTCATTTATATCGCCGAAGAACAAATTGAGAAGATTAGCCTCGAGCAAACGCTGGCCACAGAGACTCGCGAATATCTAAAGAATTATCAAAGGTTTGGTGATAAAGCACAGCTCCCCGATATCAATGAATTGAAAACATATTGGAGCAAAGAGTTTGTACCAGCTTGGCTGCAACCTTATCAAAATACCGGATTTTACGAACATCAACTGGGTGACGAAGATAAACACTTTTTGATATCCGCTCATCCTTCTGGGCAAGGGCTGTTGTATGTGGTTTATAAGGATGACGCGGACGATTTCCTTGATAGCTATGAAGATAGAATGCACATTTTGATCTCTATTATGGGGATAGGTTTGCTCCTGTTTATCATGGCGTATGGATTGTATTTTGTACGTCTGCTATCCAGTCCACTCGCTGAGATTGAAAATAAAATCAATCAACTATCACCAAAAAGACCGACATCAACACCGAGTACTTCATACCGTGAAACCCGCCAGATTGAGCAAACCCTATTAAGCAACAAAGCTAAAATTGCCGCCTACTTCACTCGGGAACAAGAATTTAGCCGTTTTGCCTCCCATGAACTACGCACGCCCATTATGGTGATCCAAGGTTCGGTCGAATTGCTCAAAAAAATCCCCAATGCGACAACCGAGGCTCAACAATTAATGGTCAAAAAAGCCATTACACGTATTGATTACGCAGGGCATCAAATGAAAACGCTCACCGAGGCCTTTTTACTTCTCGGAAAAGAAGACATTGAATCCCAGCACTACAGCCAAATTGATTTAGCACCACGCCTTGAACACATTTTAGCTGAGATGGCACAACACTTTGCCAAGCAAGAAATCACCTACAGCTTAACGCTTAAAGATTGCTTGAGCATCAAGGCGCCACTGAGCTTTATTGACATAGTGATAGGTAATTTACTTAAAAATGCTTTCAATTACAGTGCCGGAAACATTGAAATTACGATGCAAAGCAACCAATTATGGATACTGAATCCACTAAGCACTCAAAGTACTGATACATCAGGCTATGGCTGCGGATTAATTATTATTGAACGTATTTGCGAGCGAATGGGTTGGGCATTTTCAACCCAAAACGATGGTGCTAGCTATCAGGCTTATGTTCAGTTTATAGATAATGCCCATTAACTGAAGTTAGCTTGGATAAATGACCTCGTTTTAGCAAATTCTGAGTTGCAAACCCAATCTTCACAACCGCTTCACGCTTGTCTTGGCACTATGCTCGCAACACTGTAATAGCCATTGAGGCTGAGTTACATAAAACCATAGAAAGGACAAACAGATGAATAAAATGACTCTTACCGTTTTCGCAATGGCACTTTCATTCACGACTATGGCCAGCCAAGCAGGCTTTCAACCTACAACGGGTGAACCTCAAATACAGGGTGGCTTCCAAGGGCCGAGCGCAAGACAAGTGATTCATGATGTGGTGAGCGCGCTCAATGCCAGTGATGACGCCCAAATTGAGTTAACGGGCCATATCATTTCTTCCATTGGACACGATGATTATATTTTCCGTGACGCTACGGGTGATATTAAGGTCGAAATTGATGATGATTTATGGCGCGGCAACACAGTAACACCTGAGACTCAGGTCATTATTCGTGGTGAAGTGGATAAAGATTGGTCTGAAGTGACCATAGATGCAGACAACATTCAAATCGTACAATAAATGGATTTAGTTAAAGCCAGCCAATGAATGGCTGGCTTTGGTCACATCCAAACTTCATGTCTTAAATACGCTTAGATAGCAGCCAAAACAACTTCAGCTTTACTGGCTTCAAAAGCCTTTGGCTCTTCTACATTCAGTAGAGTCACTACACCGTTATCGATGATCATGGCATAACGTTGTGAACGCACTCCACCAAAACCGGCAGTATCCATCTCCAAACCTAAGGCTTTAGTAAAGCTGGCATCGCCATCGGCTAACATCATTAATTCAGAGGCATTTTGTGCTTCGCCCCACGCTTTCATCACAAAGGCATCGTTCACAGCAACACAGGCAATCAAATCCACGCCTTTCGCTTTAAATTGATCGGCTAATACCACATAGCCAGGTAAATGCGCTTCAGAACACGTTGGAGTAAAAGCACCTGGCACTGCAAACAATACGACTTTTTTACCCGCGAACAATTCGGTAACTTGGTGATTCACCATGCCATCTTTAGTCAGTTGACCTAATGTGGCAGCAGGTAATGTTTGACCTTGAGCAATCATGTCTTTCTCCATTTAGTTAAAATAACTCATCCATACTAGCCCTATTTACCGCAGATAAACACCGAGAGAAATAAGGGCGATTAGGCTCGAGTTCGATTCAACCGCAGCCCCGCACACAAACTAAGACATAACAAACCTAATACTGAGAAGGCGCCGCCACTTTCCTCAACAACGATAATGTCGGGCTCTCTGTCTCGATCGCTACTCTCCAATGGCAGCGCATACAAACTATCGGTTTCATCGGCGCTAATGGTCGCAACAATATCGCTGTAACCCACTTCATACACATCAATCAACACATCATAGTGATCCGTCGCATAACCCGTGTAGAGCGTGGTCAACACTTCGTAATCGTCCTGTGTCGAATCGCCGTAAATGGTAAATACGTCTGTGGTGTAGTAATGCACCCAAGGGCCACCATCACGACTGAGATAAAGCTCGGCAAATAAATCAGCTCTTTCATTAAGATATGCACCATTGACATCAACGTCGAAGGTCACGCTAAACGTTTGATAAAACCCATCGTAGTCAAAGTCTTCAAACAAACGACTGCTGGCATCAAAAATCGAAAAGCTGTGATACACAGGTGCGCGGTAGGGATCTTCACTGGTCGCGCTCGAACTCGGAATCCCTTGGCTCGCATGTTTCGCAGTTACTTGCTCACGCGTCATAGGCGAGGCGCCCATAAGTTGCACTCGGTTTGTCGTCGGCGCTTTGGATGATAAGACTGGCGCCAAGGATTTCACAGCCGCAGCGGCGACGTCAGTGACATTTTTTGCGGGCGCGACTTGTTGTAACAAAGCTAAAGCTTGTTGTTCCTGCTCAGCAGCTTGCTCGCTATTTTCTGCTTTTTTGGCAATACCAACGCTGGCTGCAGTAAATGGCGTTAAGCTTTGCGATGACTCCAGTTCGCGGGGCTGAGCGCTAGCGGCAGGGGACGCTAAAAACAGCGCAGCAATAGCCGTTGCCATAAACAGCTTAATATTAACTGTGGCTGCCATATCTTGCTTATTGAGTGTGTTCATCTTGAATATCCTATGGATAACCCGTTCAAATTGGAGCTATTAAAGTGCAATGAAGGTGAACATAAGCTGAACATCAATGCCCACTGTTCTCAGCCAAAAGATACGTTCAGCCCGAGTTCATCTGGAATGGGTAACACTCACAAAACTTAAACGATACAAGCGCGAGCATAGGGATAGACTCGCCAACAGAACTTCAGTTCTGTCACGAATAACAAAATAACTGCCAGAGTTAATTTTGAAGGAATTGTGCCAACCAATTGGCTGATCTCTATGTGTTTGTTAAGGTGATGAGGTATTCTTAGTCGACTCGATAAGTTATCCATCTCACTCATTAACTTAAGATCGCTGAACATTGCGGGTACCCGATATGAAACTTGGTTTGACCTTGGCCCTAATCACTTGCTTATCAGCCTCCTTTGGTTGCATAGCAGGTAATGATAGACATGATGATCGCAATCAGCCTCGTAACCAAGGTGCGAAGAATGAGCAGCGCCGTCTAGCGGTCAATAGCCCTGATCAAGCGGTGGCAATGGCGCAACGACAATTTCAAGGCAAAGTATTGAGCGTACAATCCAGCGGATCGGGATATCGTATTAAAATCCTCAATAATGATGGCCAAGTATTTTCTGTTTCAGTAGATGCCGCAACGGGCCGAGTCTCGAGGAACTAACGATGCGATTGTTACTAGTTGAAGATGATACAGAACTACAGACTAACTTAAAGCAACATCTCCTCGATGCCCATTACAGTATCGATGTGGCGAGTGATGGTGAAGAAGGCTTATTTCAAGCGCTCGAATACAACTATGATGCAGCAATTATCGATGTAGGTTTACCTAAACTCGATGGTATCGCCTTGATCCGTAGCGTGCGTGAACAAAAACGCGACTTTCCTATCCTGATTTTAACCGCAAGGGACAGTTGGCAAGATAAGGTTGAAGGACTCGATGCCGGTGCCGACGACTATCTGACGAAACCTTTCCATCCCCAAGAACTCATCGCACGACTAAAAGCCCTGATCCGTCGCTCCGCCGGTAAGGCCAGCCCCCTGATCTACAACGGCCCCTTTAGCCTTAACACCAGCAGTCTAGAAGTACGTAAAGGCGAAGAACTGGTTAATCTCAGTGGTTCTGAATACAAGCTATTCGAATTTTTTATGTTGCATCAGGGCGAAGTCAAATCAAAAACTGTACTCACAGAGCATATTTACGATCAGGATTTTGATTTAGATTCTAACGTTATCGAAGTCTTTATCCGCCGGTTACGCAAAAAACTCGACCCAGATAATCAATACAACTTAATTGAAACTCTGCGCGGCCAAGGTTATCGCCTAAAAGCGTTAACGTCTGGGCAAGCAACCGATGAGTAAACGCGCCATGGCGTGGCAAGTGTTGAACTCCCTAAAAGCACGCTTAGTTGCCAGCGCGCTATTATTTATCTTAGTGTTATTACCCTTGATCGGCGTTGCCTTAAACGATGCCTTTACTGAACAAGTTAAAAGCGCAACCAAGAATGAACTCAGTGCCTATGTCTATTCGATTCTCGCGGTGACTGAAGTCGAAAACAAACAAATCTCCATCCCAGAGTTAGTGTTAGAGAATCGTTTTAACCTCATTCAATCAGGGCTGTATGCCATTGCAACCACTGAAGACGCCAGCGGCAAACAAGATATAGTGTGGCATTCGCAATCTTTTATGGGGATTACGCCACCGCCACATTTTACCATCCCAGCCACGGGTCAAAGCGCATTTGAGCAAATCGAGCTCGCCGATCAACTCCATTTGATTTATAGCTTTAGTGTCAGTTTTGCCAGCCAAAATCAAAACGTGCCTGTGACAATCCACATCATTAAAGACGAGCGAGAATTTCAGCAGCAAATTGATCAGTTTAATCAACAGCTTTGGACTTGGCTGCTGATCTTAATGTTAGTCATGTTAGTGTTTCAATTGAGTTGGTTACTGTGGACGTTGCGACCTTTAGCACGCTTTACCCAAGAGTTACATTCCGTCGAGCAAGGTAAGTCGATGCAGCTAAGTAGCCAGTACCCCACTGAATTACAAGCAGTTGCTCGGCAGCTTAATATTTTGCTCAATACCGAACAAACCCAACGAAAACGCTATCGTAATGCCTTGGCCGACCTAGCCCATAGCCTCAAAACACCACTGGCGGTGATCAAGAGTCAGGCCGACTTAAGCGAATCCTCCAGTGAGCAAGTATCAGTGATCAGCCGAATCATTGGCCACCAGCTAAAACGCGCCCAAACTGCAGCGGCGGCCTCGTGGCATTTAGGTATTCGTGTCGATGAAGTCGCCGCTAAGTTATTACGCACGTTAGCTAAAATTTATCGAGAGCCACAAATCAATCTCAGCGGCGAGATGGTAGAACACGCAGTATTCAAGGGGGATGAAGCAGATCTGACTGAAATTCTAGGCAATTTACTCGACAACGCCTGTAAAGCCGCGAAGTCTACGGTGACATTAACGGTCACAGGCGATGCCTATCAACTGCTAATCTGTATCGAAGATGATGGCCCAGGGATCAGTGAAGCCCTGCAAAATCAAATCTTTGAACGTGGTATTCGCGCAGACTCCTACCTTCAAGGTAATGGTATTGGGCTTGCTATCGTGCGCGATTTAGTCGACAGCTATAACGGCAGAATTTCTGTCTCTCGTTCAGAAACCTTAGGTGGTGCCAAATTTAGCATCAGCTTTGCACACTCAGTTTAAGTCTTTATTTTCAATGTGATAGATTTATTTCTTCTCTTAAAACTTGGCTATAAATAAATATTTAACCGCAAAACACTTTCAGCTTATGTTCATATTCACACGCCTAATATGCCCATAACATCCTCGAACAGGATTATTGGAGCAAACCATGAACAGACTACATCGATGGAATTGGCTAGTGTTAACGGCGGCATTAGTGGCCTTGCCTTTCACTACCACAGCACAGGCTGCGGGCATATCTGCGAGCCAAGGATCGAGCACAGCGGCAAGCCAAGCCGAACTCGAACAAATGCTGGCGCCTATTGCCCTGTATCCCGATAGCTTACTGACCCACATACTTATCGCTTCAACTTATCCACTCGAAATAGTGCAGGCACAGCGTTGGTTAACCCAGCGCCCCAAATCATCGATCGACCAAATTATGTCGCAAGCCGAAGATCAGGACTGGGACCCGAGCGTCAAAGCCTTGCTGGCCTTCCCGACGCTGCTGCAAAAAATGAGTGAAGATCTCGAATGGACTCAAAGACTCGGTGAAGCCTTCTTAGAAGATGAAGGCCAAGTGATGAACAGCATTCAGTCCCTAAGACAACAGGCTGATAAAGCGAATAGCTTAGCGGACATGGATAACATGGCAATTACCCGCGCCAACAATCAGATCATCATAGAACCCGCTAAGCGAGAAATCGTCTACGTCCCCTATTACGATCCACGCGTGGTTTACGGCACATGGCGTTGGGGTGTGGCTTATCCTCCTGTATATTGGGAATTTGGCGGCTATGCTGGCTATCCCTATCGTCCGAGTCATAACCATTTCTACTGGTCACCGGGCATCCATATTTCCTTTAACTACTTCTTCAGTTCGTTCCACTGGCACAACCATAAAGTGGTGGTGATCGACTATCGCCATTCACACCGATATCGCCCACGGGAAAGATACAGTGTTAGCCATGGCGCACAACCTTGGAAACATAAACCCGAACATAGACGCGGCGTGAGTTATCACAATCCAGTGGTGAAACAACGCTATTACCGTGATGATAAATATCGCGGCAGAGATTCACACTCAAGCGGCAGTAAACAGCACTTCAATAGCCAATATTCGAAGTCTAAAGAACGCCAAGATACCCATAGTAATCTGGGTAATATGAGTAATCAGGGCAATAAAAGTCGTGATAATAAAGACTATCACAACGTCAGCCGTGAACGTGATAACCGCACACCGAGTTATCAGAAAACGCAAGCCGAGTTAAAGGAACGTCGATCCGCGACTATGGTACAAACGCCGACTCACAAGGAGCGTAATGACGCGCAATCAAGACCCGTGCAGTCAAAACCAATGCCATCGAAGGAGCCTCAGCAAAGGCAATATCAAACTCGGGAGTCACAGCCGCGTAATATCGAACAACAAAGGTCACAGTCACAAAGGCAAGAAAAACCAAGAACTATGACCCCAAGAGTTGAAACGCCACGACCTGAAACAAGACGTACAGAGCCACAACGGATTGAACAACCAAGACAAGCGGCGCCTAGACAACGCGAAGAAGTGAGAGTGAGACAAAGTGAGCCACGCCAAAATGCGCAAACCGCTCGCTCGGTAGAACATAACCAAGGTCGATCAACTCAAAGCCAAGAACGTCGTCATCGGGAATAATCCCGCTATGGCCGCAGTAAAACAAAGAGCGCAGTTATCTGCGCTCTTTGTTTTTTAAGTCACTTATTTTTAAATCGCTTAGAACTTCAAGGTCAAGGACTGACCTTCTCCCATTCCCTGCCACTCGACACTCAAATCCATAATCTCATTGAGAATATGATCAAAATCTGTTTGGTTAACAGTAGGAACGACTAAGTCTCGACTGCTACAGGCTTGCTCTAACAGATAAATAAAGCCGTCATAGGTTGGCGTTTCACCCGACCACAGTAGCGACTGCAAGGTCTCAACTATGGATTCGGCTTGCCACACCTCCGTTTTATCAGCGATGGCGCGGGAGGTTTCATTATGCTCTAAGGTAAAGCTGATATCGGCGCCAGCTCTGATCTGCGAGAAGAAAGCGCCTTGAATATGCAGGCGTTTTTCAACCACATAGTGGATCATATCGTGAGGTGCTATACCTTGTTCTGGCATTTGGGTTTGGGTCGCACTACCGTCCATGCGCACACAACGCAACTGGCCATAACGCTGAGTACCTTTAGTGAAGATGACTTGCATAAAACCATCCTTAGTATTTTGATTAACGCATGCATAATGCGAACTCAAGTATAGTCCAACTCTGCGCCAGCATTAGAAAAACAACAACACTCTGCCGTTATAAATTACGCTGGATAAAGCGGAAACACTCTTCTGCCGCTAAGGGTTTACTAAAGTAAAACCCTTGCACTAAGTCGCACCCCATACTCGACAATAATACCAATTGCGCCTCGTTTTCAACCCCTTCAGCGACCACAGTTAACCCCAATTCATGGGACATAGAAATAGTTGCAGCGCTAATGGCTGCATCGTTCGAGTCGGTCTCAATATCCTTCACAAAGGATCGGTCGAGCTTTAACCTGTCTAAGGGCAAGAGTTTCAAATAGGATAAAGAGGAATATCCTGTACCAAAATCATCGATGGCGAGCTCGATACCATGTTGGCGCAATTCCGCTAATAGGCGCGCATTCTGCTCAGGATATTGCATCGCCACACTCTCGGTAATCTCCAGCTCCAGTGCGCCTTTGCCCAACTTATGCTTCACCAGCACATTGGTAATATCGGCGACTATCGTATCCTTACGGAGTTGATGCGCTGACAGATTCACTGCCATTCGCAACTCAGTGGCACCCGCTGCGCGCCAGACAGCAAGTTGCGCCATCGCCGTTTCTAACACCCATTGGCCAATTGGGATGATCATGTCGATCTCTTCGGCAATGGGAATAAAACGGTCAGGCGCTATCATGCCAAATTCGGGATGCTGCCAGCGCACAAGCGCTTCGACACTGACCACTTGCCCGCTTCTAATATCAATTTGTGGCTGATAATGAAGTCGTAATTCGTCGTTTGCTAACACTTGCCTTAGGCCAGTTTCAATATGCTGGCGCTCAGTGATCAAAGTGTTCATTGCCGCAGTAAAGAATTGATAGTTATTGCGTCCAGCCGCTTTTGCGCGGTACATGGCCATATCGGCATTTTTCATCAAGGCTTCAACACTGTCACCATCATTGGGGAATAAACTGATCCCTATACTTGGCGATGAATGTAATGCTTGATTATTAATCACATAGGTTTGACTCAAACCACTGCGCAGCGCCTCGGCTAAACTGGCCACTTCATCATGGTTCGTATCGGACAAGGCAACCACAAACTCATCGCCCCCCAAACGCGCCACAGTATCATTATCACCAACGATGTATTTCAAACGTCGGGCCACCTCTAGCAGCAGTTGATCGCCCACATGATGGCCCAAGGTATCGTTGATATTTTTAAAGTGGTCCATGTCGATGAACATTACCGCTATTTGGCTGTGGGATACCAGAGCATCCTTAAACACCACTTCGAGGCGCGACTGCAAGCTCAGTCGATTAGGCAATAAGGTCAAAGAGTCATGATGGGCAAGGAAATGAATGCGTTCCTCACTGACTTTACGCTCACTGATATCGGTAAAGCTGCCAATATAGTGACTCACGGCACCAGAATCATCCCGCACCACAGACATCATCAACCATTTCGGGAAATCGTAGCCTTGTTTATGCCTATCCCAGACTTCACCTTGCCAGAAACCCGTTTGCTCGAGGGCAGCACGGACTTGAGAATCAATACTTTTATCCGTTCGTTCAGCCTCTATAAAACGGCAGTTTTTACCAATAATGTCCTCTCGGGAATAACCCGTGATCTGAGAAAATGCGCTATTCACATCCACAATGATATCGTTGGCATCCATAATCGTGATGCCTTCACCACTCTGCTGAAATACTTGCGCCAAGAGATTTACCCGCGCAACGGTACGCTCCTGCTCGGTAATATCTTCGACGATAAACAAAATTAGCTGTTCACCATTAGCACCAGTAACTAAAGCCCCGTTGAGGCGCACCGCCACTAATTGGCCATTTTTATGTAAATAATGCTTCTGATAGGGGCCGTAACGGCGCGTCTGCTTTAAGCGCTCTAATTGCTCAGTTTCACTTAATTGATAACGCTTTGGGGTAAGATCCCAAGGATCAAGTTGATTAAGCTCATCGAGTGAATAACCCGTAATCGCTTGAAAGGCGGGGTTAATCGCCACAAATTGACCATCATCTAAACGTTTAAGCACATGCCCCACAGGGGCCTTATCAAATAGGTTTCGATATTTTTGCTCACTTTCGACCAAGGTAGCTTGAAAAGCCTGACGGCGGGCAATTTCCTTCGACAATGCCATGGTTTTTTCTGTCACTTTTTCGGCAATACGTTGGCGCTCGCCGGAGGAAACCAGTGTCATGCCGCCCACGACCGCACAAGTGATAAAGGCGAGCAGCAGCATTAGTAGCGATAAGCTAAAAGTATCGCCCATCAGCACCGCATAGGATTGATAAATCACTATATGCCAATGACGATCCGCTAACATCAGGTTTGCCTGAAAATACTGCCCAGTTTTATCGCTGAAGAGCTTGCTGCTAAATTCAGGAAACGATTTTTGAGTATTGCTATAAAGTAAGGTACCGCCCGCACTCATATCTGTCAGTTGCCACTGCAACCCTTTTACACTATCAACATCATCAATAATGCCTTGCAAATCAATTACGGCTGAACAAAACCCTGAGATCTTACCCAATCTGTCAAAAGCAGGAGCAATGAGTAAAGTGCCACCAGGACCATTGGGATCTTGTGCTAATTGAATCTTGGCTGTCATCACGGGTGCTAACGTCGCACGCACTTTTGCTATGGCTGCGGCTCGCGTCGGCTCACTATTGAGATCCAATCCCAAGGCCGCTTCGTTACCTATCTGCGGCTGAATATACATCACAGGGACTAGCCAACCATCAGTATTCGCCTGCCAGCCTTCGGGACGAGTCACTTTGTAGGAACCACCAACCACAGAACGAATGGATGCCTCAAAACTTTGCTGATCGGCTGCCGCCACAAGCGGTGACCAAGACCAAGCTCTAAAGCCATCCTTCATCAACATATTGCGTTTGCCAAACTGTACAAACTCATCCTCAGAAACCTGCTCGCTATTATCGAACAAGCTTGCTAAGGCAACAATTTGTTGGAGGTTCGCATCTTGAAAACTTTCAATATTGCTAATAATCGCATTAGATTGAACCAGAAACTTATCCTGTAACTGTTGGCGCTGATTCATATCTGAGTAGTAATAAATCCCCACGCAAAATAAAAAGCCCACCAGCAGAGGCACACCCGTCTGAATGCGGCGAGAACGCCAAATAACTCGCTTATCAAATAGCAACATAGTCAGAGGGATAAAAATCACGGCACCGAGCAAATCCCCAGTCCACCAATTTATTAAACTACCCAGTAAATCGGACTGTGGAATCGTACCGTTAATCACTAAGGAGAAATTGCCAAAAACAGTCGCTACAGTACAAGTTAAAGCTAAACTCAAGCAGGATTTAATGACGGCGTTAGGATTATCTAGGGTGAATAAATGATCGACTCGCCCAAGAACATAGGCAGAAAGCACTGCCTGTATAGATGAGCCAATTGAAATCGCAAAGGGCAACCACCCCCAATGGATATGTCCGCTGATGTTGAGATTAATCAACAAAGAACCAATGAACACACCAATCCAAGGCGCATATTCTTTCCATAAAACACAAGCGGCAATGGCAATACCTGCGGCAGGCCAAATTGCAGCAGAATATCCAGGCGGCAAAGCAATCATCAAACCAATTTTACCTACAATAACGTAAGCTAAGGCGATGAAAATGTTTACCTTAAGGTATGGGATAAATGACTTTATGTGTAGTCCTTCATGCTGACGCACTTCAAGAATTGAGAAGCATCATGCCCTACTCACAGGCTCAATCTCAAGCACATATCAGGGGCGAGATAAGTTCACAGTTTAATAATCGGTTTATCTAATGTAAATAGCGTAAATGACTGACACAATCACTCATTTAACGTGATGTTTTTATTTGGGATGCCGATCTCAAATGCACTTAATCACACAGCCAAACTTGGCGAGCCCAATCTTGCGACAAACAAGCTAACCCATCAAGACAACTACCGGCAACATTAACCCCGCCATAGAAGTTAAGCTTAGTCTTTTTGCGGGTAAAGCTAACATGTTTATAGGGGCTGTAATCAACTCAATGACGCCACGAGCAAATCAACTTTAGTCAAAATGAATAAATGAGAGGCTTCACAATTTTTTATTTTATGAGAACAAAATCAGTTTAAATACTGTTAATTTTGTAAAGCTAACGATCAAATTTAGTTTTAATTAAGGTTTTTTTAATGCTTAAGCCCTTTTACTACGGGGATCCGCTTTCATTCAATAGCCGCTTCTTGGTATCCTCCTGCCGCATAAAAAAGTTACATGCTGAATATTTTTTGTTCTGCCAACTGACTCCTTTTCCCGTTCAGCCGGACTCATTAATTGAAATTAGCTCTTAGCCAATTCATTGTTGAAAGATTGAACCTAACTATTCGGCTTTCAACCTTTAGCATGACAAATCTAGCCCTGTTTTTCGGGTTATTGTTTGTGCTGCCTATTGCTGACGTTTTATCCGTGTTGATCGGCGGTTGTGTCGATATTAGCGAACTAATCAGCCTCAGCAATGGCTTTTTAGTCGAGTTTATCGGCGCCAGTCTGCTCAGTCTATTATTGCTCAACCCCCTCGTTATTCTGCAGTTATGGTATTTAATCGACTGCTGCTTCAAATTTTTCAATCATCTCGATTTAACTAACGCTTCACTTTTTTTAGCCCCCCCAAGGCTAAAATCCCTCGAACATACCGCCCACGGTTGTCGCGCTCCGCCATTTTAACCCTCTGTTTTTAAATTCAAATTAAGCATTAAGCGCTGAAAGCTGATCTTCGATTTGCCTCGGAATGGCGGCACATTATTGTGTCATACCTCTTGGGTCTCAGGATTTGCGCTCAGATAACGCCGCTTAGTGCGACTGCCGGTTAACGCTTGGCAGAGTTGTAAACCTTAGGGTTAGAGGAATCTTCCTTTGTTAATTCGAAAATTAAGTAAAGCAGCAATCGCGGCAGTAGCACTCATGCTCGCGGGTTGTGATGGCGGAGTATTGGACCCTAAGGGCCAAATCGGTATCGATGAAAAACACCTGATTATCGTCGCCACCCTACTCATGCTCATTGTCGTTATCCCTGTGATTGCCATGACATTGTACTTCGCGTGGAAATACCGCGATGGCCGTGATCAGGAAATCTATGCGCCTAAATGGGCACACTCAACAGCGATTGAAACCGTAGTGTGGATAGTGCCGATTGTGATCGTGATAGTGCTAGGTGTGATCACTTGGGGTTCGACCCATGATCTTGATCCATATAAACCTTTAGAGCACGAAGCGAAACCCGTCACGGTTGAAGTGGTGTCGCTGGACTGGAAATGGTTATTCATTTATCCAGAACAAGGCGTGGCATCGGTCAATGAGTTGGCGTTCCCAGCCAATGTGCCAGTGAACTTTAAGATCACCTCTGATACTGCGATGAACTCCTTCTTCATCCCGCAGTTAGGCAGCCAGATTTATTCTATGGCGGGCATGACCACTAAGTTGCATTTGATCGCTAACGAGCCCGGCACCTTCGACGGTATTTCGGCTAACTACAGCGGCGCCGGATTTGCGGGCATGAAGTTTAAAGCAATTGCCACTCAAACACCTGCCGACTTCGATGCATGGGTTGCCAAGTTAAAACAACAGGGCAAGACATTGGACTCAGCGGCCTACGCCACACTGGCTAAACCG
Organism: Shewanella sp. NKUCC05_KAH; assembly: GCF_019345585.1. Taxonomy (NCBI): domain Bacteria; kingdom Pseudomonadati; phylum Pseudomonadota; class Gammaproteobacteria; order Alteromonadales; family Shewanellaceae; genus Shewanella; species Shewanella sp. NKUCC05_KAH. The sequence continues at coordinate 47,656 of NZ_JAHKQZ010000012.1, forward strand.
AGTGAATACAATCCAGTTGAATACTTTGGCTCAGTGAGCAAAGGGATGTTTGACCAAATCGTGATGCAATACATGCACATGGACTCACATGAGAGCATGAAAGGTCACGAAGGAATGGACATTCACGCAGGCATGGAACACATGGGCACTGAGCACACATCTGACATGGCAGACATGAAAGGTATGCACGACATGGCACATATGGCAGGCGAGCACGCGATGGAAAATACACAGAACATGGCCGACATGGATAGCTCAACACCTTCTGTACCGTCATCAACACAGGATTCATCCACAGAACCTTCATCCTTAGAGCACTCATCCACTCACAAAGTGGAGGCGGAGTAATCATGTCATTTCTCGGTAAATTAAGCTTAGATGCGATTCCCTATCACGAGCCCATCATCATGGTGACCCTAGCGGTCGTCGCTGTGGTAGGTTTGTATATCGCAGCCTTGATCACTAAACACAAAAAATGGAGCGTACTCTGGCACGACTGGTTAACCTCTGTTGACCATAAACGCCTCGGTATCATGTACATAGTGTTGGCTTTGGTGATGCTTATTCGTGGCTTCTCCGATGCCATTATGATGCGTACCCAGCAAGCACTTGCCACCAACGGCGCCGCAGGTTATCTGCCGCCTGAACATTACGACCAAATCTTCACCGCCCATGGCGTGATCATGATTATCTTTATGGCGATGCCATTTATGATAGGTCTGATGAACTTAGTGTTGCCGCTGCAAATTGGTGCCCGCGACGTTGCCTTCCCATTCTTGAACAACCTCAGTTTCTGGTTGACCGCCTCTGGCGCTGTGTTGATCAATATTTCATTGGGTTTAGGTGAATTTGCTAAGACAGGTTGGGTGGCGTATCCCCCCCTCTCAGAGCTGGCTTACAGTCCGGGGGTTGGAGTCGATTACTATATCTGGGCACTGCAAATTTCAGGCATAGGGACAACCTTAACCGGGGTGAACTTTATCGCCACCGTACTGAAGATGCGCGCCCCAGGCATGAAGCTGATGCAAATGCCAATCTTCACTTGGACTTGTACTTGGGCGAACATTTTGATCGTCGCGTCATTCCCTATCTTAACCGCCGTGTTAGCCATGTTAACGCTCGACCGTTACATGGATTTCCACTTCTTCACCAATGACGGTGGCGGTAACGCCATGATGTATATCAACCTATTTTGGGCGTGGGGGCATCCTGAAGTTTACATCCTGATTTTGCCTGCTTTTGGTATTTTCTCCGAGGTGATCTCAACCTTTACGGCTAAGCGTTTGTTCGGTTACACCTCTATGGTGTGGGCGAGCGGTGCGATTTCAATTTTAGGTTTCATCGTTTGGTTACACCACTTCTTCACTATGGGCTCAAGTGCCAACGTCAACGCCTTCTTCGGGGTGATGACTATGGTGATTGCGGTTCCAACCGGGGTGAAACTGTTTAACTGGTTGTTCACTATCTACCGTGGCCGCCTAAGGTTAACTGTACCTGTGTTGTGGACGCTAGGCTTTATGGTGACTTTCACCATAGGCGGTATGACAGGTGTGCTATTAGCCTTACCAGGAGCCGATTACGTTCTACATAACAGTTTGTTTTTAATCGCGCATTTCCATAACACTATTATTGGTGGTGCGGTATTTGGTTACTTAGCAGGCTTTGCTTACTGGTTCCCGAAAGCGACAGGTTTCCACTTGAATGAGCGTTTAGGTAAAGCGTCATTCTGGTGCTGGCAAATCGGTTTCTACGTGGCCTTTATGCCGCTGTACGTATTAGGCTTTATGGGTATGACGCGCCGAATTAGCCATACGGATAACCCGGCATGGAATCTATGGATCTACTTAGCCGCTGTGGGTGCTTGCATCATCATGGTCGGTATCATTCTGCAGTTTATCCAACTGTACGTGAGTATCCGTGACCGCGACCAAAACCGCGATACTACGGGCGACCCATGGAATGGCCATACGTTAGAGTGGTCAACCGCTTCACCACCCCAGTTCTATAACTTCGCTAAGCTGCCACAGGTTGCTGATATCGATGCCTTTACCGACGCGAAAGAAAAAGGCTTGGCTTATCAAGGCCTCAAACACTATCAGCCAATCCATATGCCGAAAAATACCTCAAGCGGTATCTTAATGGCGCTGGGGATCACTGCCGCGGGTTTTGCCGCTATTTGGCACATTCTGTGGTTAGCCATTGTGGGCTTAGTGGGCGCGTTTATCGTGTTCTTATTCCGAGCCTATAACAATGACGTCGACTATTACGTACAACCCGATGAAGTGGCTAGCATTGAAAATGCCCACTTAAACAATGTAGTAAGGGGCTGATATGAGTATTGCAATCCCAGCAGATTTAGAAGTAGCTCACGCAGAAGATCACCACGAACACCATGACACGAGTGGCAATACTCTGTTTGGTTTTTGGATTTACCTGATGACCGACTGCATTTTGTTTGCCTCGGTTTTCGCAACCTATGCCGTGCTCTACATGAACACGGACGGTGGCGTTTCGGGTAAAGACATTTTCGAATTGGACTTTGTGCTGATCGAAACTGCCGCCCTGCTCGTTAGTAGTATTACCTATGGCATGGCGCTAATTTTTGCTAAGCGCCACAACAAAACCGCAACCTTGGCTTGGTTACTCGTCACCTTCGCCCTCGGTTGTGTGTTTATCGGGATGGAAGTCTATGAATTCCATCACCTGATTGAACATGGCAATGGCCCACAGCGCAGCGCTTTCCTGTCGTCCTTCTTCACCTTGGTCGGTATGCACGGTTTGCACGTGACCGCAGGTCTGATTTGGATGGCGATCATGATGATTGAAGTGGCGAAAAACGGTTTAGGTCATCGCAGCATCACCCGCCTGAGCTGCTTAAGCCTGTTCTGGCATTTCCTCGACATAGTGTGGATTTGTGTATTCACGGTCGTGTATTTATTGGGAGCACTGTAATGAGCGCACATAGTCATACTGATAAGCCTAGCCATGGCACTGACGATCTGGCCGCGAGCATTAAGTCATATCTAATGGGCTTTGTGCTGTCAGTGGTATTAACCGCCATTCCATTTTGGGCGGTAATGACCCATCACTTCGAGAAAGCGACCACCCTTAACTTAGTGCTAGTGATGGCGATAGTGCAGATAGTGGTACATCTTAAGTACTTCTTGCACTTAGATTTCTCGAAAGAAGGCAAAGTAAATACCTTCTCCTTCCTATTTACCGCCCTGATTATTGTCATGGTCGTCGGCCTGTCGGTGTGGATCATACTCGAAGCCAACGCTTTAATGATGTAACGAGAAACAGTCTATGCAAACACAAGACAGATTTATGTCACCGCAATGGAAAGCACGCTTCAAAGGGTATGTGCAGGTTACTAAGCCTGGCATCATTTTCGGGAATCTGATTTCCGTTGCTGGCGGTTTTTTATTAGCCGCCAAAGGCGACGTAAATTTGGTCTTGATGCTGGCGAGCTTAGTGGGATTGTCCTTGGTCGTAGCCTCGGGTTGCGCAATCAATAACTGTATTGACCGTGATATCGACGCCAAGATGCAGCGAACCTGCAAACGCGTGACCGTCACGGGCGAAATTGCCGTGGGTAACGTACTCGCGTTTGGACTCGCCTTAGGTGTGTTAGGCTTTAGCATCTTAGCCTTGTTTACCAATGCATTAGCCCTGCTATTTGCCGTTATTGGTTACATCGTTTATGTGGGGGTTTATAGCCTCTACATGAAACGTAACTCAGTGTATGGCACTTTAGTTGGCAGCTTCTCGGGCGCAGTACCGCCCGTGGTTGGCTATTGCAGTGTGACAGGGCAAATGGACATGGGCGCGGCTATTTTGCTGTTGATGTTCAGTCTATGGCAGATGCCGCATTCCTATGCCATCGCGATTTTCCGTTTTAATGACTATGCGGCAGCCAATATTCCAGTACTGCCGGTTGCAGAAGGCATGACCAAGGCAAAACTGCATATCGTGCTTTATATTGCTGTGTTCGCCTTAGTCAGTGCGCTGCTGCCACTCGCAGGTTACACAGGTATCGCCTTTATGGCAGTCACCTGTGCCACTAGCCTGTGGTGGCTTGCCATGGCATTAAAAGGTTATCGCCACGGCATCGACATGCACCGCTGGGCTCGCCAAGTGTTTGGTTTTTCAATCATCACTATTACGGCGCTCAGTGTGACTATGGCGCTCGACTTCCAAGTTGTGAGTCAGGCACCACTACTCACTTTAGTGAAGTAAACCCTAAGCTTTCAGCTAGTTGTCTAGTCCTGAAATAAGTTGATAATACAAAAGCGCTAACCAAGATTAGCGCTTTTTTTCTCTCCTAAAACAGCCCCTGAAGCATCACTTCTAAGTGAACATCATTCGCCACCACATACCGGGTAGGCTAGTAAAGCCTGTCGTATAGTGTTTTAGCTCACCCTCTTTAAAGATCATAATGGTTGGCGTCGCCTGCAATGACCAATCACGGGCAATCTTGCTGTCACTATCGTTAATAGTGTCAAAGCCATAGCCTTGATGCTGAAGATATTTTCTCAGTTTCTCATCCTCCCCCGAATTCATGGCAACCGTCACCACGGGGTAATAGGCCGACATTTGATTGACCGCCGGACTGACAAAATTACACACAGGGCACCAAGTGCCCCAAAAGTATACCAATACCGCCTGATCTTGGCTTAACTTGGCAATATCAAGCGCTTCCCCAGCCAACGTCGTCCCTTGGAGCTGCGGCAAATTATCCCGCGGGATATCTTTGCCGCGCCAGATGTCCATCACGCTGGTCACGATAAGAGCAATGAGCAGCCAAAGTGCCAACTGCTTAATCCAGCCCAATATGCGTTTAGGTAAAGATGTCGAAACCTGTTCGGCGCTCATATTTTCAGTTTCCTTTGGCGGCATCTTAACTGCTCTTCTGCGTCTTATCTTTAGCGGCAATCGCGGCTTCAAGCTGCTCTTTTAACACTTCGTAAGGCACTAATCCGGGAATAAGCGTATCGGCCACTATCATACTTGGAGTGCCACCTATGCCTAACTCATTCATTAAATTAACATTGTCATCGACCATTTTAGCCACGCGCTCATCTGTGTTGCCGACCCAACGCTCAGTTGCCGTCAGTTTAGCGACCTTAGCGATGGCGGCGGCATCGAGTCCACGCGGACTCGACATCAACATATCCTTCACCTTGAGATACTTTTCAGGCTCGTTTAACCAAACCGTTTGGGCAAAATCGACTGCCATTTTGGAGCCTTCGCCCTGCAGCGGCACCATTTTAACTATGATTTTTAACTGCGGAAATTCTTCAATCAGCTGGTTCAGCGAAGGCTCGATTTTCTTGCAGTATGGGCAGTTAAAATCGGTGAAGTACACCATCTCAATCTCAGGTGTCGCAGCGCCCTTCCACGGATCGCTTTTGGTCTCATACATGGCTTTATGATGGGTCACTAGGCTCGTTTGCATGGCTGTATTGGCCCCCTCTTGCTCCCTTGCTTGCCACGCAATAATTGCTTCTCTCATTAGGTCAGGATCATTGATCAAGGCATCTTTAAGAATCGCTCGCACCTCTTGCTGCTGGGCCGCCGATAAACTGCTGTCTTTGGCATAGGCCATGGTGCTCACCGAAGGCAAGGAAACCACCAGCATGGCCATGGCGACACCTGAGACAGCAAACATCTGTAACTTGCGATGTTTCCGTAAAGAGCTAAATTTCGACATTTGGGTGCCTCCAATGGCTTGAGTTTTCTGCATTGATTCAGTGTTGTTTTGTACTTCAATCTTCTGTTTCATAATCGATTTCCATTGTCTTAGGTCAGGGTTATCCCTGACCTGAGTATTTGTAGAGTGCCACTCGACTCGCTATTAAATGAGACTCGCCAGTGATATTGCCGAGTGACATATCCGAGTGAATGGCTGTTCGTTAGCGTTATTTCCCTGCCGCTACGGATGACTTTTCTGGGGACGCTGAGGCCTGCTCAATCACAGCAAGCACAAGCTCAGTCGATAGAATTTCCGGTAACTCAATCCCCTGCGGTGCACCCGGGCCGTAAACCACGTTGAATGGCACCCCGAAACGATTATGGCTTTGCAGGTAATGAGTAATGGGCTCAGAAGGCGTAGTCCAATCGCCCTTCATCGGCAAAATATGCGGCTGTTGCAACAGGCTATAGACTGGATCTTGCAAGATCACGCCAACTTTATTGGCCTTACAGGTGATGCACCAATCGGCAGTCACATCGACAAATACTGTCTTGCCCTGGGCGACCTGCTGATTAATCAATGCTTGATCCAATGGCGTCCAAGCAAGATCCGTAGGTAAAGGTTTAGCCCACTGGTTCACCGTCATAAATGCAATAACCGCCGACAGTAAAATACCGATACCTAAGCAGCTCACAATGGCAATCGCGCCATATTTCTTAGCCATAAACACCATAAATATCAGTGTAATAATGCCAGCTAATAGCCACAGGTAGATTGTATCAATGAAGCTGGACAACAGGCTAATGAGCCACAAACTGGTGATGAGCAACATGCCGGAGAAAAACACTTTGACTGTGTTCATCCAGCGACCGGGTTTAGGGAAATAACCCGCCACCTGCGGAAATGCCGCCACAATCAACCAAGGGAACGCCATACCCACGGCCAACGCAGTGAAGATGGCAAACAAGCTCAGTACATCGGCGCCCAAGGCGAAAGCGACCGCAGTACCCAAAAATGGCGCACTGCACGGTGTCGCCAGTAGCGTCGCAAACATGCCCTGTAAAAAATGGCCGCTGTTATTATTGCCGCCCGTCGTCGCCAACTTGGTTTGCACGTTAGAGGGTAAGTTAATCTCAAATACACCTAACATATTGAAGGCAAACACTGTGGTCACCAGCGCCATAAAGCCGATAAACCAAGGGTTTTGGAACTGCACGCCCCAACCAATCGCCTGCCCCGTGAGCTTAAGCATTAAGATAAAGCCAGCGAGTAACCAGAATGAGGCCAATATCCCCAGCGCTGATGCGATGAACTGTTGGCGGATTTGATTACGTTTAAGATCAGGTGCTGCAACCACTGAACTGAGCTTCATGCCAAGCACTGGTAACACGCAGGGCATGACGTTTAAGATCAAACCACCGATAAGCGCTAACAAAATCATGCCAAATATCGAGGTACTTTCTTGGGTAATCACCACAGGCTTAACTTCGGCGCTGTATTCCAACGCCCGCTCGCTATCGGCGACAGTCATGTTCAGCGATTTGCCCAAAACTTCAGGCTCGCCCAGCCAACTTTTACCGCTAAAAATACCGACCAATTGCTTGCCGTTAACATCGCTTTCACTCGGTTTTAAGCTCACTAGCTTAAATGTGGTATCTGGCTCACCATCGATAATCACGGTTGGACTCTGCCAGTTGGCATCATTGAGTCTGATTTCAAGTTGACCTTTGGCGGCATCCCAACCCATGGTCATCGCAGGATTTTGGCCTTCTTTCGTCAACACTTTTTGTGGCACAAGCGACACGGCCTTGTTGTAAGCCAACATGGCATCGGTATCCGCTTGCAGCGCATTGGGCGTGAAGTCGAGACTAATCTGATAATCCGTCAGTACACAGATGGTGGTACAAGTCGACAAGATCACTTTGCCACGCAGCTGAGTTGGCGCAGCGATATCATCGACTTTTAGGGTTAAGGGAAATATCGTATTGCCTTTATAACCAAAGGTTTGTAACCCCAATAATGAGAATTCCTCTGGCGCAGGCCATCTCCAATCCACTTGCTGTAAATTGTGTGAGCCATCCCATTTTATCGTCGGCGCGATACCGCCTTCCCCAGGACTGCGCCAATAGGTTTTCCAATCGCCCTCAAGTTGCACTTCAAGCACAGCAGGCAAAGTATTCGTTGCAGGATCAACCTCCCCCGTTAGCATAAAACGTACTTTGGCTGGAGGGTGATTATCATTAACCAACCACCCCGTCGATGCGGCCATTAGCGACGGGCTCGTCACTATCAAGGCGAGTATCCAGAATCTGGTTAACATGGATTTTAATGTACTCATTTTGTCCCCAAAATATGCATTAACTGTTTGTTATTAAATTGCATATTAATCTCTTCGATATATCGTCAGCATTTGCCATTGCAATACTTAAGCGCTGTTAGACCAAGCTAAGTTAAACAAGACTCTGTGATGCTGCGTGCATGCTTACCTTGCTTCTAGGCCATATAAATATTGGCTAACGCTATGTTCTGGTTACCAATATCGTTATGGCTTAAGAAACATCAGCGTGATAGAAGGCTTAAGTTCAAGCAGTCAGATAGGGAGGTGTGATGTGTTAAATTGGATGTTCTGCAGCCGCTTAACTTTCTTTTCTACCGGCAAACTGGCGAGAAAAGTCAAATATTGACTGAGAGAAAACATGCCTAAACAAACCCACCTATCAAATTGATAAATAAGTTTTTATTCTTGAAAGCGACAATGTGTGAGATGTATTCGCCTAGGTTTAGCTTGATAACCTTGTATGGGTAACAGTGTTATCACGCGGGAGGCGCGGGGAAGTAACGGCAGTAGGAACAGCAGGATAAGAAATGGGATGGTACTCGGAGTGTCGATACAGGTTCGGATCGATTTCTCAGACAATTCACATTTTTTAGGTTCACTTTTGACCAGCTCAGTACCCGCCGCTTGAGCATCGGCGTGGCTAGCCATATTGTTTGAAGTTGAGCTGCTGTTTAAAGCTGAACTTGAGTTTAAAACTGAGTTGGCGCTAAAACTAGCACCAGAAAAAGACGTAGCCGACATCGCCTGCGCGCTCGACTCCTTGAGCAACAAGTTAAGTATTCCACTATTTTGAGTCAAACAGAACAAGGTCAGAATGGTAAACACCATCACGCCCCATAAGTTGCCTGTTTGCTTAGTCGATAACTTAGAAATTTGAATTTCCCTTCGTCTTATTCTTTGATAATAAAGATAAAAAATGAGTGTCTTTCAACAGATAGCTGAAGATAAGACCGGCGGATTGTAACAATAGTTCATCAACAAGCAAATTAATTTGCCTTGCCTGACTCAAGCCATAGTCCACCATTTCAATAAAACCACGCTTTGCTGACGGATAATTTGAGTAACAACGACCTAAGGTCTTGCCATCATACTCAACGAGTTTTTATGCTCTAACATATTGATTCTGCATAACTAGCCACAACTTAAGCAAAGCCCGCCAGAGTGACTCTTGTGCAGGCTTATTAATGACTGGAATCAAACTTTTTGCCTAAAAGATAAATACAGACAAAGCTTATGCAGAAAACCCACCATCAATCATCAAACTCGCACCAGTGATATAGCCCGCTTCTGGACCCGCGATAAAGGCGACAAAGCTTGCGATCTCTTCGGCTTTACCAAAACGCCCTAGGGCGCCCATCGCTTTAACGGGCTCAGATGAATCGCCGTTATCAGGGTTCATATCGGTATCCACAGGGCCTGGCTGAATGTTGTTCACCGTAATTGCACGTGGGCCTAAATCCCGCGCGAGTCCTTTGGCTAAACCGACTAATGCCGATTTACTCATGCCGTAAATCGCACCACCTACAAACGGAATACGTTCAGCGTTGGTGCTACCGATATTGATGATGCGGCCGCCGTCATTCATGTGCAGCGCCGCTTCTTGGCTCGCCACAAACACACTGCGCACGTTAGTGTTAATTGTTCGTTCCCAGTCTTCTAGCGTCAGATTTTCGATGCTATCCCAAATCAGCGTGCCCGCATTATTAACCACAATATCTAAGCCACCGAAATGCGCTTTGGTCTCGCGGATGGCACGACGGATCGCCTCCGGCTCTGTGCTGTCGGCCTTAAAGGCAATGACTTGCCCCCCCTGAGCTAGCACTTCATCTACTAGTAATTGTGACTGCGCCTCAGATGACACATAGGTAAAGGCAACCGCGGCGCCGTCACTAGCCAATCTTTTAACGATGGCAGCGCCGATACCACGGCTACCGCCTTGTACAAAAGCCACTTTACCTTGCAGATTATTTGACGATTTCATAGTTAGCTCACTCAATAGGAATATAAAATTTATGGTAAAGAAAAGCGTTGTTAATCAATCGCAAAATGGCGATCGCCCGTTAGTTAACGCTCTTTTTCATACTGTGGTAGTAGCTTACGCGATTCACTTCCCATGATTAAGTCACTAAAATGACCATCACTGAGTCCTTCAAGGAATTAATTGCCGTGATAAATAATCAATTTGTTGAGATACGCCATTTCGTCACTGTTGCCCAGCTCGGCAGTTTTACCTTAGCGGCGCAGGCGTTAGGCATGACAGGTTCGGCGCTCAGTAAAAGCATAGTGCGATTAGAAACCCGCTTAGGCACTAAGCTGCTGCACCGCACCACAAGGCGTGTGAGCTTAACCAATGATGGCAATTCGTATCTCACAGATTGCCAAAATGCCATGGCAATCCTAGACAATGCACAGAGCCGACTCGGCAGCGAACAGCAAATTCCCTCAGGTCGAGTGCGAGTGGATTTACCCGTGACGTTTGGGCGGCGATATATACTGCCAACCCTATTAGCACTGTCGCAAAAATATCCCAAGCTCGAGTTATCCATTACCTTTAACGATAGAGCGACCGATTTGTTTAGTGACGGCATTGATTTGGCGGTGCGTGTCGGACAACTCGGCGACACTGTGGATTTAGTCGCCCGTAGATTAGGAGAACAACGCCGAGTGATCTGCGCATCTCCCGCCTATTTCGCTCGACTTGGCACTCCACAAGGCAAAGAAGATCTCAGCCAGCACCAATGCATTGTCGGCTGGCCGCTTGGGCAGCAACATCGCTGGTTACTTAAACATGAGGATGGGATCATCGAGGCTTATGACATTCCAGTACGCCACGAAATCGCTGATTGCGAAGCCATTTTAGCGGCCACACTGGCGGGAGTGGGTTTAGCGCAAGTGCCGATATGGTTGGTTGAGGACTATCTTAAAACTGGTGAACTTATCTCGGTACTGGACGAACTCGCCAGTGACGACACACCCATCCACTTGATTTGGCTTAAAACCCCTTACCTCCAACCTAAGCTACGGGTGATCATCGAAGAACTGATCGACTTAGCGAAAGCGCCCAAAAGCAGATTTAAGGCAGGATAAGTAAAAGGCCTCGACTAATCGCGACCTTTCACTTTGGGACTAACGGCTATTTATTTTGATGTACAGATTGGTCATAGAGAGTGATCGCTTTCCTGAGCGCGTCAAAATCCGCCGAACACAAATGCTGCTTTAAGCTATCAAACTTTTCGGCAGGCCAATCGTAGATTTTTAACGCCAGTAACTCAGTAATAACGTCTTTATCGAACCGATACTTGATTAATTTCGCGGGTGATCCCGCCACAATACTGTAGGGTTCGATATTTTGGGTGACAACACTATTTGCGGCAACAACCGCACCTTCACCTATCGTCACCCCAGGCATCAGCATACATCTCATACCTAACCAAGCCCCATCACCAATATGAGTATCGCCTTTGCCTACGTAGGCATCCTCAATAAAATCCACAAAGGGGTATAAACAAAACCAATCTGCTCTATGCGTATGATTTCCGCCCATTAAGATCACAACTTCGGCGGCGATACACACATAGTTACCGATATAAAGTTTATCGATAGGCCACTTAGGCTCCCACTCACGGCTCACTTCATCGCCATGAAGATATCTCACTACAGATCCCTCAAAGCCAGCATCCCAACAATCACTGTAATAGCTATGTTGACCTTTGACTATGATATTGGGATTGGTGACTACCTCATGCAATAACTGAACTTTTGACCAATGCTTTTTCTGCATTGCAAATCCTCTTTATAAACAAAATTGTTAATACGAAACATAATGTTATGAGAAGTTTTACATTAGAATAGTCAGTGAATACGCGGCTGTTTTAGCAGAGGAATGAGTTTCATATAAAAAATCACAAGTGGGTATAAAAAAGAAAATAGCCCATAAAACTGAAATATCGACATGAGCTAAGCCGTTGTCACTGAAAGCATACAATGTTCGCGATGAGAAAAATCTTCGCTATTTCATCGCGGCTTTTACATAGACATCGAAACGGTTTTTCTTGGTTTCAATAACCGTATTAGGCTTAACCCCATCCAAATCTTCGGCATAGTCTGGGCGCTTAACGACGACACGTTTAGTTGCTAAAGCTAAAGCTGGGGTGAGTAAGCCATCGGCATCTAAATCGGCACCGACTAAGGATTGGAATACACGCATTTCTTTTTTAACAAGGGCCGATTTATCACGGTGGGGGTACATAGGATCGAGGTAAACCACATCCACCTCTTGTGCTAATTTCGATAGTGCTTCTAGGCTAGAACCATGAAACAGGCGCATCCGCTCACGCATCCAATCACCGATTTCAGCATCTTGATAGGCGCGGCGCAAGCCGTCTTCAAGTAATGCGGCAACCACAGGATGACGTTCAACCATAGTTACAGTGCAACCAAGGCTTGCGAGCACAAACGCATCACGCCCTAAACCCGCTGTGCCATCAACCACACTCGGTGTTACCCCTTGCTTTAATCCCACCGCTTTAGCGATAGATTGGCCGCGACCGCCACCGAACTTACGTCTATGGGCGACGGCGCCAGTCACAAAATCCACCACTATACCATCGAGCTTAGGCTCATCGCGTTTATGCAGTGATAAAGTATCTGATTCAAAACGCAATTCGAAGGTCGCATTCGCATCGTAGACGAGTTGCCAACGTGCACAAATATCCACAAGTGTTGGGTATTGCTGATTGAAAAAAATCGGGGTCACAGGTTGTCTTCTAACCAACGAAAATGATGGCCATTATGCCTAAAAATCTCGTTTATGAATATGCTAGTAAGCAAAACACATCGCTAAGCTCATCACTGTCTTAGCCAATTTGTCTCAGTACGCCCTTAATAATTCAAACAAGCATCACACTGTAATATACTGATTTATAAAGGCAGCAATCTATTTGTATAACAGTTTAGTGATTTATGTTATATGTTACGTCCCCAGCCAACCTGCGTGACTTCCGTACGGGATAAGGACTTTTTTTGCTTCAATGGCTAAAAGGTTTTTTGTTTATCAGGGAGCAAGATTTTTTAAATCCTGACAAAACGATATTAAAAACCAGCTTATTGCGGATTATTCTGCTCAGTGGCGCCATCTTGACCACTAGCATAGTGCTGCATAGCTCTTTAATTGCGTATGAGTTAAACCTCACTTTCATTATCAGCATTACGGTCAGTTTTTTAACCGTACTATTCCTGTCTTTATGGTTTACGCGCAAATATTTACTCGTCAGCTCTATCAGCCTGCTGGCGATGGTTATTGCAGCCTGTTTATCTATGCTGCTGTTTATCCCTGACTTTAACTTATCGCAGGTAGGTATTACTTTCTTATATACCTTGCCCTTGATGGCGCTTTTCCTGTTTGGCAGAAAAGTCGCTTTTATTATGATGTGTTTCAACGTATTGCCTTTTTTACTGCTACTGCGTAACCAAAACCTGCCACCCATTATCGATATTGATATCAGCCTACCTGCGACCCACGCTTATCTAAACGGTTTGCTGTTTATGTTTTTTAATATCTGTATCCCGTTGTCGGCAATGCGCCTGCTAAAAACCCAAAAAATCCATGCGCAGCAAATGATCCAGCATCAAAATGCACTGCAACATACATTAGACCAATATGCTGAAATCTTTGAAAATAATGGTACAGCCTCTTTCTTCTGCAATGAGGATGGAGTCATTCTCAACCTGAATAATGCCGCGAGGGAAATCGCTGGAGAAGTCACACTAAACCGCACTCGCCTATGTGACATTTTTGAACTTACCGAAGATACCAGCACGAATTTACTGGCGGCCTCGTTTCCGACCCATTTAAAGAACAATAACAGCACTAAATATCTGCTGCAAAAAGCCTCATTACAGCATCATGATACTTTGTTATTTCACTGCCACGATGTCACAGAACAGGCGAACCATGCGATTGAGCTGAGTCGACTTAAAAAACACCACATCAGCACGCATTTCTATGATTTAGTGACGGGATTACCCAACGAAAATCACTGGTATAACCCAGCGCCAAGCTTGATCCATCAGGAAATGACCGTAGCCTTAATCAAAATTGATAATCTTAGCCAAATTAATGCTGCTTTCGGTATCAGCGTCGGAGATGCCATCCTAAAAGCCTTTGCTATTGAACTCAAAAATCGCTTTGGTCATATCGCAAAAATATACCGATTTAGAGGAGCATCGTTTGCACTCGAGTTTACTAGCCTGCCGCTTATCTCCCCTGAAAACCTAGCGCTACAATTACGCGAGCGTATTCCAACAAACCTACAACTTAAGCAAGAACAACAGACTGAATATCATCTCGAGTGCAGAGTCGGTTGCAGCTCAGGTAATAAAGCCTCACCGCAGCAAGCCGCGGAGCAATGTTTAATTGCCATAAAACAAACCACCCAAGCTAGCCCAGTGATGGTGTATTACATTGGTTTGATTAACAATCTGCTCGAAGCTTCATCGCAAAAAGCCAGAATCCGTGACGCGCTGAAACACAACCGCCTTGAAATGTGGCTGCAACCTAAAGTGATGGCCAATGGCCACATTACTAGCTTTGAAGCGCTAGCCAGAATGTTTGACGAAGACGGCACTATGATCATGCCGAACACTTTTATCCCCATCATAGAGTCATCTCAATTGCAGGCGATTTTTGCGATAAAAGTCTTCAGGCAATTACTACAACTGATCCGTTCTTGGCCTAAGAATGTGCCTCTGGTTAGGATAGCCTTTAATTTATCAGGGCAAGATATTCTGTCGGATCGCTTCTTTAAGGTGTTAATCCAAACCTATATGAATCATCCTGAACTCATCCCATTGTTGGAAATTGAAATTACTGAAACCTCTGTATTTTCAACCCATAAAGAAACAGGCCGACGCCTAAACACCTTAGCTCGCATGGGGGTTTCTATCGCTATTGACGATTTTGGCACTGGCCATGCGTCATTAAGCCAGCTCATTGATATCAGTGCCGACACAATTAAAATCGACCGTTACTTTGTCAGTCAAATGGGCATTAGTGAACGCCATACCCAAATTGTTAACGCCGCCATCCTGTTAGCCAAGAGCTTAAAACTCAACGTCATTGCCGAAGGTATCGAAACCGAAGCCCAGTTATTGCAACTCACTGCGCTAGGATGCGAACAATTTCAAGGTTATCTATTCGGTAAACCCGCACCAGCGAATCTCTGGCTGAAAACCTTTCAAATGCAAACCCCCACACACTGGTTCGCCAATAAAAAGAGCGCCAACTGAGGCATTAAATTTACGCCTAGAACCATCGCAGGTATAATTGGCGACTGGCATTTGCCTCTCTTTGCTATGTTTGCAAATTACTAGGATTACCCCATGTTAAGTTACCGCCATGGTTATCACGCTGGCAATTATGCCGATGTGTTGAAACACGCCATCTTGCTACAAACCTTGCAGCTGATGCACAAGAAAGACAAACCACTCGTGTATATCGATACCCACGCAGGTGCGGGTGGTTATGCTTTAAGCGATGAATTTGCACAGAAAACAGGTGAATACCTCGAAGGTGTAGCTAAGCTTTGGGATAAAACTGACCTACCACAATCGCTGCAGGACTATGTCGCCGCCGTGCGCCATTTTAATGAAGAAAATCCAGACGAACTCAACTTCTACCCAGGTTCACCCGCCATTATCGACATGGAGCTAGGGCCTAAAGATCGCATGGTCTTGCACGAGCTGCACAGCACTGATTACGTGTTATTGGATGATTATTTCTGCGAAGACAGACAAGTTAAAGTGATCAAAGGTGATGGCCTAAAAGGCCTTATCGCCGCAGTACCACCATTAGAGCGTCGTGCTCTGGTGCTAGTCGATCCTAGCTACGAGATGAAAACCGACTACCAAGATGTGGCCGAAACCCTGATAAAAGCACACAAACGTTTTGCTACGGGTGTGTTTATCCTGTGGTATCCAGTCGTAAATCGCGCTCAGACCGAAGGTATGTTATCGCGCCTCGCCAACAGTGGCATTAAACGTCAGCTGAGAATTGAACAAGCCATTAAGCCCGATTCAGATGAATTTGGCATGACTGCGGCAGGATTATGGATCATCAATCCACCTTGGCAGTTAGACGAAATCGCAACTGAATTAATGGATTACTTGGGTAAAACACTTGGACAAGTGGACGGTAACATTACTGTAAAATGGGAAGTCGGCGAGTAACCTTCGACTCAAATGGCGGCGATGATCTCCGGATTTTCGCCACTTCATTTCAGCTTATCAATGCGGTAACTAAACGTCCTTCTGCTCGCGGTAACGCTTCAATAAAATTTTCACACGCTCAACATAGGCTTGGGTTTCAGGATAAGGCGGAATGCCATTGTACTGAACCACGGTAGTCGGCCCCGCATTGTAAGCCGCGCAGGCCAATGCGACATCACCATTGAACTGTTTTAGCATTTGTGCCAAATACTTACTGCCACCTAAGATATTCTCTTCGGGCAAAAATGCATTTGCCACACCCATCTCTTTTGCTGTTTCTGGCATCAATTGCATTAATCCCATGGCACCAGTTCGCGAAAGTGCACGCGCATTAAAGGCTGATTCCGCGTGGATCACAGCGCGGATTAAGGCGGGATCAAGTTGATGCTTATGGGCTGCATGGGAGATCAGGGCATCATAATTAGCGGTAAATAGCCGAATACCATTCCAATCTATGGTCGAATCGGGACGACAGGCAAAACAGTCATATAACAAAATTTGATACTGGTTATTTGCGGGGGCTTTGTCGGTAAAGACGGTGACACCATTAGCTTGTTGGTATTGATAAACCTTGAGTTTTTCTAGACCTTCACTACTCACTATGCCGCTCTGTGAGTACCGCGCCACAATACGCGGCTTAGCTTTTTCGCGCGCCTCCTCAGCATTTGCATTTATCATCAAACTCGAAATCAATAATAAGCACAGGCCTAACACCTCAAATCTGCAGGGCAATGAAAAGGCTGCGAAAGTCAGTGTACGAGCAAGCGCTAAGCGAGTAAGCAACATCAAAGTCCCGTGTACTGATTAAGTTTAAGTACTTCAATAATAGCAAAGAGTTGCTTCATTTCTCGGTTTATCTGACTAAATTCTACTGAAAAGGTTGCGCCATGAAAAATGGACTGCATTTGAAAATGCGTTCTGCGATTCGGCAGGAACAAAGTTAGTTTATTGCGGAAAAATGCACATTGAATATTGCCATCGAAATGTTTGGCAAGCTCCTGTAAGCGCTCCATAAATGCCGTATTGAGCAAATAACGTGACTCGATTTGATCCGTTGAAAACACGTCGAACTCTTTTTCAAATTGCGGATCTTCAAGTTTGACTCGTACCAGTCCCGCATGGCTGTCGGACAGGTAATTTGCTACACCACCGCGATCCCTCAGCACCACAGTATGACCCATAAACGCTTTATGGCTACTCAGCTCAACCACTAAGCCACGAAACTGGGTTTCCGTGCGGGTCACACTTCTGCGGCTATTCGTACCGACATCCAGCTCTTCGACTTGCACATTCTTGGTCAAGGTAAGCTCATTGACCGTCAACTCAACGCCCTTATAGCAGCCTTGTATATAGTCACCGAAGCTGACTTTGTCGTATCGCGGTAATACTTTAGCCGCAACGAGTCGATTCATGTCGAGGCGCATTTCGCGGCTATAAATAAAATCATCGCCGAAATATTTAAACATCAGCGGATAAATATCATTTTGAACCAAATGCTTAAACTCACGAGTCGGAGCAAAGCTCCACCAGCTTAATCCGACTAAGGCAAGCAATGGCAAAGGCGGGAAATAAGCGCCGCCGCTGTAGTAGCCAATAACGGTGAGCAAGCTCAGCCCAAGCACTATCATCAAACTCAAATACAAACGTTTACGCGCCGCCTTAAGGCAAGCCACACGCTTAGTTTCATATTTGCGACTGATGGGCGCGATATGTTCTTCGTAATACGCTTCGAGTTGAGGTAGTTCGTCAAAATCCGCAGACAAACCAACAGGCCCCCGATAAGTCCGAATCGGGCTACCTAAAATAAAAGTGATGATATTCATATTGATGTCATAGTATTGCAGGGTGATAACTCACCCTGCACAGCTAAGCTTACAAGTATTCGGCCGCATCTACGGGCGCTTTTGCCGCTTCGCTTACCTCATAGAATGGCATCACTTTAATACTCGCCATAGAAGCGATAATCGAGCCGGGGAAGATTTCTACCGCAGTATTAAGCTCGGAAACTGCCGAGTTGTAAAAACGCCTCGCAGCTGAGATATGCGCTTCGACCTCGTTATAGGTCTGCATCGCCTGCAACATAGTGTTGTCAGATTTGAGCTCGGGATAGTTCTCCACATTCACCATCAAGGTGCTCATTTTGTCGTTCAACCGCTCAGCCTGAACTAAATGCTCTTTAACGGCACTCGGATCGGCCTTGTTGTAATTATGGCTGAGCAGAGTGCGTAATTCGGTGATTTCAGTGAGCAGTGACTTTTCATGCTCCATAAATCGTTTAGCAATTTTTAGAATATTAGGCACAAGGTCGGCACGCTTGGTCAGCTGTACATCGATACCCGACAAGGCTTCGAGCGCGGTATTGCGCTTTTTGACTAGGCTGACGTACCAAAGATAGGTCACGATAAAAATCAGCGTTAATCCCAATAACAATTTTTCCATCTTCCATCCTTAGGTTTCTTATTCTTGTTAATAGGATACAGCTAACCATAAATGAGTGAAAATTTCACCTGCGGGCTGATTAAGACAATGAAATTACTCGCTGGTCAGAGCTGGCGATATTATCTAACGAGCAATCATCAACGAAACTGGCCATATTCAGCGATGAAAAGTGATCATCTGCATAAAAAACAGCATTTAACCTATAAATTTATCGATATTCAGCTCCGATACAGCAAACAACGTCTATAGTGATATGGCACAACATTAGAGCATCCAATTTTGCTCGTGAATACTGGACTCCTCGAGAGTCCATTTTTTTATCCTAATTTTAGCCCTCCTCGCCTCAACGCAGTCAATAGCAACATTTAAGTTTCAATTAAAACTTAACAATCATACTTTGCCGCTAATTTTTTAACTTTTACCTTAGCTTTCACTCCGAGTCTTGCACCTAGAGTTATCCCCTCAGCCACGTCATCCACAATCGGCCGTCGGCAATGTCTCGAGTCTGTTATAGGGTCCAAATATTGCGCTGCGTAAAGGTCGACATAAAGGAAGGACGATGAGTTTTAATTCCGGCGATATTCCCCCCAAAAAAGCTTCTGAACCCAATCCACAACAGGGCGATATTAGCTCTAGTGGTTGGTTTGTACGTTTTCTCAATATTGTTGAACGCTTAGGCAATCTGCTGCCCCATCCAATCACCTTATTCGCACTGTTCTGTGTTGCAGTGATCATTATTTCAGGTATTGCGGGCTACTTTGGGTTAACCGTGGTCGATCCTAGACCTATTGGCTCACACGGCCGCAGTGCCGACGGTTTAATCCATGTGGTGAGCCTGATGAACGCCGAAGGTTTGCGGATGATAGTCTCGCATCTGGTGACCAACTTTACTGGCTTTACACCACTCGGCACTGTGCTCGTGGCGCTACTCGGTGTCGGGATTGCCGAACGCTCTGGCTTATTATCTGCGGCTATGCGCGCCTTAGTCATGGGTGCCTCTAAACGATTAGTCACTGTAACCATAGTATTTGCCGGCATTATGTCCAACACCGCTGCCGAGCTTGGCTATGTGGTACTTATCCCTATGGCGGCGATGATTTTCCACTCCCTTGGCCGCCATCCACTTGCAGGTTTAGCTGCCGCTTTTGCCGGGGTTTCAGGAGGTTATAGCGCTAACTTGTTGCTTGGTACTGTCGATCCCTTGCTATCGGGCATTACCGAAGCTGCGGCGCGCATGATAGATCCTCAATACAACGTCGGCCCAGAAGTAAACTGGTACTTCATGTTTGTCTCCACCTTTGTGATCACTTTCCTTGGCGCCTTTGTCACCGAAAAAATCGTCGAACCTAAGTTAGGTCAATACCAAGATGATGATGCAGACAAAACCGTACTGCAATCGATGGAGAGCATCAGTGCTATTGAGAAACGCGGCTTAAAATGGGCTGGGTTATCTATGTTAGTGCTCGCGGTTATTTTAGCGATTTCAGTCGTACCAGAAGGCGCACCGCTGCGCCATCCTGAAACCGGTCTCATCTCAGGTTCGCCATTCCTCAAGGGCATAGTCGCCTTTATCTTTATCTGTTTTGCCATACCTGGCTTTATTTACGGCAAAGTCGTGGGCAGCATCAAAAATGATAAAGATGTCATCAATGCCATGTCCCACAGCATGAGCACTATGGGCATGTATATCGTCCTCGTCTTTTTCGCCGCGCAGTTTGTCGCCTTCTTCAACTGGAGTAATTTAGGCGCAGTATTGGCGGTATTAGGTGCCGATGCACTGCAATCCATAGGCTTGACGGGCCCGATCGTATTTTTGTTCTTTATTATGCTCTGCGGCATTATCAACTTGATGCTTGGCAGCGCCTCGGCCCAGTGGGCAATTACCGCCCCGATTTTTGTGCCTATGCTGATGCTGGTTGGTTATGCGCCCGAAACGATTCAAGCGGCGTACCGTATTGGGGATTCGGTGACTAACTTAATCACACCTATGATGAGCTACTTTGGTTTAATCTTAGCGGTTGCCTGTCGTTACCAGAAAAACCTAGGGATAGGTACGCTGATCGCCACTATGCTGCCGTACTCGCTCGTGTTTTTCGTGGGTTGGACAGCGTTCTTCTTCCTGTGGGTATTTGGCTTTGGTCTGCCCGTTGGGCCGGGAGCCGCGACTTACTACACGCCTTAACCGCAATAAAAAAGGCGTCGATAGTGAAGTCGACGCCCTTTCTTTATTCGATAGCTTTAGTCGTATAGCCATTCCATTAACAGACTGCAGATCATCAAAAAAATACCTAGATTAAACACATAGGTCTGTAGGGTAGATTTTAATGTCGAGTCCTCAGCTTGCGATACTATCTGGCTCACTGACATAAAAAATAATTGAGGGGCTAGCCCCATGCCCACAAATAACACTGCAGCACCGACACAGCGAGTTAACTCTGGTAGTACAAGCTCCTGCAAGTAAAATGCATAAACGCCATAGGCCAAAAATGCCAGCGCTATGCCATGACATACCATTCCCACGATAAGTTGCTTAGTGGCAAGATTACCCCACGAAAACACCATGTCACCCCTACACTCAGCTTAACCAGAACTATTGATACTATTGGGCGCGCAGTTTATCTCGCTTACGATTAATCTGCACCCACACAAACCAACCAAACAAAATACCGCCAATGGGATAAATATAGAGCGCTCTTTGCAGTTCCGCCCAGAATGGATCGCCCGAGATAAAATAATGTATTAAGGCGACCACGAGGGACGTCAGCATACCCCAGTAAAGTACGCCAAAGACCAAAATAAAGTACCACTTACCCTTAGCAATGAGTGCATCTAGTTTTTGCAATTCCAACGCAGCATCATCCATGTTTCGTCCTCTTAACTGCCTAAGCGCAATATGCCAGAACTCGCGCACAGTGCCTATCCATCTTTATAACTAACAGCATTAAAATAACAAAAAGCCCTGCAATTGCAGGGCTTTAGTTTAGAAGTTTAGAAACGATCGAGCTTATTCAGCTGAGTTTGGCTTCTGTTCTTTACCTTTCTTCTCGCGCTTACTGAAGAGACGCTCCACTATCACGAAGAATAATGGTACGAAGAAGATCCCTAGGAAAGTCGAGCTCATCATACCGCCGAGTACACCTGTACCAATGGCGTTTTGACTACCAGAGCCTACACCGGTACTGATAGCTAACGGCACAACCCCTAGACCAAAGGCTAGAGACGTCATTAAGATGGGGCGAAGACGCACACGCACCGCATGCAAGGTCGCCTCGACTAAGCCTGAACCTTTCTCATAGAACTCTTTGGCGAATTCCACAATCAAGATGGCGTTCTTAGTCGCTAACCCTACTGTGGTTAACAGCCCCACTTGGAAGAACACGTCGTTTGGCAAGCCGCGACCATTCATTGCAATTAAGGCACCGATGATCCCAAGCGGAACCACGAGCACAACTGCAAAGGGTACCGACCAGCTTTCATAGAGTGCTGCCAATACTAAGAAGACCACTAAGATTGACAGAGCATACAGCGCTGGTGCTTGGTTACCCGATAGACGTTCTTCATACGATAGACCGTTCCACGCGACACCAAAACCAGGAGGAAGCTGCTTGGCTAAGTCTTCCATAATTGTCATAGCTGCACCGGTACTGAATCCAGGAGCCGTGGCACCTTGAATGTTCATCGATGGTAAGCCGTTAAAGCGTTCTAAACGTGGAGAACCGTATTCCCATGCACCAGTGGCAAACGCAGAGAATGGCACCATGTCACCCTTGTTATTGCGCACGTACCAAGAATCTAAATCTCCCGGTTGCATACGATACTGGGCATCACCTTGCACATATACTTTCTTCACGCGGCCACGGTCAATAAAGTCATTCACATAAGAACCACCCCAAGCCGTTGCAAGCACATTGTTCACATTAGTGATTTCAATGCCTAACGCACTCAACTTAGCGTGATCTACATGTAATTGATAAATTGGCGCATCTTCTTGACCATTTGGACGCACACCCACCAGATTTGGATTCTGTGCCGCCATACCAAGCAGTTGATTACGTGCCGCCACTAACTTCTCGTGGCCTTGGCCGTTCTTATCCTGCAGGTACATGTCGAAACCGTTCGCCGTCCCCAACTCGATTACCGCAGGCGGTACGAAGGCGAATACTAAGGCATCTTTCATCTGACCGAACACACCCATAGCGCGACCAGCAATAGACTTCACATCCATACCAGGCGCTTCACGTTCAGACCAATCCTTCAAACCAACGAAGGCGATACCCATGTTTTGCCCTTGACCCGCAAAACTGAAGCCCGCCACGCTAAACACCGATCTCACGCCCTCCTCAGCCATAAAGTGATCAGACACTTTCTCCAATACTTTTAAGGTGCTTTCTTGAGTTGAGTTAGTCGGCAAAATGGCTTGCGTGAACAAAATACCTTGGTCTTCATCTGGTAAGAACGCCGTAGGCATACGGATAAAGATCCAACCGACTGCAATAACCAGCACAACGTAAATCGCCATCACTCTAAAGCCGCGCTTGATGATCCCAGCAACGCTCGATTCATAACGATTAGTCAGTTTATCGAAACTACGGTTAAACCAACCAAAGAAGCCAGTTTCGATATGAGCATGGCCCTTCTTAATCGGTTTGAGCATAGTCGCACAAAGTGCAGGAGTTAAAATCAAAGCAACTAGAACAGACAACGCCATCGCAGATACGATAGTGATAGAGAACTGACGATAAATAACCCCCGTTGAACCTGACATAAATGCCATAGGGACAAACACTGCGGAGAGGGTTAGACCGATACCGACTAAAGCACCGGTAATTTGATCCATCGACTTACGCGTCGCTTCCAGTGGACTTAAGCCCTCCTCGGCCATTACCCGCTCGACGTTTTCCACCACCACAATCGCATCGTCCACCAACAAACCAATGGCGAGCACCATAGCAAACATGGTTAAAGTGTTAATCGAGAAACCCGCTAACGACAGAATCGCAAAGGTTCCCAGCAATACCACAGGTACCGCAATAGTCGGGATCAAAGTTGCGCGGAAATTTTGCAAGAAGAGGTACATGATGATGAACACTAGTACAATAGCTTCAAGCAAGGTATGTACTACACCTTCTATCGATTTTTCAACGAAAGGCGTTGTATCGTATGGATAAACAACTTCTAGCCCTTGCGGGAAGAAAGGTTTCATCTCAGCAATTTTTTCACGAACGGCTTCAGCAGTATCAAGCGCGTTAGCACCCGTTGCCAGCTTAATCGCTAACCCTGTCGCAGGTTGACCATTATACAGTGACACCACAGCATAACTTTCAGAACCTAATTCAACCCGTGCCACATCACTTAGGAAGACGTTTGCGCCTGAAATATCCGATTTAAGGATAATTTTGCGGAACTCTTCTGCCGTTTGTAAGCGGCTTTGAGCCGATACCGTTGCGTTCAACTCTTGGCCTGCCACAGAGGGCGCGCCACCTAACTGTCCAGCTGAAACTTGAGCGTTTTGAGAGCGAATTGCAGCGATAACGTCTAAACTGGTCAAGTTGTATTGAGTCAATTTCAACGGATCTAGCCATATACGCATCGCATATTGGGCACCAAACAGCTGAATTTCACCTACGCCCGGTACGCGACTCATAGGATCTTGAATGTTCGCACCAACATAGTCGGCGATATCGCCTTTATCTAACGAACCATCGGTCGATACGAAGCCTAATACCATTAAGAAGCCTGAACTCGACTTGTTAACGTTAACCCCTTGCGCCTGCACCTCTTGCGGTAACAGGGTCATAGCACCCTGTAACTTGTTCTGTACTTGAACCTGTGCAATATCCGGATCGGCTTCAGCGTTAAAGGTTAAAGTGATCTCAGCATTACCAAAACTGTCACTGGCTGAGGCGATATAACGGAGGTGATCGATACCCGTCATACGTTGCTCAATCACCTGAGTCACAGAATCTTCAACAATCTTAGCGGAAGCGCCAGGATAGTTAGCACTGATCACCACGGTCGGTGGTGCAATGTTAGGATATTGGGACACTGGCAGCGAGCGGATCGAAAGGATCCCCGCCAGCATAATAATCAAGGAGATCACCCACGCAAAGATGGGGCGATCAATAAAAAAACGTGCCATAGCTATGCCCTATTGTGCTTGCGTTTCAGAAATAACTTTGGTGGTTACTGGAGCGCCGGGACGAACTTTCTGTAATCCTTCCACAATCAACTTGTCGCCCACAGTTAAACCAGAAGTGACTCGCCATTGGTTGTTAATCACTTCTGCGGTCGTCACAGTTTTCGCTTCGACTAAACCTTGGTCATTCACCACCATAGCCACAGCTTCACCCTTAGAGTTACGCGTAATCGCTTTTTGTGGAACCAAGATAGCCTGTGGATCAGTGCCCGCATTTAACATAGCGCGAACATACATGCCAGGTAACAAGATACCTTCAGGGTTAGGGAATTCTGCGCGCAGAATAACGGAGCCAGTGTTTGGATCCACGCTCACTTCAGCGAACTGCAACTTACCCGGATGACTATATTGAGTACCATCTTCAAGCAATAATTTCACGTCTGCATTTTCTGAAGCTTGTAGCTTACCTTGCTGCAACTTAGCTTTAAGACGTAACAACTGAGCACTCGATTGCGCGATATCCACATTGATAGGATCAAGTTGTTGAATCGTCGCCAGCGTTTGGCTTTGGTTGGCAGTCACTAACGCCCCAGCAGTCACACTCGATTTACCGATACGACCAGAGATAGGCGCTAATACTTCAGTATATTGCAGGTTGATTTTAGCGGTGTTAATCGCAGCTTCAGCCACGGTAACATTTGCCAATGCTTCTTTATAAGCCGCTTCAGCTTCATCGAACTCTTGCTTACTGATGGCGTTGGTTTTTACCAATTGCTGATAACGTGCCGCCTTAGCTTTTGCTGAGGCTAAGCCCGCATTCGCTCTGGCTAAATCAGCATTGGCACTCACTAAAGCAGCTTTATAAGTTGAAGAGTCAATCTGATACAAGGATTCACCCTGTTTCACATTGCCACCTTCAACAAAACTACGCTTAGTGATAATACCGTTAACCTGTGGACGAACTTCAGCCTCGAGGAAAGCTTTACTGCGTCCTGGTAATTCCACCTGAATCACTTGTGGCTGGGCAACAACATTAAGGATTCCCACTTCCATACTACGTGGACCAGCACCCGCCTGAGCGCTCTCTTCTTGAGGGCTGCAAGCTGCCATCCATAACGCCACGCTTATAACTGAGGCAAGTTTAATTGTCTGCCGCATGAGAACTCCTTCAAATATTAACTGCCCACATACCAGTACACTTATTGCGCTGACACGAGCCGTAATTATAACTAAAATCAAATCCGTTATTTATCTCATAGCCTATATGAATCAACAAGGAAGATAACGAAACTAAATTGTAAACTAATGAAAATTTTCACTCATTCAGCATTACTATATTCATCGAATTGTTATTCGATTTAAAAAATCGGTTAACTTTGAGTGGCATTGTTAGGGGGATATGCCGTAAAACACCCAATAAGCCTACTCCATATTGAATATGTTGCAAATCTGTTCATATTCTAGACTTGCGGCAGGCCAAGGCCCACAGCTCAATGACGTTAGCTTAACCGTCACTTGTTGCAATAATTTGTACATAGAGACGAAAACGCAGCGCGCTTGTTTTTACTCAGGCCACTCTCAGTATCAAGTCGTTAAAAACGACCCTATCAAGACTGACAATACCGAAAGAGAGTAAGCAAAGAGCTGGCTTCAGACTGCTTGTGCGTAAAACATGAATACATCCGATAGCGGATTGCTGTGCAGTTTATTACATCTACTATTTGTGCACGGCTAAAAGGCAGCGCCAGCGTTATGAGTCAACGCCACACAATTAAACAGTCACAAATAATAGCTAGCGGGCTATTTTAGTGGTTACCCCAAAACGGAGCAAACCCGAAATTCAGATTAATACCCCATTAAATGAAACTCAGACTCCCACAAATAATGCTTCTGTAATGACAAATATTGCTAGCAAAGCAATATTTGTCTATTAAAACTAATTTGTTCATCTTCAATCACAACTTAACAGGACTAAATTCGATTATCGCCCACGCTGCAAGCCAAAATACGGCTGATATCAGCCAAACAACGACCCGACTCCTGTTGCCACTGATTAAATACGGCTTGCACTTGCTTAAGCGCCGTTTGTGATGAAAAGCCCGCATCGACTAACTTATGTGCTTTAAAATAGCCTTGTACATCATCGGTTAACAAAAAGGTATCTTTGCCAATGCCGCGCAGAAAATAAGGACCCGTATTGCCGCCCAATCGAGTACCGCGTTTCTTCAACAACGCCCACAAACCAATAATATCCTGTGTCGGCCAAGCGGCGATCAGTTGCGCCAAACTGCCATGTTCGCGAGCAACATCGTGGATCATCAGAGCATTATCATAAATGGCTTGAGTCTTTTTAAGATGGCGAATCAAGGTCGCATCACTTGCCCGCGCTTGAATTTGCTCAGGCGATAACATTAATACTTTATGCGGTTCGAACCCAAAGAATGACTTCTCATACTCGGGCCATTTGTTAACAACCACCCGCCATACAAAACCACTTTGAAACACCTGACGGCTCATCGCCGACAATAATTCAGCATCCCGATATTGGCGAATTTCATCATCAGACAGGCAACCAGACAATAAGGCTTCGAGTCCAGCAGGTCCGCCTTTGCGCTCACTGGCTCTGGCATAAATAGATGAAAAACGCTCTAACTGGCTCATATTATTACCTTTAAAATGATTAAATCCCGACACTTCCTATATGGGCTCATAATACCGATTTTTATCCCTGATGGATCACTTGGCTTTGCCAAGAAAAATTGTGTTTATTCCAGCATTTTTTAAGAAAACTCTTACAGCAAGCGCTTCAATTACGACTAAAGTTAAAACGTAAAGTCCGTAAAAGACTGGGTTTGGAGTGAGTGCCTATGGAGCTTTTTTATCACCCTTTATCACGCTATTCACAGAAAGTGCTCATCGCACTTTATGAAAAGCAGGCCAACTTCTACCCCAGAATCATAGATCTACGCGACCCTTTGTCTCGCAAGGAATTTCACCAACGTTATCCGCAAACGCGAATACCCCTGCTTAAAGCCCAAAATGAACAGCTGATACCCGAATCCAGCATTATTATCGAGTACTTAGATAGGCATTTTGAAAACAGTACCCAGCTGCTGCCACAAGAACCACAACGCAACTTACAGGTACGTTTGTTCGATCGCATCATAGACAATGATATTAACAACCCATTATTTCAATTAGAAAAGTTAAAGCACATAGAAGACAGCAATGAATTCGAAATCAAACAATTAGAGAAGCAACTACTGACACAGTTTCAACGCTTAGACGCGCAACTCACACAACATCATTGGGTCTGTGGCGACAGTTTTACCTTAGCCGACTGTGCACTCATCCCTTGTTTAAGCTATAGCTTCCAACATCTAAACCTGTTGGATTTAGATGAAATCGTGCGCTATTGGCAACAGGCACAACTGCGTGGCGCTTGGATGTTAGTACAAGAAGAGGTGTTACTGGCTGAGATGGAGGAAACGGCAGGAATAAGAGGCATACCTTAGCGAGTAAGCCATGCCTCAACACAATCACATATTGCGTTCTTTCTTCAACTGCAAAAACGCTTTCCACTTCACGACTTCTGGCGGCAACTCAGGTGCAGGATCGGTATAACCCGCTTCTTTCACTAGTACATCTAACGGCACTTGCTTACCTTTGCACACAAACACACCGCGCACATGGACGATACAATGTAGGCCACGTTCGCTCACAAAGCGTTGTTCAATATAGAAATATTTTTCATCCCAACCGACGACTTTGGTTTCAATCTCAAAGGTTTTCAGCGGCTTAATATCGCGAATATAAGTAAATTCGGCGGCGTTGACTATCGGCATCCACTTCAACTTTAAGAAACGTTTCAGCAGACCCATCTCAGCCAACATATAAGTCCGCGCCAGATCCATAAACGCGGGATAGCGAGAATTAGTTAGATGGAAATTGATATCGCAATCGCTCGGTAAAGCACGATAAGTGATACGGCTTGTCCCTAGAAAATCGATCTTACGACAATGGCGCGTGCGCCAGAATAACAACCAAAACAAACGAAAATACAGATTCATAACGCGCCGCCCTTGAAATAAGAGCCACAGGCTAACAGAGGTCATACCACAGGGCAAGCGAGATATAGCTCACAAAAAAGACGCCCTAAGGCGTCTTTTTATCGTTCGATTAAGCTAAATACCCTCAGATAATCAGCCCATTAAAAGGGGCTGATTTATCAAAACTCACAATTGCTTATGCAGCAATGCCTGAATGTCTTAACAGGGCATCGATATTCGGTTCGCGCCCCATAAACTGTTTGAACAAGTCCATCGGCTCGGCTGAACCACCCATTTCGAGGATATTGTGCAGGAAGTTACGACCCGTTTCAGGGTTAAAAATACCTTCCTCTTCGAAGCGGGAAAACGCATCCGCCGACAGCACTTCAGCCCATTTATAGCTGTAATAACCTGCGGCATAACCGCCCGCAAAAATATGGGCAAACCCATGTTGGAAACGGTTAAAATCCGGCGGCGTTAATACGGCCACCTGACGACGCACTTCGTCTAAGGTTTCTTGAATGCGCGCGCCTTTAGCTGTGTCGTATTCGTGGTGCATTCTAAAATCGAACAACGAGAACTCGAGTTGGCGCAGCATCATCATGCCAGACTGGAAGTTTTTCGCTGCCAGCATTTTATCTAACAAGGCTTTAGGTAATGGTTCGCCGGTTTCAAAGTGGCCAGAAATTTCGGCTAAGGCTTCTTCCTGCCAACACCAGTTTTCCATAAATTGACTTGGTAACTCGACCGCATCCCAAGGCACACCATTGATACCCGACACGCCTGCAACATCGATTTTGGTCAGCATGTGGTGGATACCATGGCCAAATTCGTGGAACAGGGTTGTCACTTCATCATGGGTAAACAGCGCAGGTTTGCCATCGACCGGACCATTAAAGTTACAGGTCAAATAAGCCACTGGCTTTTGTAATCCATTGGCGGTTTGACGGCGCACACGGCAGTCATCCATCCAAGCACCACCACGTTTACCTGTGCGGGCATATAAATCGAGGTAGAAACTGCCTCTGTGTTCGTCAGTTTCGTCGAAAATATCGAAGAAACGCACGTCCTTATGCCATCGGTCAAAATCCTTTTGCTCAAGGATTTTAAGGCCGAACAAACGCGATACTGTGTAGAACAAACCCGAGAGCACTTTATCTTCGGGGAAATACGGACGCAGGATTTCCTGTGAAATCTCATACTTATGCTGCTGCAACTTCTCAGCATAGAAACTTAAGTCCCAAGAGGCCATTTCAGTCACGCCATATTCGGCCTCGGCAAACGCTCTCAGCTCAGCCAGTTCTGCCTTAGCCTGATCCTTTGAGCGCAGCGCTAACTCATTTAAAAATGCCATCACCTGCGCCGGTGTTTCAGCCATTTTCGTCGCTAGGGATTTGTCGGCAAAACTGTCAAAACCGAGTAACAATGCGAGTTCGTGGCGCAAAGCAAGAATTTCGTCCATCAGCGGGCTGTTATCAAACTCTCCGGCATTGGGGCCTTGATCTGAAGCGCGAGTGACAAACGCACGGTAGCATTCTTCCCTAAGACTGCGGTTTTCGCTGTAGGTCATGACGGGTAGATAAGATGGAAAATCTAAGGTAAATAACCAGCCTTCTAGCTCACGCGACTGCGCCATCGCTTTAGCGGCGGCTTTGGCAGACTCAGGCAAACCAGCAAGCTCAGCTTCATCTGTGATCAACTTAGTCCAAGCTTGCGTCGCATCCAGTAATTGATTCGAAAAACCACTGGTGAGTTCAGAAAGACGTTTTACAATCTCGCCATAACGCACTTTTTGCGCGTCATCTAAGCCAATACCCGATAGTTCAAAGTCGCGCAGGCTGTGCTCTATCACCATCTGCTGCGCTTGGCTCAATTGTGCAAATTCATTGGATGCTCGCAGCGCTTTATAGGCTTGATACAAACCTTGGTGTTGGCCAACGTAAGTGCCGTATTCCGATAAAAGAGGTAAACAAGCATCATGGGCGGCACGCCACTCATCTGTGCTAATCACTGAATTCATATGAGAAACGGGCGACCAAATTTGGCTTAGCTCATCGTCAACCTGTTCTAATGGCGCGACCAAGTTGTCCCACGTAAAAGGACCTTGGTTCTGCAGCACTTCATCAATCTTAGTGCGGCACTGAGCAATGGCATGCTCAACGGCGACTTGAATATGTTCCGGTTTAATCTGTGAAAAAAGCGGTAATTTTGCGCCGCTAAGCAAAGGGTTGCTCATATTGACTCCTCAACAATCTGTATCTGTTATAAATAAGGGCTAATGGCCTATTTATCAAGGCGAGAAAACCGATTGTCCCCTTCGAACGCCTTACTTAACCCTATTTCCCCTGAAAAAAAGTGAACTAGTTCGCATTTAGGATTTACGTTTTATTTACCTACACATTGTTGCAATCTTGATCGCAAATCGAATCAATTCGCATTAATGTTTGTATGTGGGCAAGGTATTATCTGCATAACTAACGTACCTCGACCAAAATCAGCAAAAATATGGCAACACACTCAGTGAAACTTATCGTCAGCGTCCTCTGCACATTAGGGATCAACTGCCTTAGTCACAACGCAGTTGCTAATGAGGGCCTAGAACAAGTCGATAGTATTTCAAACACCATATTACCCCGCCAGATAACAGAACCTTTGGCGGTGACGCTGGATTTAGGTTGGGACAGCAAATATGTCTCACAGGGTCGCAATAACTTGCAAAATGGGGGTATTTATTGGCTCAATGCTGCTGTTCAACACGGCAACTTAACCACTTATGCCTTAGTCGGACGCGGTGATAGCCAAGCCTATACAGAGTGGAATATCGGCCTTGAATATGGGTTCAACTTAGCCGAAAACCTAGAGGCCAATTTGGGATATCAGCGCATTGAAGGCTATAGCAATAGCCGCTGCCAAGATAACGAGCTATTTGCAGAACTCGCCTACAGCGCCACAGCTTGGTTGGTACCATCGGTGAGTTATGTCTATTCCACAGAAGCGGCAGGCTACTTTGTTGAAGTGAGTTTGCACAGTTATTGGAATATCACAGACCAGTTCAGCCTCACGCCCTATATCACTCAAGGGTTTGATTTTAAATACCGCACAGAAGAACACGATGGCAGTAATAACCTGCAGTTTGGCCTCGAAGCGAATTATCAACTGACCCCAAGCATGAATATTAGCGGGCACATTAGCCACAGCATTGCCCAGAGTGATATTGAGCAAGAAGCCTCAGCCAATGGCGATATGAGTTCACAGGATCAAACCTATGCAGGCATCCACTTTGCAATAACGTTTTAACGTCGTTTTAGCTCTGTGTTTCTAGCGCTGTATTGCAACCTTCCTCTGTCAATTTATCCCGCGACATTTGGCAAAAACAAAGCTCACTAACTAAACTCAAAATGTCGACGGAGCGACTCACTATTCATATCGATTTTGCCGAGGAACAGGGAATGTTAACGCATCATTTCTATCTTATCCGAACCGCTGTCATTACCTTGCCCCTGCTTTTTATCCAAGTGACAAGCTCAACTAATGCGCAGCAGGTATCTGAGCCTGAGCCGAGTCTAGAATCCTTAGCGCAACCGACACAAACCGCGCCTTTGCCCCTAGGCACTTTACTCGACAATGAGGGCAAGCCGATTAATGTGCCTAACCAAGTGCAAAGTGCGTTCGAGTATTCGCCCCCCACTGTTACACCCGCAGAGCCATCCAAAACCACTAAATCAACTAAAGCCACTCAATCGAACAAAGCCGCTAAGAGTAAAAAACTCAGTCGCAAGCAACAGCTCGCCAGTCGTGCACATGTCGCCAATGATCCTAACTGCCGTTGGCTCGATAAACGTATGGATCAGCTAGAGTCCCTACTCGGCGACAAACAAGATAACGCTGCTAAGCATCAAGCCGATGAACTCAGCGCCCGCCAAAAGGAGTGGCAATGTTTGAAATGTGGTGCAGAAGGCCCAGCTCAAAACGATCACTCTAAGTGCCAATATCGCCGCGAAACAGCCACGCGATAACAACTGAATGCAACTTTAGGAGTATTTTTATTAAAAGCAATGCCTTATACGTTAGTGATGCAATAGGCTGGTCTGTTACCGCAAAGCCCCCTACAATGACCTTCTGCTGTAAAGCATCTCATCCTTGAAGTAAGACGGAGAAACTCATGGCTCAACATTTTGACTATATCTGCCTAGGCGCAGGCAGCGGCGGTATCGCCTCAGCAAACCGAGCGGCAATGCGTGGTGCTAAGGTTCTACTCATCGAAGCCAAACACGTGGGTGGCACCTGTGTAAACGTAGGTTGTGTGCCCAAAAAAGTCATGTGGTATGGCGCCCATGTTGCCGAAGCGATGAACCTTTACGCCAAAGATTATGGTTTCGACGTCACTGTTAATAAATTCGATTGGAATACCTTGGTCGAAAACCGCGAAGCCTACATTGGTCGCATTCACGATGCCTATGGCCGTGGTTTTGCCAACAATAAAGTGACGCTGTTAAATGGCTACGGCCGTTTTGTGGATGGCAACACCATCGAAGTGGACGGCGAACATTACACCGCCGATCACATCCTCATCGCCACTGGCGGCGCACCGACTATTCCGAACATTCCTGGCGCGCAATACGGTATCGATTCCGATGGTTTCTTCGCCCTACGCGAGCAACCTAAGCGCGTTGCCGTTGTTGGCGCGGGTTATATCGCTGTTGAAGTCGCTGGCGTGTTACACGCTCTGGGCAGTGAAACTCACTTATTAGTGCGTAAACATGCGCCGCTGCGTAACTTTGACCCTATATTAGTCGATGCTCTCGTCGATGCGATGGCAACCGAAGGCCCAACATTGCACACCCATAGCGTGCCAAAAGCCGTGGTTAAAAATGCCGATGACAGCCTGACATTAAACTTAGAAAACGGTGAAAGCATTACAGTCGATTGCTTGATTTGGGCAATTGGCCGCTCACCTGCAACAGGCAATATCGGCCTAGAAAATACCGAAGTGCAATTAGATAGCAAAGGCTATGTCATCACTGATGAGCAGCAAAATACAACTCACAAAGGGATTTACTGTGTCGGCGACATTATGGCGGGCGGCGTAGAGCTCACCCCTGTTGCGGTTAAAGCGGGCCGTTTGTTGTCCGAGCGTTTATTTAACGGTATGACAGATGCCAAAATGGATTACAGCCTGATCCCAACCGTTGTATTCAGCCATCCACCTATCGGCACTATGGGCTTGACCGAACCAGAAGCCCGTACTCAATACGGCGACGATAACGTCAAAGTGTATACGTCGACATTTACCTCCATGTACACAGCCGTTACGGCCCATCGCCAAGCCTGTAAGATGAAGTTAGTCTGCGCTGGCAAGGACGAAAAAGTCGTTGGTATTCATGGTATTGGTTTTGGTATGGACGAAATCCTTCAAGGTTTCGGCGTCGCCATGAAAATGGGTGCAACTAAGGCCGATTTCGATGCGGTCGTTGCTATCCACCCAACGGGCGCCGAAGAGTTTGTTACCATGAGGTAGAAGCGATTTTCGCTTTGATTTCATCATATTTAGGGCCAGCTTATGCTGGCCCTAATTGATCACAGATAGTATAAAACCATTAACTCTCACGCGACTTTCCTATAATCTCGACTGAGTACTTTGCATTTTAAACACTTAGCGCGGTTATCGCTGCGCCACTGTCATCGGGATGAATAGCGTAATGCTTAAAGAACTCGCGTTCGATGGTTTGTTATTTAGTCCATTAATTATCTTTATCCCCTTAGCTTTTCTGCTTTCCTGCATCACTCGCGGGGTACTCTATCAAACTGGGCTCTATCACAAGCTGTGGCGCGCAGCTTGGTTCGAAGTTGGGCTGTTTATCTGCTATCTGGCTTTGGTCATTTACTTGCTTGGGAGTTGATTGTTCATGGGAAAAATCTTTCGTATCAGCCTCACCCTTATTGTGGTCACGATTGCAGGTATCGCCGGACATTGGATATGGTCGCACTACCTTTATTCTCCTTGGACCCGCGACGGCCGAGTTCGCGCC
The DNA here is from genome assembly GCF_019345585.1 of Shewanella sp. NKUCC05_KAH. NCBI lineage: Bacteria > Pseudomonadati > Pseudomonadota > Gammaproteobacteria > Alteromonadales > Shewanellaceae > Shewanella > Shewanella sp. NKUCC05_KAH. The sequence continues at coordinate 82,607 of NZ_JAHKQZ010000012.1, forward strand.
GAAATAATTACCATAGCGCCAGATGTGTCCGGTTGGGTGAACCAACTGAATGTAAAAGACAATCAAGTCGTTAATAAGGGTGATGTGTTGTTCACTGTGGACGATACCCGCTACAAGGCCACGATTGCCGAATTGAATGCCAAAGCGGAAAGCCAAAAATTGGCATGGGAACTGGCAAAGCATAAGTACAAACGCCGTATCGGTTTGACCAATGACAACTTGGTCAGCAAAGAAACCTTCGACGAAGCCTTTATCAATACCGAACTGGCAAGAACCAGTTATGAACTCGCACAGGCACAATTGAATACCGCCAAAATTGACTTAGCGCGGACGCAAATTCACGCTCCCGAAAATGGCACCCTGATCAATTTAAGCCTGCGTAATGGCAACTATGTCAGCAAAGGCAACTCAGTATTTTCGCTGGTCAAACAAGATTCTCTCTATATCACAGGCTATTTTGAAGAAACCAAAATCCCCTTGGTTCACATAGGTCAAAACGCCGATGTCAGCCTAATGAGTGGTGGCCATGTCTTGCACGGCAAAGTGGTCAGCATAGGTAAGGCGATTGCCAATACCAATGTCACCGCTAATGGGCAGTTATTACCGCAAATTGGCCAAACCTTTAATTGGGTGAGGTTGTCGCAGCGTATTCCGGTCGATATCCAGCTAGATAGCATTCCTAAGGACATAGAACTGAGCGTCGGCATGACAGTTTCCATCCAGCTACAGACTGACAAATAGTCATTATGACGCTGTTACTTAAGAGTTTATTTTTTCCTGACCGACGAACCCTCATCTTCGCGATTAAAGGCGTGATCTCGATGGCGCTCGCCTTATATGTGGCCATGTTTTTAAATTTAGAACGGCCATATTGGGCGCTGGTGTCAGCGGTATTTTTGCAAATTCGCCCCGAAAGTGGCCTCGTGATAGAAAAGGGCTTATGCCAAATTGGCGGCACCTTAGTCGGCGCACTTGCAGGGATTGCCATACTCAACGGGTTTACGCCCTATCCCGAACTCGCCTTAGGATTACTCGCCTGCTGGATAGGGTTAAATTCTGGGTTATCGGCCATGGTGCGCCAGCAAAACTTTGTCTATGCCTTTGCTATGGCGGGCATGACAGCCTGCTTGATAGTGCTCATTGTGATGGCGAGCCCAAGCACGGCCGATAGTGCAAAAATATTCGATGTGGCACAGTCGAGGATCAGCGAGATTGTCGTCGGGGCGATATGCGCCGTCTTGGTCAGCTCGCTACTTTGGCCGACCAAGGTAAAACATAGTCTGCAATTGCATGCTAAAAACACCATTAATCATACGCTTAACTATCTTGCATTAGAACTCGATTTACAGGGGGAACATGCGAGTCGCCATGAACATATCGACACTATTATGGAATCAGTATCGGCGCTGAGTGACGACTCCAGCGCAGTGATTTATGAAGGCCCCGAAGGACGCGGGCAGAGCCATGCGGCGAACTTTCTCTGCAATAAAACCCTTTCGCTATTGGCGGCAATCCAAATATTTGGCCGGCTGCAACGTAATCATTCCCATCTTGTTAGCGAACCACTCGCGAAATCCTTAGCCAATATGCGCAGTAGTTTTACCTTGATGGCGCAATCCAGTGATGACCAAGAATGCTACAAAATGGCGCGCACCTTGAGGTATCAACTCCAGCAAAACCTGATGCAATACCGCGACCGAAGCCCATTAGAGACTCGCTTACTCAAAGTTGCGATGGAATTAAGCGCCGATCTGATCATGGTGCTCAAAAGTTATAACGTGCTGACAAGCAATTCTGCGGTACAACTCAACGCGCCGCCAATGGAATTTCACCGAGATCCACTGATAGGGTTTACGACCGGTCTACGCAGCATGGCGGTATTTGTCATTGGGGCTTCGCTGTGGATCGGCACAGGATCGAGTGCGGTACTCATGATGATCCTGATGCCTGTAGTCTTTTCCATCATGATGGCGCGCCAGCCACTGCCGATACTAACCACGATTTTGCGCCGTATTCTTGTTGGTATCACTATCGCTGTGCCCCTCACAGTGTTTTACGCTTTACCTTTGCTGGCAGAGAGTAGCGGCGATTTCGAAATCCTCATTTTAGTGCTCGCAGGCCCCTTTTTCATTGGGCTACTCGCCTTAGCGAATCGACCGACCTTGCCCTATGGTCTCGGGATTTGCGTGCCGTTTGCGGTATTAGTACAACCCAGCAATACCATTTCATTTGCGATAGAAAACACCGTCAGCAATGCCTTAGCAATTTTTGTTGGCGTTACTGTGCTGTATTGGTTATTTAAATTGATTACCGAACCTAGCCAGCGTTTGATGCAATATCGTCTGCTGCAATCCATTCAAAAAGATCTAGTGCATATCGCGCAGCATGATGATCCTGAGCCTTGGTTTAACGCCCGCATGGGCGATCGACTGCTGCGGATAGCCAGTTACGAAAAAGGCTCGGGCAAGAGTTCGAGGGTATTTACCGATCTGGTGTTCACTGCACTTAATCTAGGCCATGTGTCGATTCGAATGCGGCGCATGTTGCAGGGGATTTCAGATACGCACTCAGACTTAGAAAATGCACTCAACCTCTGGCAACACAATTTAGGTCAGGCATTTATCGCCTGCGCCCACGGCCAAGTCGCAGAAGAGTTTAACACCAGCAGCGAAGCCTTATTACAAGCGCTGGCGCAATGCCCGTTACCCCACGAACAATTCACTCTGATTACTGGGATGTTTGAACGCATCACCTTAACCTTCGAACGCACCGCCCACAGTATCGCCGAGCAGAAAAACACCGCTGAAAAATAGTCAGTTCTCAAACTATTTTCCGCAAAAAAAACCACTCTCGTACTGCCGCCAAAACCATTTAAATCCAATAGAAGCTTGATATTTGGCCGATAAAATGCCTTAATATAATTAGATCACTAACTATATTGGTGATATAAATTCAATTATCAACCAAGGAGCAATTATGTCTACGGAGAACCCACCAGAGGAAAATCTTATCTCGCAAGTAGCAAGCTTTACCCGATTACACGCCAAGGAAACAATGCAGTTTATGTGTTTATGCGCAATATTAAGCACCTATCTCTTTGTCATTTTGAAACCGAGTATTATTCAAAATAACAAAGCGTTAGGAGACAAATAATCCATGAATTACCTGGCTTACGTTTCCTTAGCGATTTACTTTATCGCCATGCTTGCTATTGGCTTATTCGCCTATAAAAAATCCACCAGCGATGTATCCGGCTATATTTTGGGCGGCCGCAAGGTGAGCCCACAGGTCACCGCACTCTCAGCGGGTGCATCTGACATGAGTGGCTGGATGCTAATGGGTCTTCCCGGCGCAATGTTTTTGGTTGGTTTCGAAACCATTTACATCGCACTTGGACTATTGATTGGTGCTCTAATTAATTACTTGGTCGTTGCACCCAAATTAAGGGTCTATACCGAAGTCGCGGATAACGCCCTTACTATCCCGGAGTTTTTTGCTAAACGCTTCGGCAATGCTAACGGGAGTATCCGTATTATCTCGGCCGTGATCATTGTGATCTTCTTTACCTTGTATACCTCAGCGGGTTTAGTGGCTGGCGGTAAGTTATTTGAGTCAGCATTTGGCCTGAACTACAACATAGGTTTAGTCGTCACCCTCGGCGTAGTGGTTTCTTATACCTTGTTGGGCGGATTCTTAGCAGTGAGCCTCACTGACTTTGTCCAAGGCTGTATCATGTTTGTCGCTTTAATCTTAGTGCCCGTGGTGGCATATCAAGAGTTTACCAGCGCTGACACTATGCTGAACTTTGCGTATCAATCGATTCCACACTTCACCGATGCCATGCAAAACGTCACTATGTTAGGGCTTATCTCAAGCTTATCTTGGGGACTCGGTTACTTTGGCCAACCGCATATTATTGTGCGCTTTATGGCAATTCGTTCAGTCGCTGACATTAAAACCGCCAGACACATAGGTATGGGCTGGATGACAGTGACCATTGTGGGTGCACTGGCAACAGGTCTTGTCGGTATCGCTTACGCCAATAAATTTGGCATGAAGCTGACCGATCCTGAAACCATCTTTATCGTGTTTTCTGAGTTATTGTTCCATCCGATCATTAGTGGCTTCTTATTAGCCGCAATTCTGGCCGCGATCATGAGCACCATTTCATCGCAACTATTAGTGTCATCAAGCTCGCTAACGGAAGATATCTATCGCGTGATGTCGAAAAAAGAATCTAGCGAAAAAGACATGGTGAAAATGGGACGCTTTGGCGTAGCTGGCGTGGCAATTGTCGCAAGTCTACTAGCGCTTGACCGCTCTAGCAGTGTGCTGTCATTGGTGAGTAATGCATGGGCAGGATTCGGTGCCGCCTTCGGTCCGTTAGTCTTGTTTAGCTTGTATAAAGCTAACCTAACCCACAAAGCCGCGATTGCCGGCATAGTGTCAGGCGCAGCCACAGTGCTGTTTTGGATTTATGCACCAGTACTTGCTGACGGTAAAGCTTTAACCACAGTGGCGTATGAGATGATCCCCGGCTTTGCCGTGAGCAGTGTGGTGATTTGGATAGTCTCGTTACTCGATACTGATCCCTGTGCCAAAACCACTAAATTATTCCATAAGGCTGGCCGTGTTTTAGCCGAAGACAGATGAGGCGCGCAGGTATGACTGACTTACCCTGGAAACGCATTGTCGTTAAGGTAGGTAGTGCCCTGATTGCTCCACACAAACAAGGTTGCAGCAGTCACTACTTACTCGGCATTGCCCAATTTATTACTTATTGTCGTGCCCAAGGGATCCAAGTTGTCTTGGTCTCTTCGGGCTCAGTCGCTGCAGGATGGCATCACTTTGGCGAGGTTGATAAACCGAGCGTCACAGTGAAGAAAGCCATGGCAGCAGCGGGTCAGGCCGATATGATGGCCACATGGAACAAGTTATTTGATTTCCCAACCGCACAGCTACTGTTAACCCACGGTGATTTACGCAATCGAGATCGTTACATCAGTATTAAAGACACGATTTTCAGCCTACTCGAACATGGGCTATTGCCTATCATCAACGAGAACGATGCCGTCACCGCCGACAAGCTCAAAGTTGGCGATAACGATAATCTCTCGGCCATGGTCGCCGCGGCGGCCGATGCCGATACGCTGATTATCTGTTCTGATGTGAATGGGCTTTACACGCAAAACCCCCATGAATATCCCGATGCACAGCTTATCAAGCAGGTGACCGAGATTAATGCCGAGATCTACGCCATGGCAGGCGGCGCCAGCAGTGCCGTCGGTACGGGGGGAATGCGGACTAAGATACAAGCCGCCAAGAAGGCGATTTCCCACGGGATCGAAACCTTTATTATTAATGGTTTTGATGCCGACTCATTCAACCAATTGTTGAAGGGCCAAAACCCAGGAACCTTATTTACCCCCGATGAGAAGCCAATGCAGGATCACTTGCACTGGATGACACATACCTCGCAGGCTCAAGGCGAAGTCATTGTTGAAAATGACTTTAATATCGCCCTTGATATCCATAGCGAGCAATTGACCAGTGACGATGTCGTTGCCATCAATGGGGACTTTTCTGTCGGTGACACCATTTTAGTACGCAAAGACGATGGCACTAAATTGGCCAAGGCCAAATCCAATTACAGCAGTTGTTTGCTTAGCTTTATTACGGACCAAGACGATCGCGAGTTTGCCAGTGAATTTCAGCAAAAGACTGGACCGATTATTTCCGAGAAAAACATCGCCATTCTCGAATAAGCATCAGCCGAATAAAACTAAGCGAGTAAACATCTAAGCGGAGTAAATATGACTTTAATCAAAAATTTATCTCAAGAAGCTGCCAAAGCGGCTCTGATCCTCGCCCAAGTTGACGAACAGCTTAAAAATACTGTACTCCTCGATATGGCACGCTCATTACGCGAAAAGTCCTATGAAATCCAAAGCGCAAATTTAATCGACTTACACAGAGCGACCGCCGATAACGTCGGCCCAGCCATGCTCGACCGATTAACGCTAACGCCAGAGCGTATCGAAGCTATGGCGGTAGGCATTGAAACCATTGCCGCCTTGCCCGATCCGATTGGCAACGAACGCTATATTGGTCAACGACCTAATGGTTTATCCATCAGTAAGATGCGCGTTCCATTGGGCGTGGTTTGTATGATTTATGAAGCGCGCCCCAATGTCACCGCCGATGCGGGTGCCCTGTGCTTTAAATCCGGCAATGCCGTGATTTTGCGCGGTGGTAAAGAGGCGCTACACAGCAGTAAAATTATCGCCACTATTTTGCAAAGCGTATTGAAACAATACGGCTTGCCCGAGGCGTTAATCACTGTGGTGCCCGACCCAGATCGCGCCCTCATACTAGAACTGCTGCAGCAACGAGATTATATCGATGTGATAATTCCCCGCGGCGGTGAAGGCTTGATTAACTTTGTGACTGACAACAGTAAAATCCCAGTGATCCAGCATTTTAAAGGCGTGTGTCATTTATACGTCGATAAAGATGCCGATCTGGATATTGCTATGGACTTACTGCTCAACGGTAAAACCCAGCGCACTGGCGTATGTAATGCCCTCGAAGCCCTATTAGTACACCAAGAAATTGCCTCGCAATTCCTGCCTAAAGTAGCCAAAGCGCTGGCCGAGCATAAGGTTAAAATCAACGCTTGTACTCAAGCCGGTGGTTATTTTGAAAACTGTACTTACATGGAAGAAGACGATTTCGGCCAAGAGTATTTAGATCTCGAAATTGCCATTCGCCAAGTCGATCACTTTGACCATGCTATCCAACATATTGCCCGTTTTGGTAGCCAGCACACCGAAGTAATTTGCACCGAAAACGAAGTTACAGCCGCACACTTCCAACGTGCGGTCGATGCTTCTGTGGTAATGGTCAATGCCTCTTCGCGCTTCTCCGACGGCAGCGAACTCGGCCTTGGAGCAGAAATCGGCATCGCGACCTCTAAGCTACATGCCTATGGCCCAATGGGACTCGAATCCTTGACCGCTGAGAAGTATTTAGTCTCAGGCACAGGCCAAGTGCGGGCGTAAACCTAAGCTGTAAATCACACTTTTAGGCTTAACAAGTCCGTTGGATTTCGATTCAATTGTAAAGATTAAAGGCCACAGTCAGTAACGACTGTGGCCTTTTTGTTGGCTAAATTGACTCGAACCACAACAGCCTGAGTTCCCAGTCAATGCCCTGAAACCGAGTTATAGTAAGGCATGCGCTAAAAGTGCAGATCCTACTGCGACGGCTTGTCACAGCTCGCTGACAAGCTATTCGCCAATAAGTTACAACCCAGCTTAAACAATTTACACATTGAGCATATTGCATTTATTTTCAACAAACCTATCATGCGATCGATTCTCATTTGCACCTAAATGCTTTATTTGCACTCAGGATCACCAATCATTATTTAATCTGAAATCGCCTGAAAGGATTGAAATACCATGCCTCCCCTATCTGTTTTAACGTCTTGGCGCTCGCCATTGATCCCTGTACTTCTCAGCACACTTACTCTGACGGTTCAAGCCAATACTGACCCTAAGCAAGATGAGAAAAAAGATACAGAACAGATAGAAAGATTGAACGTGGTAGGAACATACACCCGCGCGGCAATGAATAGCGCCACGGGTTTGTCTATGTCACTCAAAGAAACCCCACAAAGCGTCACTTTGATTACCGAAGAAATGATCAGTGACAAAGGTTTGGTCACTATGGAGTCAGTGTTAAATCACACTCCTGGCGTCACTATGGTGGGCGATGCCTCTGAAAATAGTCAGATATTCGTGCGCGGCTATGCACTCGACAGCGGTGTCCAAATTGACGGCTTAATCACAACCTCTTCATCCCATGTTTACAGCGGCTCAATTGATCAAGGTTTAGACCCTGTGATTGCCGAACGGGTTGAAGTATTAAAAGGGGCGGCAGGGATTTTAAGCGGTTTAGGTGAACCTTCTGCCACGGTTAATTTTATTCGTAAACGTCCAACGGATGACACCCGTGCCACGGCAAGTGCAAGTTATGGCTCATGGAATACCTATAGACTTGAGGCCGATGTTTCTGGCTGGCTAACGGATTCGGGCAATGTGAAAGGTCGATTCGTGAGTGCGGTGAAGAAAGGCGATTCTTTTATCGATCGCTATCAACGCGATACCACTGTGCTCTATGGCGTAGTTGAAACGAGTCTCGGCACAGATACTAGCTTGTCGCTGTTTGCGGACTATCAAAAATCACAAACCGACGGTGTGTATAACTGGAACTCTAATCCCGCATTTTATACCGATGGCACAGCTGTCGATTTTGGCCGCAACTACTCTAGCTCACAGGACTGGACCCATTGGAACGTGACCCAAAAAAGTCTCATGGCCGAATTTAAACATAGATTCGATAACGACTGGTCACTCGTCAGTGCCTATCGTATTGCTAACGCCACCATAGACGCATTGGCCTTTTACCCAGGCGATTATATCGTCAAATCAACCGGCGAATTTGTTGGCCCTTGGGGCGATACTTATGCCGCCCAACATGATCGCGAATCAGATACCAACAGTTTCAACCTGTATGCAACGGGTAACTTCGACTTACTCGGCCGTGAACATAGCGCTGTGATCGGTTTTAACTACGGTGACAACGAGTTCGATAACATCAACACTGAATCTGGACGCCAACGTCGCTATAACGTCGCGGATCAGGGCAATTACCCCAAGCCTAATATTCCTAATTCACCCACCAATGGCCAAACCAATGAGCAAAGCCAATCGGGTGTTTACGGCACAGTCCGTGTCAATCTGTTGGATTCACTGAAATTAATGGTCGGTGGACGCGTAAGTAACTGGTCCTATGAAAAGCATGATCTCGTGGGTAACAGCACAGATGCGACCATGGAAAAAACCGGTATTTTCATCCCCTACTACGGCCTAGTCTACGATGTGACCGAGCAGATCGCTGTCTACGCTAGCCGTACTGAAATCTTCAAACCTGGCACCTATTTTGGTGAAGATGGCCAACTGCTCGAACCTGCAGAAGGCACAAACGTCGAAGGCGGCGTCAAGGTCGCGCTGTTCGATGACACGCTAAACATGTCAGCCGCCATCTACGAAACCAATAAAGACAACGAACCCGAGTATGCAGGTAAAGGTCAGCTACCTTCCGGTGACTCTATCTACGAAAGTGTGGATGGGATTACCACCAAAGGCTATGAGTTAGAAATTGCCGGACGTCTTACCGACTTATGGGATATCAGCGGCGGTTATACCCACAACAATGCAGAAGATAAAGATGGCCTACGTCGTCAAACTTATCTGCCCGAAGATATCTTCAAACTCACCACTAAATATAACTTTGAAGACATTCTTCCGGGCATTACTGCAGGTGCGAGCTGGCGCTGGCAGAGCAGCACCTTCTATCAAGGCACTATTTGGGGTGTCGATGGCGCGCCGAATGTGGCTTACCGCCAAACACAATCCGCCTACTCACTCGTTGACTTAATGTTTGGCTACCAAATCACACCTTCTATTTCTATGCAATTGAACATTAACAATATTTTCGACAAGAACTACAACCGTTCACTCTGGGGTTACGCCGACTTTGGCGAGCCACGTAATGCCACACTGTCACTACGTTGGACGCTCTAAAACATAGCCCTAACCCGAAATAACATTAAGGATGATCAAATGAAACAAGCACTTGTAATACTCACTTTACTCGGCGGTATCGCTTTTTCGGCTCAAGCACATGAAGTATGGCTTGAGCGTAATACCGATGGTTCGGTTAAAGTGCAATTTGGCGAACCGGGTTCAGAGCAAGCTTCGGCAGAAGAGTTAGCATCGTTAAGCGCGGCGCGTATTTTCGCCGCCAATGCCAAGACGCCGTTAACCGCCACAGCACAAGCCGATCATCTACTGGTCAAAACCCAAGATAGCAAGAGTGACATCAGTTTCTATGCCGATACCGCGTGGCAACCATGGAAAACCGAGACCGGATTGCAGGCCGCAATACTCTATGCCCGCACGGGACAAGATCACACAAAAGCGCTGCAAGATTTTGAATTTACGCCAGTAAAGTCAGGCGTTCCCGAGTTTGTGCTTAGCTATAAAGGCGCACCACTGGTTAATCATCCAGTGCAAGTGTATCGCCCCGGTTTTTGGAGCAAGTCTTTTACCACCGATGCCCAAGGTAAATTCGCCCTCGATACCCCAGATGCGGGCCGCTACTTACTCGTCAGTAATCACACCACAGAAGGTAAACAAACACTCGCAGGCAACGAGGTTGATAGCGTTTTACACATCACCACCACGAGTTTTATCACTCAGTAATAATCTTATAGTGAGATGGAGTTAACGTGCGTTATTTAATGATAGGTTTATACATGCTGTGTTCTGCAGTCCACGCAAGCACAGCACCTGTAACAGTCGCCTTACCCCAAACAGGCAGTACCAATGAACTTTTGCCACTCAGTGGCTCCATTAAATCCGCACGGGTAGCCCGCTTATCTGCACGTACCGATGGCTTAGTTGCCAAAGTACTGGTCGATGCGGGCTCGCAAGTCCGCGCTGGCCAGCCTCTACTCGCACTCGATGACACCTTAGCCATACACCAATTAGCACAGCGTCAGGCCGATGTAATGGCCGCTAAGACCATGCTGGCAGAAAAGCAGCGACTCCTCACCGAAGCGCAAACACTCAGTTCTCAGCAATTATTCCCCGAAACTGAGCGCGCGATTCGCCAAGCGGCGTTAACCGAAGCCGAAGCTAATCTGCAGAGTTTAACGGCGGCATTAGCACACCAAAAAGAGGTGGTCGTCCGCCACCAACTTATCGCGCCGTTTGCGGGAGTGATTTCAAGCAAACAAACTGAAACTGGTGAATGGGTCAATGTCGGCACTGAAATCTTCACCTTAGTATCCCAAGAACAGCTCTGGCTCGATATTCAAGTCCCACAGGAAATGTTCCAAAACATAGCCACTGCAACTCAAGTCGATATTGCCGCAGATATGCTGCCTGAACAGCAGTTTATCGGCCATGTGAATGCACTCGTCCCCGTGAGCGACCACAATGCTCGCAGCTTCTTGGTGCGCTTAACCATTCCTGATGCGAGTGGACTTTTGATGCCCGGCACATCGGCCACCGCCACCTTCCACTTACAGCGGGCGCAACACAGTGTTGTCGTGCCGCAAGATGCGCTAGTCCGTCACCCGGACGGCCAGTTCAGTGTCTTTACCGTGCAAAACAACATAGCCCAACGGCATACCGTTCAAGTGGGCCACACGAGCGCCATCGGGATTGAAATCCTTAGCCCATTACCTAAAGACGCGCCCGTAGTGATCCGCGGTAACGAAAGCCTACAAGACCAACAGCCAGTCTCTGTACTCAACTCTGCAGTAGGAGGTTAGTGGGATGCTGAAGTTTGGAATTAAACATGGCACCTTACTGTCTGTCATCGTCTTGATATTTTGCGTATTGGGCACGGCTGCCGCACTGCGTATCCCAATCCAAATGATCCCCGACTTAGATGTGCGCACCATCAGCGTGGCTACAGGTTGGCCGGGGGCAACACCGCAAGACGTCGAAAAAGAAATTCTACTTGAGCAAGAACGCTACCTGCGCACCCTGCCCAACTTACAACGCATGACCTCTTGGGCCGATACGGGCTCGGCATGGATCGAACTCGAATTCCCCCAAAGCACAGAGATAAGCGATGCGCTTATTCGTGTTAGCAATGCGCTCAGCCAAGTATCGTCCTACCCTGAAAACGTCGATCAACCAAGGCTTTACAGCAGTTCATATTCAGACAACGCTTTCATGTATTTTCGTCTCGTGCCTGTCGCGGGGAACCCGCTGAATCTAGACATAGACATGATGCGCGATTTCGCTAACGACTTTATTCGCCCACAAATGGAGCGCGTCAAAGGCGTTTCCTCTGTCACTATTCAAGGCGGCGCTGAACGGCAAATTCAAATACGGCTCGATCCCGCCAAACTCGCCCAACGTGGCATCAGCATTATGGACGTGCGCCAAGCCATTCGAGATCGCAACAAGGACACTTCTGCGGGCGATATCGACAGTGGTAAAAAACGTTATTTACTGCGGGTAATTGGCCGTTTTGAGGATTTAAATCAACTTAAGCAACTGATTTTAAAACGCCAAGGTAATACGAATATTCTACTGCAAGACGTTGCCGAGATAAAACTCGACCACGCTGAGATCCGAGAACTGTCCTTTGCCGAACAAGAACGCACCCTCAGCTTAGCGGTCAAACGGGATGTCGGTTCTAACGTTATCGCCATCAAAGATGCCATGATGCCCGTGATTGCGCAGATCAATCAAAATCAACTCGCCCAGCACGCCATGCAGTTAGAGTTATTCAGTGATGATGTGCGCTATGTGCAAGATTCGGTTGCAAATGTCTGGGTCAATTTAGGTCTAGGTGCCTTACTGGCAACCTTAGTGATGTATCTCTTCTTGCGCTCGAATCGAGCCACCCTGATTGGTGTTATCGGTATTCCGCTGTGTACCTTAGCCGCCTTCGTCGGGCTGCTGGTATTTGATCGCACCATTAATGTCATTTCATTGGCGGGTGTTGCCTTTGCCATAGGCATGACGGTCGATAACAGCATTGTGGTGCTCGAAAGCATTGAACAAGCGCGCAGACGCGGATTAGAGCATCTCGAAGCAGCCATAAGTGGTATCTACGATGTCTGGCCCGCAGTATTAGCCTCGACGCTCACCACAGTGCTAGTGTTTGTACCCATTCTATTTATCAAACAAGAAGCGGGGCAACTGTACTCGGATATCGCGATTGCCATCGCTTCATCCATTATCGCTTCTATGCTGGTCGCGGTGTTCATCGTACCCGCCGCTATTGCCCGTTTTGGTTTCGGTAAGATGCACTCGGCGCAGACAAACCAAAGTGAGCCGCCCAAAACATCACGCATATTGAGCTTAGTCAGCCAACTTGTACTGTCGGCAAGACGCCGCGCCTTTGTGATTGTGCTGTCACTCGTCTCGACGATCGGGCTTGCGGCTTGGCTTATGCCTCCGGCCGAATATTTACCCGAAGGCGAAGAACCAAAAGCCTTTACTTCTATGGTCGCACCGCCGGGTTACAACCTATCGGAAATGGCTAAAATTGCTGAAGAATTAACGACTCAGCTATCCGCGAGAGTCAATGCCGAGGCGGCATCCTTTGAACGTGGTGAGCAAAAAATCCCGCCGCTAAAATACTATACCCTCAGCGTGGGTGTCGGCAGTATTTGGGTGATGAGCGAACCCGTTCGCAGCCAAGATATGGATGCCATGATGAGTTCACTCACCGCCTTGTTTGAGCAATATCCGGGCATGCGCGCCTATTCATCGCGGGGTTCCATTATTTCCAGCAACGATGGTGGCACCCGCGCTGTCGCCTTGGATATTTCTGGCCCGAATCAAGCCAGTCTCTATCGCGCTGCCGAAGCGGCGTATCAAGCGGCGGAAAAAGTATTTGCCGAGCCGCAGCTGTATTCTGACCCATCGACCTTGTCGCTAGACCAACCGCTGTGGCAGATCTCCCCTCGCTGGCAACGTCTTGTAGAACAAGATTTTAGCGGTAGCGAGTTTGGCTATGCGGTTTCGGCACTGAGCGATGGCGCCTATGTCGACGAGTTTTTCCTCAATGATAACAAGGTGGATATCTTTCTATTTAGTCTGGCAGGCAATCAACAGAGTCTGTCGCAATTGGCACTCGCTCCGATAGTCACGCCTAAGGGCAATGTACTGCCACTGCAAGCCTTGGCCGACATTAGCGAGCAGATGGATAGCGACAGTTTACGCCGCGTCGATGGCCGCAGAACCGTGACTCTTTACATTATTCCGCCGCGTTCCATTGCGTTAGAAACCGCTGTGGCTAAGGTGCGGGAAGAATTAGTCCCCATCCTCTATCAACAGGGTGCTGTCGGCAAAGATGTCAGTTTGGATATTTCAGGCGCAGCCGATCAGCTCGAAGCGACGAAAGCGGCACTCTCCAGCAATTTTCTGGTCGCCGTGTTGATCATCTACTTGTTATTAGTCGCGATTTTTAATCACTGGGGTTATCCGTTATTTGTGCTGATCACTATCCCGCTCGGACTTGCTGGCGGTTTAGTCGGCTTACAAGCGCTTAATTATACTGGCAGCTTATTTGCGTATCTTGGCGGCCAAGGTTGGCACCAACCCTTTGATATGATTACTATGCTTGGATTTTTAATCCTACTCGGCACTGTCGTTAACAACCCGATTTTGATCGTGGAACAGAGCCGTAAAAACCTGCAATCGGGTCAGTTTGGTGTCGTTGATGCCGTCAAATCTGCCGTCACCAGTCGATTACGACCGATTCTAATGTCTACCGCGACGACCTTGTTTGGCTTATTGCCGTTGGTGTTATTCCCCGGTGCTGGCAGCGAACTCTACCGCGGCGTTGGCATAGTGGTATTGGCAGGTCTTATCGTGGCAACGCTACTCAGCTTAACCTTTTTACCCGCCCTGTTAATCTCTGTGCTATCCCGCACCCACAAGACAAATTCAGCAGAAGTGGCACACCATAATGACTGAAAAAACCAACATGACTCCGCCGTTAACACAAAGACTGATGCGCTGGAAAACGTCAGCCATCTGGAACGATAGCCTGCACATAGGCAATCGCTGCCTCGCAGCAACCTTTGGTGGCTATTTGTTAAGTGCGGTAGCGACTATTTTGCTCGCACAAATCCTGCCGTTATCTCAGGTTGATCGGGTGTTAACCGCCATGATGCTGTCATTTACTGTGTACACCTGCGCCGTGATTTGGGTGTTCAGCGTTAAATCAACATGGCGATACTGGCTGGATTTATTCGCGCTCAGCGGTCTGCTGTATTTAGCTTACCTCGCCGCTAAAGCGTTTGATGTTACAAGTGTTCAAGGGAGTGGATTATGAAAGACTCCTTTTTTCGTTCAATGACTTGGCTACACACTTGGGTTGGATTGCTCACCTGCTGGGTGTTGTTTCTGGTTTTTTTCGCCGGAACAGCGGCCTATTACCGTGCTGAAATCAACCTGTGGATGCAACCCGAAAACCACGGCAGCCAATATGATGCCAATGCGGATAATCAACAATTGATACTCAAGGGCCTCACGTCCTTGGCACAACAAGCGCCTGATGCTGAGTCATGGTGGATTTACTTACCCACACAACGGGTGCCATTACTGACCTATGCATGGAGCGATCCCGCGGCTGAAGGCCAGCGATTTGGTGATTATCATCAAGGCTTTATTAACCCTGCGACAGGTGAAGCCTTACCTAAAGCACGGGAAAGCCGAGGGGGCGACTTTCTCTATCGACTGCATTTCGACTTGTACTACATGAGTGTACTCACGGCGCGTTGGATCGTCGGTTTTTGCACTATGTTCATGTTGGTCGCCATCATCAGCGGGATAGTGATCCACAAACGTATTTTTAAGGATTTTTTTAGTTTTCGCCCCGGAAAAGGCCCGCGCTCTTGGTTAGATGCCCATGTCGCCAGCTCTGTTCTCGCATTGCCCTTTCATCTTATGATCACTTATACCGGCCTAGTGACCCTGATGTTTATGTATATGCCATGGGGACTTAGCACGCAATATGGTGATGAAACTCAAGCCTTTTATTCGCAATGGAAACCCATTTACCAAACTCCCGCCGCCACTGGCACGCCAGCCACTATGCTCGATAGTCAGAGTTTACTCAGTGCGATTCACAGTGTCGTCGGTGAGTCGCCACTTGAAGGCTTACAGTTTGATAATCTCAACGACAGCAATGCCAGCGTAACAGTCAAAATCGCCCCTGAGCACAGCTTAAATCAGCAAGCGCCTTGGTATCACTTGTCTACTGTGACAGGTGCTGTGTTGGCGCAGTCGGCTGTGACTTCGGGAGCGAATCAAACCCAAAGTGCCATGATAGCCCTGCACAGTGGTCGCTTTGCTGGCCAAGGCCTACGTTTACTGTATTTACTGGCGGGATTAACGGGCTGCGTGATGATCGCCAGCGGCGCGATTATGTGGGCCGATAAACTGGCACAAAAGCAGCTTAAAAAAGATAAGAATCATAGCGGGCTCACGCTAGTGAACATGTTGAATCTCGCCACCTTTGCTGGCCTGCCCATTGCGCTAGCCTGTTATTTTTATGCCAATCGACTCTTACCCGTCACCTTTGCAGATAGAGAGAACTGGGAAATCCATTGTTTCTTTATCAGTTGGGCGTTAGTCGCACTGCTCGCTTGTTTCAAACGAGATAAACAAACATGGCAACGACTTTTTTTACTCACAGCCTTGCTTTATGGCCTGCTACCCCTGCTCAATGCCATGACTTCGCAGTATCAGCTGATAAGCAATCTACAGCGCCAAGCCTATGTTCTCGCAGGATTTGATCTCATGATGCTCGCACTTGCAGCGCTGTTTTACATGGCAGCCAAACGCTTGCGTAGCCCTAAAAAAGTGCTGGCTACACGGGTAACCAAAGCGACGGCAGAATTAGGAGTTGAATCATGACAGCCACAGTCGAATTATTAACCTGTTTTATCGCCATGGGGCTGTTGGCCTTGTCTTATTTTAGCCACCACCGCGCCGTGCGTAACCGCCCGTTAACCGATGCACAGGCACGCGGATTTCGCACCGCCGGTACTGCAACGCTCGTCCTGTGCTATTGGCTTGCCTGTCGTCATTACGGCCCAGCGTACGCCAGCGTATTACTGCTCGGCTGGGTGTGTTTAAGTTCAATAATCCTAGTGATTTTACTCAGCTACAAGCCCCGCTGGTTACAGCCCATATTACCCGCCAGCACCGTAGTGTGTTTGCTCGGATTGTTGTATTAATCCATGATTTTAAAAACCAAATGACGTCAATCAGGCTCAATACAGACAAGATTTAGGGAATTTTTACTACTGGAATTGATGCTGCTATCCGCTAACCATTAGCTAGATAATGGTTCTGATTGAAGCCAATCGCACCGTTAAATTCTAGACCTAACATATTAATAAGCGACGCTGAAATGATTAAGCACTCTCATTCCAGTGACTCGCCGTGAATATATCCCTATAGGCTCGACGGCGGCATCCATGCCGCCAACGGTCACTTACACGCGAGTGCTTAATCTCGTTAATTTCAGTGTATTCCTGTTACTAACGATTTCTAACTCAACCCTATACATAGTGACGGGTGATTCTCAATGAAGTTATAATGGTCATCGCTCAAAAGCCCTTTATGAGTAACAACATTTATAAACTTGCACAATGATCTTAAGCAACTAGATCAATTAAGACAAAGTGTCACGCATTAAAAATTACTCTTAAATAGTTTACGGTTCATTTCTTAAATCTAAAGTAACCAATATTACCTCTGTTTTAATTCCAAGGTACTCATATGCAGCTCTTGTTTTTTTAACAAAGCTTTCATCTCTTGAGAAAATTATGTCTGTGAATGAAGCTATGGATGCATGCCCTTGATCACTAAGTGCAGCGGTAAAGCGGCGCTCTTTATAAGTTTTAGAATCTGGATGATAACCAATAACATTGAGATGATTGTATATGCAGGTAACCTTCTGAAAATCAAAATATGATTTTTCAGGGTAAATAAGGTTTGCTTTGATGAAAAAGAAATCATCTACAGTCCAATTTAAATTTTTATACTCTTCTTTGTCCTTGTATAAATCCCATATTTTTTCAAGAACATTTGGAGGCGATATATTATTTAACTCCACTGGACCAATATTCATGGCGTTTCTGAAGTCTCTTACTCCGGACCAGTTCTCCTCATCGTTCACATTTGATGACATCAAAGATGCTGATTTTTTAAGAACAATCTCCATATGTTCCATGGATACTTTTGCAGTATCTTTAATTATATAGGCTAAATTAGGGCCAATATCCTTGAGAGTATCAACTTGCTCATGAAGATGAACCATGAGATTAGTAAAAGCTCCTAGCAACTCACTATTAATCTCTTCAAAGTTATCACCTTTTCGACCACCATATATTTTGAAAACTGTTTGCATCATTGAACCAAGCAATTCCTGGTACAAAGGTAATTGATCACAATATTCCTTGTAAGCTAAATATGAATCTTTTATAGAAATAGTAACTTTATCAGTTAGTTCAAATGAATTTATCACCATTTGTTTGAGGTGGCATACATTTAATTCGTTTAACACATCCAGAAATTTATTTGCATAATCTCCAGACCGTTTTATCTCATTTAGTGTCTCATCCGAATAAACAATCTGATAGTTTTCTTTTAGCATATATGCGAAATCTATCATGCCGTACTTTACAAACACATCGAGGATATTCTGGTCAAGGTAAGCAACAGCTTTACCTTGGTACACTGGAAAATTTAGCATTTTATACCTCCATGTGCATAGGTTCTAAAAATAGTAACTTACATTATATACTCTTGATTTATTAATAAAAATCAGAATAATTTCATTAATTATTTAACTAGAAAAATAGAATATATTAATAACTCCATAGTTAACAAAAGACAATAAATGGAAATTTCAAAGCTAAAACTTAACCTTAAGAAACATCAACAGTGTTAAGCGATCAACTAAATTAAGCACTCTCATGGCAGTGACCGTTGGCGGCATGGATGCCGCCATCGAGCCCTCAGGGACGAGTTTATGGCGAGTCACTGAAGTGAGAGTGCTTAACATCAATCCCATCTGCGATACTTTATTCAGTACCATCGCACTGTGACTTACCTGCTTGATAGCAACTGGGTTGACGTGGGCATACGGCGCCGCGAGAGCAAATAAGGCGGGCGTCATTTTTGATCCCGCGCTCTATCCAGTTGATATTGAGGATTTTTGCGACGCTCACCAGATCGCTTTTAATGTGTTTGGGAATAGTGACTGAACCGCCGCTGGCGACACAGGCATTCTTCAAATCGTGGGCGATAGACAGGGCATCTTTACCTTGGGCTTCAATCGCTGGATTCAAATCGATACCAGCGCAGAGCACATGCGGGTTGCCAGCCGAGTCTTCGACTTTAATTGACTCACAGCAGTAAATGCGGGGTTCGTTGCCGACGTTTAAAATCGAAATCTGTGCCGAAGTGCCGACCGTCGGCTCGCTGATCATCCTAAAGACGGCCCAATGCTGACAAGGGTCTTCCACTAGTCGCATATTGCCCCAAGGCAGTGGAATACCGTTACCACGGTAAACGGCTTTGAGTTTGCCCGGCGCGTAAGCGTCGAAATAATGCCAATGGGGATAAGGAGAGACCACTGTCATGCGCCGCATGGCGACTGAGGCTGACACTTGCAGTTGCTTGTGTACTTCAATCTCATAACCGTGGCGGTCGAGTAATTGGCGATAAGGCACTTTAGGGCACAGCAGCGCACCGGCGAAGAAGCTCGATTCAAAATCGCGCCACGCATGCAAGATATCCTGCGCGTTCAAGGTATTGGACTGCATACCCGCCTCTTCATCCACTTCTAATTTGCGGCCTGAGATCATCACACTCTTGAGGCCGTCCTTGTTGTGCAACACGCAATGACCTATGTGCACGGCTAAATCATATTTGAGTCTGTTGGGGCGATTTTTGAGGATTTTATTTACATAAATCGTGCTCGGCGGCTCAATAAATGAGGTGACCAACTGACGCGAACTCACGCCCATTTCATCGATAACTTCCTGCGGCGTACTGTCTATCCACTTGATTTTTAATCCCATTCCCTTAGCGATATCCAGCATATCGTCCAGAGATAAGGGCATACGTTTGAGGCCGACTTCTTCGGCGGCACGTTCAAGATCAGGGAAATGATTTTGATGATGTTCTTGATGGGCGCGGATCAATAAATGGGCAAACTGCCGACCTGAGATCCCTGTTTGCGACAGCATCTCAGGTATCGCTATTTGTAAAATATCATTGGAAAACAAAAAGCTGGGTTCGAGCGCCATACCGCTTATGCCGCCACGTCGGCCCTTGTCTGGCGTAATGGCGTTTTCTTCAGGCACATCGTCTAAGAACCATTCGGCGTCTTTTTGAAAAACCGCGGCGATCACTGCCAGCATTCCTGCACTCGGCACACGCTTGCCACGTTCGATCATCGACAAATATGACACAGAGGGCGCACTTCCCGCGTCGACTCGAATGCATCGTGCCGACAAATCTTCCATCGTTAAATTATTACGTTTCCGTAGGTTACGTATTTTTGTGCCTAGGAAATGTGATTTTCTCATCAAGCTCTGGTCATTGCGCATTTTGTAAAATTCACAGTGTAAAATTTTTATTGTGAAATTGTAGTCAAAAAAAGACTAGACTACAAATCAAGCAATCAAGGAAAGGCTAATGCGAACAAGCTAAGCCATTCCAGTACAAGAAATGCTTAACCACTCCCACTAAAAGTGGCTAAGCACTCAAAGCGGACAAACCAAATTGAAGACAAACTTTGATAAGCCAAAAGTTAAATCAAAACCCTGAATTTTTTTAAATTGAAAGAGTGAGAGGAACAAGCGATGAATATGTCAATTATCAAGAGCAACCAGATCCAACCGAATCTAAACAGCCTCATCGCAGAAGAAGTGCTAGCCGTGGCCCAAGTGAATGTCGCCGAGCACGAGAAGATCGCTAATGCGAAACAATTCCTCGACCGCCTCTTTCCACTTAACTCTGGTTCACACCAAGATGTGAGCAGCTATGTGGTTTACTATCAACACCTGTTGGCCTTTTTTGCCGACGGCAGCCACAGTGGTTTACGTCAGCCAAAACAGTTTGTGGCCTTTAACGGCACTAAAGATGCGCCTTGCGCCATAGTGTTACAGGACCTAGGTTGCCACGTTGAACTCAGTTTCGACCGCAGTGGCATGATAGGTGCGAGAGACGTTGCCAATCTGGAAGATATCCAAATCGGAACGTCATTAAACATGGTAGTCGGAACACCAGAGTCACGTTCTGCCGCATCGCGCCATTGGCTCAGCCTATTACATGCGGGAATGTCCAGCGCCAACGACACCCAAGATAAGTTGTTTACCGCAAAGGATGGCAGCGATTACAACTTGAAAAGTATCGTAAATTTATAATTTCACTCTTTATAATCTAGCCATTTACAATTTCGCCAAGGAGATGAACTGAGCTCAGTTCATCTTCTTCAATTTACCCTCCTGCTTTGCACAATCCTCTGATAGTCAATAAAACTGACTGACTAGATAAGTTTAATTGATTTTATTGAGGCTCATACACACAGTTATAATGCCCTCTTGCATCTGTCTCCATGATCAATCCAATTGACCGCCATTTTGTATCCGTCGCTTAATGTGAAGATCTGTGGTTGGAACGATAAACCGAATCGCTCGAGCCTAAGGCGTTATGAATTCTTCATCGACATCACAGCAAGATAATAAGACTCATCGCATCGTTTTCATCTGTGCGGGTTTGTTATGCCTCGCGCCTTTTATCTCATCGCCTATGGCGCTAGTGCTCGGTTTTACCTTAGCCAGCCTTGGTTGGGTGCCAGTGCAATGGAATATCGCTGCACTTACCAAAAAACTCCTGTCTTATTCGATCATTGGCTTAGGGTTTGGGATTAACTTAAACGCGGCGATCGAGGCGAGCACCCACAACTTCGGCCTGATTGTTGGCTCAATCTTTTTCACCCTCAGCTTAGGGTTTGTGCTCACCCGCGCCCTGAAATTTGATCATGTCACGGGCCACTTAATCGCCTCTGGTACCGCTATTTGCGGTGGCAGCGCCATTGCCGCAGTCGCTCCGGCCATCAATGCGCGTAACGATCAAACCGCCACTGCGTTAGCCTGCGTATTTGTGCTCAATTCAGTCGCGCTATTTTTATTCCCTGCACTCGGCCACTTGCTCAATATGAGCCAATACGATTTTGGCGTGTGGAGTGCCATCGCCATCCACGATACTTCGTCGGTTGTCGGCGCGGCTTCGGCCTACGGCGATGAAGCCTTAAAAACCGCAACCACTATAAAACTCGCCCGCGCCCTGTGGATTATCCCGATCGCATTGGTCAGCGCTATGTTGTTTGGTGGCGATAAGCGCAAGCTTAACCTGCCGTATTTTATCGGTTTTTATTGTTTAGCCATTGCCGTGGCCCATTGGTTGCCACAATTCCACGCTGTTTATGACACCTTATTTATGGTGTCGAAACGGGCATTAGTCCTGTGTTTGTTTTTGATTGGTGCAGGAATTACAGTGCAGAAAATGCGGGCGAGTGGCCCCAAACCTTTGTTGCTTGGGGTGATGCTGTGGGCAGCGATTGGTATCACGTCTTTAGTGTATATTCTTTATTTTCAATAGCTAAGATTTAACTCAAAACCAATCTACTCTGCCGTCAGCTTCATTCGCCAAGCCCAGTAGAGAACACCAACAAAGGCGGAGAATTCGATAAGTGAGCGCACGAGTCCTGTGGTTTGCGTCGAAGCGACCAAGGCAATCAGGCAAAACACGATAATCAACCAGTTTTTCAATTGCATCTTCCTGCAAACTTAGGGGATGCTCATTATTGTTTAGAACTAAAAACTCAGCAAATATCGATTTTCAATAACAAATAGCTATAACAGCTAAGCCAATCCTGCGTTGATTAAGCCGCCTTAGGGCTTGATGCTGCTTCATTCGCAGCAAGATCTTGATTATGTTCTTGAATAAAATCTTCCATAAACCAAGCGCAAAAAGTATGGCGTCCATCGACTGCCGCTTTACTGTAAATGGTCGATGCCTGTTGTCTGACGGTTTTTTCTTTAGTCTGGCGCACTTCGGCAATTTCTTTAAAGCTTAAGCCCTTAAGTAATAAAAATGCCACTTGCTGCTCACTCTTAGTAAAGCCCCAAGTCTCGAATTGCTGCGACACCGCTTGGCTATATTCTTGTCTGGCAGAGCGCATTTGCGTCGACATATTGTCGATTTTTTTATCCGCATGCTCCAACCGTTTAGCCAACGCTTTCACTTCGCGGGAGCGACGAATAAGGTCATAACTTAAGTACATGGCACCAATCACAGTGAGCACTAATAACATGGCTTCCTGCACAATATGCCATTGGGGAATGCCCAATTGAATGTCGGAAGTGATGTCAAAAAGCTTAAAGCATATGATCAAGGCCAACAGACCAATAATGACAAGATCCTTCATCGAAAAACTCCTAAATAAAAGCAAAATCAACCCATTAATTTATGGGACATATGTACCATAGACGGTTTTATGATACATGTCCCCCACGACTTTCGCCCACCAATCCCTACACTGACAGCACACTTTATTACCATAGAATCGTCCTATGTCTGTCAGTACGTCTTGTATCAAGTTATGTCTGTTGGCGACCTTAGTCAGCAGCAGTTTCCTGTGCCACGCCGCGCATTCCGAGCTATCTCAAGCACTCACCACCAGCCAAGCAAGATTACATTCTCTATCTCAATCGGGCGGCCAGTTACCGCAATCACAAATAAGCTTAAGCAGTTCATCTTGGCTCAATGGCCTGCCGAGCATTAGCTTGAGTCACTTAGGTAGCCTAGATAATGGTAACAGCTACGAGCAGGAACTCTCACTCAATTTGCCAATAAAATCCCCTGCTTTGCACAGCAGCGATAAGCAAATTAAACAACTCACCCAAGGCATTCAGGTGCAACAAGCCGCGCTGCAAGGCCTGTATTTATCGGGATTATTGCGACAAAGCCTGTGGGAACATCGTCTTGCTGCAGTGAAACTGGCCCAATTAGATCGCAAGAGCCAATTACTCGACAAGCTTCATAGTCAGCAAAAGCAACTCACAGATACGGGCGAACTGCCGATTGCCCACATTCTCTTGTTAGAGCGCGAACTGGTGGATATTGCACTGGAGCGGGTCGACCTTAACCAGCAACAGGCTGAGGCGCTTGCCCTCTATCAACAACTCACCGGACAAGAGCAAATACCGCAGAACATAGCCGAAACCGCGCGGCCACTTTCTGCCAACAACCAATCCAATGACATGCTCGCGCAACATCCATTATGGCAATTATTGAGCCTGCAGAAACAGCAACAGCTGTTGATCATCCAGAGTCAGCAAGCGGGGAATAACGATCCTTGGGCAGTCTCACTCACGGCCAAAAATACCGCCGATAATCAAGTCGATGATCAACAGCTTGGCATCGCCGTTTCTGTACCACTGACCTTAGGTTCTGCCCTATCACAAACCGAATTATCCCAATGGCAACAAGCCAATACCGAGCACACGCTCAACCTCGACCGTACCTATATCGAACTGAAAACTCAGCTTAAAAAGCTAGAACAACAGCAACAAAACTTACTCGACCAACAGACATTGCTAACTCAAGCCTTACACCTTAGCCGCACCATCACTGAAGAGCTGGCCAAGGTCAAAGACCAAAATCAAGTTAGCTACGAAGTCTGGCTACGCCGCTATATGGATGCCCTCGATACCGAATCCCGCTTAGCACTGAACCAAGTCGCGCAGCAACAACTGCACTCCCAACAACTGCAAGCCTTAGGAATTTCATTATGATGGCCAAGTACGGCGCATGCCTTTTCTGTTTATCCGCCAGTGTTGCCACTTTAGTGCAGGCTGAATCCTTAACGATAAGCTCCCTCGGTAATTTAGACCTGAGCTACGTACAACCACAGAAAGTCGCCAGTTATGAGGGCAGCCCATTGCCCGCGCAGGTTGAAATCCTCCCCGGTAACGATTATTGGATCAGCACGCCGGAGAATATCCAGCAGATCAGCTTCCTCGTCGGCCAAGGCCAGCTCGTCACTAAAGGCCAAGCGATTGTCAAACTGACAGGGTCAGAAGTGTTCCACTACCTCGCCCAAGTCGAAGCCGCCAGCAGCTTATATCAACTGGCCAAAAGCCGTTATGAGCGCAATAAACCCTTATTAAAC
This sequence comes from Shewanella sp. NKUCC05_KAH, assembly GCF_019345585.1. Classification (NCBI taxonomy): domain Bacteria; kingdom Pseudomonadati; phylum Pseudomonadota; class Gammaproteobacteria; order Alteromonadales; family Shewanellaceae; genus Shewanella; species Shewanella sp. NKUCC05_KAH. The sequence goes on from NZ_JAHKQZ010000012.1 coordinate 107,474, forward strand.
AATGGCAGTATCAGCGCAGAAAAATGGCAAGAGATCAGCCAAGACTACTTCAGCACTCACCTCGAATACGAGCACATGCAGCATTTTATGGAGATAGTCAAAAGCACAGATGCCACCACAGACTCCCTAGTGGTAGGCACGCCAGTGGCGGGGATCGTTAAACTCAACCAAGTGAATGGACCTTATATGGCGGGTTCACAGCTATTCTCACTGGTGCCCAGCGACAGCATTCGCGTCAAGGTCAGTGTGCCAATGAGTCAGTCACATTCGCTCTCGGCGGTGAATATCAATCAGTGTCATATCGCCATTGAGTCCGTGTCGGCCATCGCCGAAGGTGCGTTTGTGACCGCTTGGTCATCACCCGTACCGCAGGAGTGTAACTTACTGTTAGGACAACAGATCACTGTGATACCCGAGTATCAAAAGGCGGTGTATTTATTGCCTAAAAATAGTGTTTTTAGTTGGGAGCAAGACAGCCAAGTCTTCACTAAAACCGCCGACACGCTCACCTCGATTACAATCAATATTCTTGGCTCAACCCCAGAGCAATATATCGTTGAAAGCGATCAAGAACTCAGCCAAATCCAAGTGTTATCCCAGTCAGTTGCTGCAGTCAAAGGCATAATGCTTGGCTTAGGAGGCGAATAAGATGTTGACCTCAGTCATCCGCTTTTCGCTTACGCAGCGCTTATTTGTGCTGATTGTGGCGCTGATCATCATGTTAGCGGGAGCGCGAGCCTGGTTTTCCATTCCCTTGGATGCCTTTCCCGATATTTCGCCCACCCAAGTGAAGATTATCCTCAAGGCGCCCGGCATGACGCCGGAGGAAATCGAAGCGCAAATTACCGTGCCGATTGAAACCGAACTGTTAGGTATTCCCCATCAATCGATTCTGCGCTCAACCACTAAATACGCCATCAGCGATATCACCCTAGATTTTGACGAAGGCACAGATATCTATTGGGCGCGCCAGCAGGTGAGTGAACGCATCGCCGCCGTGTGGGACAGTTTCCCTGAAGGTGTGACGGGCGGCGTAGCGCCTATGAGTACGCCACTCAGCGAAATCTTTATGTTTTCACTCGAAAATCCCAATCTATCACTGATGGAAAGGCGTCAATTACTCGAATGGGAAATCCGTCCGCTACTACGCACCGTTGCAGGTGTCGCCGATGTGAATATCCTCGGTGGCTATGCCAAAAGCTTTAGTGTGACCCCCAAACCTGCGGCTATGGCGGCCGCAGGCGTAAGTTTTGCGGCGCTGCAACAGGCGATAGTGGAGAATAATCACAACGAAGGTGCGGGCAAGCTCACGATTGGTACAGATACCATCATAGTACGCGCCGAAGGTCGCATCGATGATATCGACGAGCTCAAACAATTGGTGATCAAGGCCGATGATGCCAGAGTGTATCGACTGCAGGATTTAGCCGATATTCAAATTGGCCACTTAGCCCGCTATGGCGCAGTCACTAAAGATGGCAACGAAACTGCCGAAGCCTTGATCATCGCCCTGAAAGACGCCAATACCGCACAAGTAGTCAAAAACATTAAAGAGAAACTCGATCAAATCAGCCTAACCTTGCCAGAAGGCAGCCAGATCAACACCTTTTACGACCGCGCGAATCTGATCAATACCGCGATTGAGACCATCTCCAATGCCTTGTTCGAAGCCGTAGTATTCGTGATCATCTTGCTGGCGCTATTTTTAGGCAACGTGCGCGCCGCATTGGTCGTGTCACTCTCGCTGCCTCTTGCCGCGTTGATGACGTTTTTGATGATGGATTACTTTAATCTTTCTGCAAACTTAATGAGCCTAGGCGGGCTAGTTATCGCCATCGGCATGTTAGTGGATTCATCTGTGGTCGTAGTCGAAAACATGGTGAATCTCATCGCTACTAAGCAGAGATTGCCGCGGCTGCATTTGATTTTTCGCGCGACTAAAGACGTTGCCATTCCCGTGGTGTCGGGCACAGTGATCGTCATGATAGTGTTCTCGCCCTTGCTGACCTTGAGCGGGCTCGAAGGCAAACTCTTTACCCCAGTTGCGGTCACTATCGTGTTTGCCATGCTGTCGGCGCTAGTGTTGTCGTTAACTGTCATTCCGGTTATCGCTTCTTATCTCGTCAACGAAAAAGCCGCCAAGGAACCTAAGGCGATTGAAAAGCTTAAACAGCTTTATCTGGCCAGTCTCAAGGGCACGTTTAGCCATCAAAAACGCTTTATAGTGATCGCCTTTAGCTTGCTTATCGTCAGCCTAGGGCTGTTCGGGTTAGTGGGAAAAACCTTTATGCCAACCTTAGATGAAGGCGACATTATCCTGCAGCTGGAGAAATCCCCATCGATTTCACTCGAAGCTTCGATTGCCATCGACAAGCAAATTCAGCAAACCTTGCTGGCTAAAGTTCCTGAAATCAAACAAATGGTGGCGCGTACTGGCGCGGATGAAATCGGCTTAGATCCCATGGGGCTCAATGAAACCGATGTATTCTTAGAACTTCTGCCCCGCAGCGAATGGCGCTTTGCAAATAAAGAAGCGCTTATCGATGCGATCCGCACTGTGTTATTGGACTATCCCGGCGTTAATTTTAACTTCACTCAACCGATACAAATGCGCGTGTCCGAAATGCTCACCGGTAGCATTGGCGACGTGGCGATTAAGGTCTTTGGTAATGATATCGACACCTTAGGTCAGCTCACGAGCCAAATCCAACAGCTGGTTAATGCCACCAGCGGCAGCGTCGATGTGAAAATGGCGATGATCGAAGGCAGCCCTTTTATCAACCTCACCTTAGATAACGAGCTCGCCCGTGGCTTTGGCATGAGCACCATGGAGTTTGCCCGCTACCTGAAAAGCCAGCTCGAAGGCGTAATCGTGACCGAAGTGCTACAAGGTAAAAAGCGCACCCCCGTGCTGATTGCTAACAATCAGAGCCACTTAAGCAGCATCAATGAGCTTAAAAATCAGTTACTGGTGATGCCAGATCACTCCTTAAAACGCCTAAGTGATGTCGCCACCTTAAGCTATAAGCAAGGCCCCATCCTTATCGAGCGTGAGCAAGGGAATCGCTTTTCAGTGATAACCACCAACGTGCAAGGTCGCGATATCGTGAGTTTTGTAGAAGAGCTCAACGCTAAAATTGCGCAGGAAATCAAACTCCCGAGCGGTTATAGCGTGAGTTTTGGTGGCGAATTTGAAAACCAACAGCGGGCCACCAGCAATTTACTACTAGTGATCCCCATTGCTATCGCACTGATCACCCTGATTTTATTTACGACATTTGGCTCGCTTGCCAAAGCGGGCTTAATCCTCGCCAACGTTCCCTTCGCTATGATGGGCGGCATAGTTAGCCTGTATTTATCGGGGGAATATTTGTCCGTGCCCGCCTCGGTTGGCTTTATCGCCCTACTTGGGGTTGCTGTGCTCAATGGCGTGGTGATGGTCAGCTATTACGAACAAACCAAGCACATGTTCAGTAATCTGCGCGAACGGGTAGAACAAGGTGCGGCGCGGCGTTTACGCCCCATTTTGATGACGGCGACAACGGCCATGTTTGGTCTTATGCCGCTAGTGTTTGCCTCAGGTCCTGGGGCTGAAATTCAAAAACCTTTAGCGATTGTGGTGATTGGCGGCCTGCTCACTTCAACCATTACCACACTGTATTTACTGCCAATTCTGTATTTTTGGCTGGAGAAACGTAAATGAGCACAGAACAACTGTTAGTACTGATCGCCCAAAATGATATTAAGGACGACATAGTCGATACCTTGATAGAGTTGGAGTTTCTATCGGGTTTTAGCCTAGGGAATATTTGTGGTTTTAGCCGTGAACACAGCCATTTTAATATCAAGGAACAAGTGGAAGGTTATCGGGAGTTTTGCAAATTCGAAATCATGCACCCCGCTGCACAACAAGCGGCGCTACTCGCGGCGCTGGCTTTGGTCTGCAAACATAATCCCTGTCGCTATTGGATTATGCCCATTTATCAAAATGGTACTCTGTCCTAACTCGCTGAGCGGTTAAATCTCGGCATCCCGACCTTATCGCTAAGGTCGGGATGCCTTATAAAATAGCTACAAAATTGGCGTTGGACGCCGCACTAAAAAACCACTCAGAATCGATAAAATGCAGTAAGCAGTAAAGAAGTAAAAACCGTTTTCAAATTGCGCCTGTGTTTTTAACATTTCCCCCATGCCACCTGAGGCGTTCCCCGCCATAAAGGTGATGATCAGCGCTACCACAAACACATCGGCCATCGACCACTTGGCGAGTGCATTGACGACGGCATTAATCCTCAGCTTCAGGCCAATCGAGCTAACACATTGCTGTGCCAGCATTAAACTCAACTTTAAGGCAGGCACCACCACGCTGAATAACATGACTAATCCCGCGACGAGCTCATTCCCAGAGTGATAAAGTTCGGTTACCGTTCCCCAAATACTGCGGGTTTTCTGCAACACTTCGACTTCGCCCTTAAGGCTATTAAACCCAAGCAACCCACTGACCATGCTTAACATGCCGCGGGCACTGTCACGCCCAGAGTCCTCATCAAATCTTTGGGCAACTTGCTCTATGCCTTGTTCCGCCAGCTTGGCCTTATCGATACTGCCGCTGATACTCAAAATAGGTTGAGTCACCCCAGGGATTAACAAAGCCAAGGATAAGATAATGATAAAAATAGGAAATAGAGATTTCATAGCACTGTTCATAGCATTGCTCGACCAGATAAATACTTTCAGTTTACGGTTTTTAGCGCAGGCTCTGCAATCATTCACACCAGCCATCGACTCAGATGACCGGCATTTAAGGTAGGATTTGAAGATTAATAGAAAGGCGTCGGATCGATATCTAATGTACTCGGTGACACACCGCGTTCAATATAAAGTTCAGATTTTAATAAATCCACCATAGCGACATCAGTGTAACGTTTTACTTTTAAAGAATAAAAACACTTTACGATTGGATGTAGCGCATCCCTATCTTTCGAGGCCCAAACAATACCAACACGACCATCCGACAATTCAACTAAGGAACCCACAGGGTAAACACCAATACAACGAATAAACTCATAGACCAATTCTTGATCCAAATGGAATGGCGTTAGACTGAGTAAAATTTTAAAGGCCGCGGCAGGGCTCATCGCCTCTTTATAACATCGCGTCGCTGTCAAAGCATCGAAGATATCAACGATACAACTCATACGGCCATGGCGGGGGATTTCATCACCCTTCAAACCCCTTGGATAACCTCTGCCATCTAATTTTTCGTGGTGCATTAAGCAGATATCTTTACTGATCTGCGACAGACCAGTAGTTTCGTTCATAATTTCAAGCGCATACACTTGATGCAGCTTCATATGTTCGAACTCTTCCGGCGTCAGTTTGCCCGGCTTATGCAGCACTTTATTGTCGACTTTAATCTTGCCAATATCGTGCAAAATCCCGCCGACCGCCATTTCCCGTAACATGACGCGATCTAGCTTTAAGTATTTACCAAAGGTAACCAGTAGAAAGGCGACATTCACTGAATGTTCAAGTAGATAGGCATCTTTTGAACGGAGTGCAGACATACATTTAAGCGCATCAGCATCCAACATCACTGACTCTATCATGGTATCGGCCAACGCTTCGAAGGGGGCAACTTCGATGGCTTTACCTTCGAAGGTCTCAGATAAGACTTTACGAATGAGGTCTTTCGCTTCGGTAAGCATGACTTTAGCTTGAGCTTGTTGCTTATCGCGGCTAATGAGCGCTTTTTTATTGTCAGTTTGATTATCGTTAGTGATTTTTTTCTTTAACCCACAATGTTCAGCCGAACGATCAGCGTCTACCCAAACAAATTTAATACCACTTTTAGCTAACTTTAAAATCGCATCCTTGTGTTTAATTTGTCCTGCATTTGCAATAGCAAGTTGACCTTTATCATTTTTGTCTATGGCACTGACAAACATACCCAATGTCAGCTGTGACACTGGTAATTTGATAAGTTCAACTGATTCTGCCGACTCACTCATATCTACAACCCCAAGGATGATGTGCCTGAATAAAATATCAACTTAACCATACGACATTAAAGCGACTTACGCTCAAATGTTCTGTTGTTATTTTTGATTATTATAGAACAGACGTGAGGGGCATTCTAAGACGAGGATTAGAAAATCACCATAGACTTTCTTGGTAAATAAAGGGGCTTAAACAAGATACGATGAAATCAGAGCTTAAGGTGTCGATTAGACCCATTTCAATCTCTCATTATTTCAACAAATGCCTAAGGGCTAGGCATTCAAAACCTGCGACCCTCACGCGCGAAAAGCTCACAACTACCCCACATAACGCTCAGCCATTTCAGTTGACTCTTCCACCAATAAACCATTACGTAAACTCAGTTGCCGTGACACAGCACTGTGTTCAATGCTTCTGTGAGTGCTGAGCAAAATAGCGCAACCTTGGGAGCTTAACCGCTTTAGCAAGTACCACACTTTGCCGTAGTAATGCTTATCCATCCCTGCCAATGGATCGTCCAAAAGCAGCACCTTAGGGCGTAGACAGGCAAGTGACGCTAAGCCAATCAAGTGCTGTTGGCCGTAAGATAATTTGTGGGGCGACAGATGGGCTAAGCTAAATAAATCCAACTCGTCCAACATTTGCACCGCTCGCTCTTTGGGGAGTTCAAAGCGCCTAAGGCTAAACTGCATTTCGGCTAGCACGTTAGACTCGAATAATTGTCGACTCGGCCTTTGCATCAACAGTCCCAATTCCGCGCCATAAATCCCCAATTTAGGCCTTCGCCCTAGCACTTTAAGGGGAAGACGCTGCCTTAAACTGTGCACACCCGCTATGGTTTTCAATAGACTCGTTTTACCAGAGCCGTTGTCGCCCACTAAGGTCACTATCTCCCCCGCCTGCAATTGGAATCCTTGTGGACACGCAAATAACGTGGGACAAGCATCGAACCCAAAATCAAAGGCTTCGGCACTGACTAAGACTTTACCTAAATGCTCAAACTTAGCCTGATTTCGCCACGCAGGCGCTTCAATTTGCGGCGCATCGCTCACGGTATAGATGCCTTCGGACAACTTGCCAGCCTCTAACTGCCAATAATGCTGAATAATCTCGGCGAATGCCGAAGCGTTATGCTCAACCAATACTAGCGCCATACCATCTTGGATAAGATTGCGAAGCACGACCAGCAGCTCACTCACACCGTGATCATCGAGTTGTGCCCAAGGTTCATCGAGCAGCAGTAAATGCGGCTCTGATACTAGTTGGGCGGCGATCATTAAGCGATATTTTTGACCGAGGGAAAGCGTGCTGACTTGGGTATCGAGGCGCAGATACAAGCCCACGCGCCGCAGTGCTAATTGTACTTTAGGTAGTATTTGCTCGGCGGGAATACCGAGGTTTTCTAAGGCGAAAGCCACCTCGGCACCAACAGTTTGCCTTAGTAGCTGAGTTTGTGGGTCTTGCATTACCAGACCCGTAACCAATTGAGGATAACGCCAGATGTCACCTTCATGCGGGCGATTTAACACGCCCGCCAGTAGGTTTAGCAGACTCGATTTTCCTGAGCCCGTAGGACCGCTCACGCAATGACATTGGCCAGTGCCAATAGCCAAGTTAACTTCCTGCAATACCGTCGGTAACTGGCTGCCATAGTTGAAGCTAACGCCTTCGAGATCTAAGAGTTTCATGCTATATCTGCCTATAAAGATCTAACGAACAGCCTATGACAAGGCTTCACCCTAGTCGTCTTTTCATTCCCACGCCGAGTCATACGTTAATAGGCATCTAACTTGTCACGTAGAAAATTTAAGATGTGCCAGCTATTGTGGACCGCGATTATTCTGTCTCAACCGAAAAACGTTTAAAAACCAACCTAGATCGACTAATTACGACAAAGGGAAAGTACATTTAGCGACTAAGAGACAAAATGTCCACCGAGGGTGACTTGCCCGACAAAAAGACCCACTCAAGTCACATTTTTTATCAGCGTAAAATGAGACTATGGCGAAAGTCACACGATAGGGCCTTACATCTTGACACACTCGACCGTGGCCTTTAATTTGAGCGAAAGATTCTTATTTACAGACTAAAATCACTACAGGTAAATGGCTTGTAAAAGAGGACATTAACCTGAGTCGAATTTACTGACGCTGACAGAGTGACCTTCAGCTTTCGCCTTCATCCGTTATCTTTGGAGTTCTATTTGCCCGTTCATGCCCTGTCTGAAGACCTTAAGTCTCTCATCGACAAACTCATTCAATTAAAGCAAGTTCCACCGACGGAACCGATAGTGCAGTTGTCACTAAACACTGTCGCTATGCCTTTAATTTCATGGCTGGCATCCCAGACTCAATACCCAAGGATCTACTGGCATGGGCGCGACAGAATCGAAGAAGTCGCGGCGATAGGGGCGTGCAAAGACTTTAGATTTGAAACCGGAATCAATGATCAGCAACTGGCCATGGCCTACCAAGAGCAGCGAGCCTTATCGACGAATCAGAATATTCGCTACTATGGCGGTGTTGCCTTCGATCGCACTATAGAGTCTTGGCCTGAGTTCGGTAATAGCCGCTTTATCCTGCCGCGCATTGAATTTAGACGCAGTGGTAACAAATTTAGCCTATTAGTGAATCTTAATTTTGCTGATAATGATCACCATACCGAGATAGATAAGGCCATCGGCGCTATCGAAGCCGTCATGCCTGCTAAGCCACTCTCGCCACCTAAAAAGATCGTTCCACTTGGGCGCAGTGACAAACCTGATTTTGAACGTTGGAAGACATTAGTCGAGCAAGTGGTGGATCCTAAGTTCAATCAAGATACCCCAAAAGTCGTGTTATCCCGCTTAACACAACTTGAAGTCAACGAACCTATCGATCCTTGGATGGTGCTGGCTTGCTGGCAGGGCCGTAATCCCAATAGTTTCCAGTTTGGCTTTCAATTTAGCCCAGATCGCACTTTTATCTCTTGCTCACCAGAGCGTTTATTCCGCCGCCGTCAGCAGGAGCTATTTACCGAGGCACTTGCTGGTACAACGGTACGCGGTCTCAATCAAGAAGAAGATATTGCGCTGGCGAACGCTTTATTAGAAGACAACAAAAATAGCGTTGAAAACCAACTTGTTCGCAGTCACATAGTGAATATGCTCACGCCGCTGAGCAATTATGTTGGCGCCGATGAATTAGCGACTATTTTTAAGCTGAACCATATTCAACATTTACACCGTGCAATTCGAGCCGAATTGAAACCGGGCGTGAATGATTTCCAACTGTTACAAGCCCTGCATCCTACTCCTGCAGTTGGCGGCTTGCCGCGGTATTCAGCGCTAAACTTTATTCGTCAACGTGAAGGTTATATTCGCGGTTGGTACGCCGGTGCCTGCGGCTATTTCAATAAATATGAGAGTGAGTTTTCGGTAGCGATCCGCAGTGCGCTGATCGAACCCGGTCGGATTAACCTATTTGCAGGGGCGGGAATTATTGCAGGTTCTGAGCCCGAAGCTGAGTGGCAAGAGCTTGAAAATAAACTCGCAACCATAATGTCGATTTTATTCGAAATGTAATAAGCCTAGTAAACATTAAGACTATTCAGCGCCATCAGCCCTTCGTTTTTCAATCGTTTCAAGGTAAAGCCTGTCCTGTTCACCCGAATCGATTAAGCGCTTATGTGCAAGGTCAAAATGCTGTTTCAACATCTGGCCTTTCTCGGTGTTAGCGAAAACAAAATAGGTTTCGGCCTTGAGTACACCTTGAATAATCACAAAATTTTGTGGCGCCTTTAATTTAGGAACAAACGTAAGTAAATTAGGTTTGTAATCTAGCACGGCATCTATACGTCCAGCATTTAAGCTATTGAGCATAGTCAACATATCGCTACTTTCTTCGTAATACATAGGCACAGGTGTCAGCATATTGTATCTGTAGGCAAGCATGGCCTGAACCTTCTTGTGGGATAGGCTTTCAATACCAGTCCAGCCTGCCGCCACCTCGGCAGTAACAGCCACATCGATAGAGTCCACTTCAACCATATTCTCTGTTAATAGCCCCTTTTTAATATCCCCCTTGTAAACGCTGAGCGTGATATCGGTACGATTGTGCTCAACAAGATATAAACTGCGGGCAAAAGGCATAAACTGTACATTGAGTTGCCATTCTGGCTCAGGGAAAATCCGCTGAAGTAACTCGAAGTAGTAACCCGTTTTATCACGATTGGCAAATCCCTCCCAAGTTGACGTTGCGACATTGACCACTATCGGCTGAGCGGCGGAAACAGATACAGGTAACACAGCTAAAAATAAGCAAAAAGTAGCAAAAAATCGTCTCATGGCTATCCTCCTTCGACGTATTCAAAGTGTAGAAGAGTTTTCATTCTATGTGCACATTTAAACAGCAGACTTGCATCTTAAAACTCGACCACTATAATGGCGACCCGATTTCAGCACGCTGTCACCGGCAATAAAGTCGTAAACATAATAAATTGAATATTAGCGGGTTCCCTCACCCCGCCCTACACAACTAAAAAGGCCACATATGTTAATGTTAACCACAGCGCAGCTTCGCCGCGCTTTATTCCTATTAGTAGGATTTCACATACTGATTATTTGCGTCAGCAACTACTTAGTACAATTGCCATTTCAACTGTTTGGCTACCACACAACTTGGGGGGCATTCAGCTTTCCGTTCGTGTACTTAGCCACAGATCTCACTGTCCGTATTTTTGGCCAACAAGCCGCACGCAGCATCATACTCAAAGCTATGATTCCCGCTTTGATGATTTCCTACGTGATGGGAGTGATGTTCCATCAAGGCAGCTTTCAAGGTGCTGATTCACTTGCACAGTGGAATACCTTTGTGTTCCGAATTGCCTTTGCCAGCTTCGCGGCTTATTTGATTGGTCAGTTGATGGATATTAAGGTTTTTGCCCGTATTCGAGCCAGTCGCTCTTGGTGGGTCGCCCCTGCAGCCTCCACCTTAGTTGGAAATCTGGTCGATACTTTAGTCTTTTTTAGTATCGCCTTTTACGCCTCTTCCGATAGCTTTATGGCAGCCAATTGGCCCGAAATCGCTACAGTCGATTACGGCTTTAAGCTAATCGTGAGCTTAGGCCTTTTCCTACCGGCATACGGTGTTTTGCTAAAAGTCTTACAGGACAAGATTTTGCGAGCCAATCCGCAAGAATCAATTTCCTAATTAACCAAACTGGCCAGACCTGTTATAATTTAACCAGTTAATAGCTCAGCCCTGCTCCTGTTAACGCGCGAGTGGGGCTGATTTTTTATGAGAGTAAACTATGTATTCTATTGAAATTAAAGCAGAGTCAAGTTTGACTCCCGAGTTAGCCGCTCAGCTTATCCAACTTAGCCAACAAATCCCTGAGCTCGATCACCCACTCACAAACGAAGTGTTGGACCAGCGCTTACAGGGCAAGACATGTTTGATCTTAGTCGCATATGTAGAAGGTGAACTTGCGGGTTTTAAACTGGGTTACGAGCAAGAAGAAGCCATATTTTACAGCTGGTTGGGTGGAGTAGCATTCGACTTTAGACGTTTAGGCTTAGCGCAGAGTCTACTCGAATATCAAGAAACTTGGGCGCGCCGCCAAGGATATAATCATATTCAAGTGAAAACGCTGAACCGCTTCCCTGCGATGCTTAATTTATTGATCTGTAATCAATATTTAATTACTGAACTGACAGCCGATCCTAAAAGCTTAGTCGATCATAAACTGTATCTGTGCAAGTCGATCTAAACCGTTAATGGATGAGAGCAAAACGATATTTGTAAAGATGTGCACTTTTTGCAATAAATAGCTTGCAAACACAATTGAGAATGATTATCGTTAACGTGCGTTCCAAAACTCATCTTTAACAACGATGACTGGTAATCGACGTTGTTATGGAGCTCCTGAGTTTGCAAGCACGACATTGCTCACACACACTCTTTGTGGCCGGACTCATCATCCGGCTTTTTTTTGCCTAAAAATCAGTAATGCAAAGCCACATAATACAAAGCCAGCAATCGCTCGACATATTTTAATTCAAACTTAATCAGCCAAATACAACACAATGTCTATCTAACGGGATAAGACTAATCTGCAGACATATCGCTGTAGTTGCCCGCAAAGTGTAAGCCATCGTAGGGATTATTTTGCTGATCTTCCTTCGCTTCATGATACAAACCTATGGTAAATAAAGACCCTTTACCCAAAGTTGAACTCACTTCTATCGTGCCACCAATCCGCTTGATAATGCCGTAACTGAGCGAAAGACCTAAACCAGTGCCATCCTTACGTGTGGTATAAAAAGGGTCGAATATCCGTCCAAGCTGCTCTGGCGCTATCCCTGAGCCTTCATCTTCCACTTCGATTTTGACGCCAATCGGCATATCTTGCTGCACCCAGTCATAGGTTCGCACCCAGATACGTCCTTTACCGTCCATCGCATGCGCCGCGTTTACCACCAGATTAATCAAGACTTGCAGCAACTGCGGACGATTAACCTGTACTGGACAACTGGCGTTCAACTCAGTGATCAGCACGACTTCTTGTTTTTGAATCGAATGTCGCACCAACACCAACATTTCTTCGATAATAGGAGTCATCGGATGCATTTCTAGTGGTGCGTTGAATTCGCCAGGTCGGCTGTATTGTAACAGGCTACGGATGATAGTGCTGATCCGCCCAACCTGTTGAATGACTAGATCAATTTCTTCTTTTACTACTTCAGCATTATCACCAAGTTCGTAGCGCAGTAATTCCATATTGCCAAGAATTACAGCAGTCGGATTATTGATTTCATGGGCGATACCTGCGGTCAATTCGCCAAGAGCAGTGAGCTTCTCGTTAGTGACGAGCTGTTGACGCGTTTCGTTTAGTAATGCCACGTTACGTTGCAGCTCTAAGGTTTTATCCTGCAGGCTGCGAGTACGCTCTTCAACCTTCATTTCAAGCTGTTCTGCAGCCGCTTGAATTTGGGCATTTCGACGCTGTAGCAAGTCAAGCATACTGTCAAATTGCTCGGCTAGGTTCGATAACTCATTATCCCTATCTAATCCTAAGGCGCCGATACGAATATTGCGCCCCGACTGCACAGCTTGTACAACATGGTGAATACGTTCAATTGGCTGCAATAAACTATAAGCACCGCGATAAACCAGCAGGCCAGAGACCAACAGCACTAACATTAGAATCGTGCCTAGCTCTATGATATTGAGTAAATAATTATGGATAAATGGCGATTCAGAAAAGCCGGTATAGATCATACCGACACGTTGGCCGCGAACATCTTCCAAGGGGGCATAAGCGGAAATAAACCAATCGTTAAATACGAAAGCGCGATCGACCCACTGCTCACCTTGAGTTAACACTTTGTCTTTCACTTCCTCCGATACTAAACTGCCAAGCGCGCGGCCCAGCGTCTCATTGCCTGTGGGATAAAAATGCAGCGGCACGTTGGTGGAAATACGGATGTTATCTAAGAAGATGGTCACAGTACCGATGGAACGCTCGGGCAAGGTGCCTTTGTCGTATACCAGATCACGAATGTGGTCGACAATTCGAGTATCGCGATTAAACAAGATCCCACCATCGAGATACCAAGTCACTTTGCCTTCCATATCAGGGACGGGCAATAAGCTACGGCTCAATAAACCACGTTCTTCAACGGTTTTAACGGGGCTCTGCGCCCGCAAGGTTGCAACTATCGGAATGCTCGCAGTGATAGCCAATTCGGGGTCGATACGTGCTAAACGCTCGGGCGGCAGCACCATCAAGCCGGAGTAAGGTAATAAACCGTCTAACTTAGGAAGGATTTGGCGTAAATCTGGGTCTGCGGCCGCTTCGGCAACACTGACTAAACGCAGATAATCGAGATTTAGCTGTTTTTTCTGTTCAAGGAGAAAAGCATCAATACTGGCTCGGTAGCTGACTTCGCCACTTAATTCTTTACCACTGAAAAGTGGCCTAAAGTCATTTTGAAAGGTCCAAGACGTCACCACACGTTCAAGTTGTTTTTCTTGGCGTACTTGCACTTGCTGCAAAGTGTTTTCGGCAACAGATAAGTCAGCTTTAACCTTCATAAACAGCTGCTTACCTGTATAACTGATGTTCCAGTAAATAGTGATAAACACTAAACTCACCAGTGTCAGTAGAATGGGCAGTAACGTCAGGATTAATATGCGATAGCGCACCTTGGCCTGCATTTGCTGCCAACTGACACCAAAAAAGTGAGTGAAGAATGACACCCTATGACTCCTGTTCGCCACTAAAATCAAACCACTCTTTATACTTGCGATCTAAGGTCTTACGCGAAACGCCTAAATCCCTCGCCGCGGCAGACTTATTGCCAGAATGTAAGTCCACAACACTGGTCACATGGTGTTTTTCCACGTCTTTCAATGGCCAATCCAATGGATAACCCGATGTGGATAAAGACTCACTCTTCAGCTGTTGCTTCCAATATTCCGCTGGCGGTTTGCCCAGCAAAATACAACGCTCAATCATGTTGCGCAGTTCACGAATGTTACCAGGCCACTCGTGTTGCTGTAGTTTCACCATATCTTCATGGCTCCACACGACTTCTCTTACCCCTAATTCAGCGGCAAGTTGGCGAGTGAAATGATGGGTTAACTCCACTACATCTTCGGGTCTATCACGTAATGGCGGGATTAAAATATCAAGCACATTCAGCCGATAATATAAGTCTCGACGGAAATTCCCTGCATCCACTTCATCAATCAGAGTACGATTAGTGGCCGCGATCACTCGCACATCGATGTTAACTTCTTTCTCGCTGCCCACAGGACGAATCGCTTTTTGCTCTAATACTCGGAGTAAAGCCGTTTGCATTTTCAGTGGCATTTCGCCAATTTCATCGAGAAAAATCGTCCCGCCCGAGGCAAAACTGAATAAACCTTCACGATTGCCTTTCGCCCCCGTAAATGCACCGGCGGTATGGCCAAACAATTCACTTTCGAGCAGTTCAGGGGCGATAGAGCCACAGTTAACTGGGACAAAAGGTCCCTGACGTCCACTGAGCAAATGTAATTGCCGTGCGACTAATTCCTTACCTGTGCCCGACTCACCTTGGATCAAGACGACGGCATTGGTCGGCGCCACACGTTCGATGATATGTTTCACCGACTTCATGGCTTCACTGCTGCCAATAATGGTCGATGAATAACCGATTGAAACCTCACGACGCAGCATCAAGTTTTCACGTTTAAGCAAGCGACGTTCGATACAGCGATCGACCGCAGTCATCATCTGTTCGAGGTGGAAAGGTTTCATGATGAAGTCAGAAGCACCCGCGCGTAGCGCGGTAATCGCGACTTCCATGTCAGCATAGCCGGTCATAAAAATGATGTCCGAACGACGCCCCTGCTCATCCAACGCTTCATGCCATTCGATACCCGAACGACCAGGCAGACGAATGTCGACGATAAGCAAATCGAAATGGCAACGGCTACGCAGCTGCTCCGCATCTTCGATACTGCCCGCCGTTTCAACTAAGGCAAATTTCTTCGAAAGTGCCTTATTTAAAAAACTCCGCATTCCGGGTTCATCATCAACAATCAGTACCGATACTGCCGATGGAAGAGGCTTGAGGTTATTATCTATCTGGCTCATATTGTCTGCTTCTGGACATTTTGACTCATTTGCGACCAATTCTAGCACTGAAAATAGATGAATAGGTCACTATGAACCATCAGAAGTTTGTCCTGAGACAATTTGTCTGTAGAGTATTTGTTAAGCTTGCGATCAAGCTCACAAATTAGGTTAAGCTGTGAAGAAAATGACCGCATTCTCAGCTTGGCATCTAACTTGCTTTCAACCGAACGTATTACAATTTACGAGACCTTCCACTCAGTAGGCATTTGAGTTGGAATCCTATTTTCCGCCAAGGAGTACCCATGCTAAACATGAAATCTCATATGAAGTCATTACTGGGACTGGTTGTTGCAGCCAGTATGTTCACTGTTTTACCCGCTCACTCGACTGAAATTATCAAGTTAGCCACCACCACCAGCACAGAAAACTCAGGCCTATTGAAAGAACTGTTACCTAAGTTCGAAAGTGCATCAGGCTACAAGGTTCAAGTCATCGCCACTGGTACAGGTAAAGCCCTGAAACTAGGTGAGCAAGGTGACGTGGATTTAGTCATGACTCACGCGCCTAGCGCCGAAGCTAAATTCGTCGCCGATGGTTTTGGTGTTGAGCCCCGCGGCATTATGGAAAATGATTTCGTAGTACTTGGCCCTAAAAACGACCCAGCAAAAATCCGTGACAGCAAAACGGCCGAAGAAGCCTTCGTTAAAATGGCAAAATCAGGCGTACCTTTTATCTCTCGTGGTGACAATTCAGGCACTCACATCAAAGAGTTAGAAGTATGGAAAGCGGCAAATGTTACTCCTAACTTCAAAGGTTATACTTCAGTAGGTCAAGGCATGGGTAAAACCCTGCTGATGGCAAACGAAATGCAAGGTTACACTCTGTCTGACCGTGGTACTTTCGTGGCTTATAAAACTAAGCTCGATCTTGCCGTTGATTTCGATGGTGGTAAAACCTTAGCCAACCCATACCAAGTCATTCTCATCAACCCTGCTAAATACCCAGATCTGAACCACAAAGGCGCTAAAGCATTCAGCGACTGGTTGATCAGCAAAGAAGGTCAAAGCATGATCAACAACTTCAAAGTCGAAGGCGAGCAATTGTTCAAGGCAACTTATAGCGAATGAACGACGGCTGGCTAGCACTATTACAGCAGGCGTTAAGCCTGCTGTTTTCTTTAGACCCTGACGTTTGGTCCATCATTTCGATCTCGTTTTCGGTTTCTTTCGCGGCACTGCTGATCACGCTTGTTCCTTCCATGGTGCTCGGCTTTGTGTTGGCGTTTGCACCATTTCGCGGCAAATGGATAGTCACTAACTTAGTTCAAACTCTGCAATCAATCCCTACAGTGGTTATCGGTCTACTCGTGTATTTACTGCTAACGCGTAACGGTCCTCTGGGCGATCTAAAATGGTTATTTACCCAAGAAGGCATGATTCTCGGGCAAATGTTCATCTGTGCCCCCGTGCTAATTGCAATGAGCCAAGCCGCATTCACTAGCGTTGATCGCAGAGCTTGGGAAACCTCACGCACCTTAGGTGCCTCTTGGTGCCGTGCAGTGTGGACAGTATGCCGAGAACTGCGCATGCCCTTACTGCTTGCGATTGTCGCAGCGTTTAGTCGCATTCTGACCGAAGTCGGCTGCTCTATGATGGTCGGCGGCAATATTTTAAACGTGACCCGTAATATTCCTACCGCAATCGCACTTGAAACCAGCAAAGGTGACTTTGCCCAAGCTATCGCCCTCGGGCTAGTGCTGCTAATCTTGGCCTTGATCCTCAACTTTGCCTTAGGTAGTTTACGCGGCAAAGCCATGCCAAGGAGCCACTAAGCAATGACTAAGGTCAAACTGATCGCCCGTGACGTAGAAATGTCCTTTGGCGCGCGCCTGTTATTCAAAGCCGACGTATTATCGCTCTGCCAAGGAGATGTGATTTATCTGCAAGGCGACAATGGCACAGGCAAATCAACCTTGATGAAAATTCTGGCGGGCTTAATGCCACCAACCAAAGGCCATATTGAGGCTGTCGGTTTTGCCAAAAATGCTTGGTGGCGACGCAATCCATTGTTAGGTAAGGCCGTTTATCTGCACCAACATCCTTATTTGTTCGACGGCACAGTGGAATATAATCTCACCTATGGGCTGAATTTCAGCTCAGAAACAAAAGCCAAGGCGAAACAGCGGATTACTCAAGCGATTGAGATGGCGCAGCTAGGGTCGCTGCTGCAGGCAAGGGCCAGTAATCTCTCTGGCGGCGAAAGACAGCGCCTCGCGATTGCGCGCGCTTGGATCCTACAACCTAAACTATTAATGCTCGATGAACCCACCTCCAATATGGACAAGGATTCCCAAGAGCTAGTATTGAAAATGATCCAACAACTCAAACACGAAGGCACAGGAATGTTACTGAGTAGCCATCAGAATTGCGCGCTAACCGCCATCTGCGAACAACAGTGGCACATAGAAGGTGAGCGCGTGATGACCTCTTATCAACAGCCTGAATCTTTGCCAGCACAGGAGCCTTTGTATGTCATCGCAAATTGATGCCGTTATTCTCGCCGGTGGTATGGCCCGTCGCATGGGTGGCGACGATAAAGGTCTCGTCGAATTAAACGGCGAAGCCATGATTAAGCACACAATAGATAGAATAAAACCTCAGGTTAAGGAGATCCTGATCAACGCAAATCGTAACCAAACACGTTATGCTGAGTTCGGTTTTAAGGTGATAAGTGACGAGCATAGTGGTTTCCTCGGACCTTTAGCGGGTATGATCACCGCTATGGGCCAAACAGATGCGGACTACTTGTTGGTAGTGCCCTGCGACTGTCCACTCCTGCCACTCGACCTTGTTCCGCGTATGTTGGCAGCAATTGAAGCAGAAAAAGCCGAGATTGCTGTCGCCAGTGACGGTGAGTATGAACAACCCGTTGTTTTACTCTTAAAACCTAGCTTACGTGACTCGATGAAAGCGTTTCTTGAGGCGGGTGAGCGTAAAGTGGACTTTTGGTATATCAAACATCACTTCGTCGTAGCGTCATTCGCCGACCAGCCCAATGCTTTTGTGAATGTGAATACGCCAGAACAAAAACAACGACTAGCGATAGAAATCACCCAATAGCTAAAAAGGCTCCAATAACCCATATTAGAGGTGCAAATGAGTAACCCCTTCGTCAATCCGCTCGCTATTCCCGTTCTCGGATTTTGTGCCTACAGTGGCACGGGGAAAACCACCTTACTCAAGCAATTGATCCCCGAATTAAATCAACGTGGCCTGCGCTTAGCCGTAATCAAACATGCCCACCATAATTTCGACGTAGATATTCCCGGCAAAGACAGTTACGAAATGCGCAAGGCTGGCGCGCGACAAATGCTGGTAGCGTCCCATGTACGCTGGGCGCTGATGACAGAAGATGCGCGCGATGGCGATCCTGAGTTAGTCCATCTACTCAAGCAAATCGAAGCCAACAAAGTCGATATTGTCCTCGTCGAAGGCTTTAAAAAGCTCGCATTACCTAAAATTGAATTGCACCGCGCCGCCCACGGCAAACCTTTTATCTACACCCAAGATGAGAATATCCTCGCCATCGCCTGTTGTGATGACACTCAGTTGCCAAACGACGCACTCCCGAGTGAGCTGCGCCGACTCGATCTCAACAATGTCAGCCAAATTGCCGATTTTGTGATGGAGTACACCCAAAACTGGAAAGCGCCACTCCAATACCCCATTTCGGCAGTGGATGCCTGCGCCATAGGCGACAATAAAAACCTCAGCGTCAGCCAAGGTTTAGCGCAAATTTTATCCCATGTTTCACCTGTGGCAGAGATTGAAGACATCGAGTTAGACGCCTTAGATAACCGCGTACTGGCCAGCGACAGCATTTCTCCCGTTGACGTGCCACAACAAACCAATTCGGCGATGGATGGCTACGCCTTTGTCTATCAAGACCCAATGCCTGCCACCTTAAAATTGGTGGGAGAGGTTCTTGCCGGTCATCAATATTCGGGCACGCTTATGGTCGGCGAAACCGTGCGTATCATGACGGGCGCAACAGTGCCTGCAGGTGCCGATACTGTGCAGCCCAGAGAGCTTGCCAAGGAAGTAGATGGCATTGTTAGCTTTGAAGGCCGCATTCTTTCTGGCCAACACGTTCGCCTCGCAGGAGAAGATATTGCTCAAGGCCAAGTCGCACTTGCAAAAGCCACTCGCCTAAGCGCCGCCGAACAAGGTTTACTGGCCTCACTCGGGCTCAATCACGTGAGTGTATATCGCCGCCCAACTGTTGCAGTATTCTCCACCGGCGATGAAGTGAGCCAGCCCGGCGAAGTACTCAAAGCTAACTGCATTTATGACTCAAACCGCTTTACCATCAAAGCGATGGCAAAACGTCTCGGTTGTGACGTTATCGATTTAGGCATTATCGAAGATTCTGAAGCCGCCCTTGAAGCAACTCTCGCTAAAGCCGCCAACCTTGCTGATGTCGTCATTAGCTCGGGTGGCGTGTCTGTCGGCGATGCGGACTACATCAAAACCGTGCTTGCACGCCTCGGAAAAATTGATTTCTGGCGGATTAGCATGCGTCCGGGTCGGCCACTCGCCTTTGGTAAAGTAAATGACAGCTTATTCTTCGGGCTACCTGGCAACCCAGTCGCAGTCATGGTGTCTTTCCTGCAATTTGTGCAGCCCGCTTTACGAAAATTAGCAGGTGAAGTGAATTGGCAAGCGCAGCTATTCCCTGCAATAAGTGATGAAACTCTACGAAGCCGCCAAGGCCGCACCGAATTTATTCGCGGGATTTATCAGCTTGGTAAAGATGGACGCCTACACGTGAGTAGCACGGGCAACCAAGGTTCTGGGATGTTAAATTCAATGGTTAAAGGGAATTGCCTCATCATCATAGGGGATGATGCAGAAGCCGTGAATGCAGGTGAAACTGTATTTATTCAACCCTTTGCGGATCTGCTATAGGATCCAGTGAGTTTTTTATGAGTCTAATTGTGGATTCCTTTGGCCGTAAGGTCGAATATTTACGGCTCTCGGTCACCGACCGCTGCGACTTTCGCTGTGTTTATTGCATGACGGAAGATCCCTGTTTTCTGCCAAAGGACCACGTACTCCACCTCGAAGAATTAGCTTGGATTGCCCAAGCCTTTACCGAGCTTGGTGTGACTAAAATTCGCCTGACCGGCGGTGAGCCCTTAGTTCGCACCGATTGCGACCAGCTAGTGGGTCTGCTTGGTAAGCTGCCTGGGCTGACGGATTTATCCATGACCACCAATGGTTCAAGGCTGACAAAATTCGCTAAACCCATGTTTGATGCAGGATTAAAGCGCCTCAATATCAGCCTAGATACCTTAAACCCCACACTGTTTACTCAGCTAACGCGTAACGGCAAATTAGACAGAGTCATCGATGGTATTGATGCGGCTATTGCGGCGGGATTTGAACGTATCAAGATTAATGCGGTGATTTTAAAACAGCAGAACGATAATGAAGTTATTGATTTAGTTGATTTCTGCCGTGGCCGTAACTTAGACATCGCCTTTATCGAAGAAATGCCACTTGGCGAAATGGATGAGCGGAAACGCGCCCGTCATTGCAGCAGCGATGAAGTAAAAGCCATCATCAATAGTCACTATCCGCTACAGCTTTCCAACAAACGTACCGGTGGCCCAGCACGTTATTACACTATGGCCGACAGCCCAATCCATATCGGCTTTATCTCGCCCCACAGTCACAACTTCTGCCACGAATGTAATCGCGTGCGCGTCACAGTCGAAGGCCAATTACTGCTGTGTTTAGGCAATGAACATGCTGTTGATCTCAAAAGCATAGTCAGGGAATTTCCGGCTGATATTGAAAGATTAAAAGTCGCTATTCTCGCGGGAATTAATCTCAAACCTAAGCAGCATGACTTTGGCAATAATCAGGTACAAATCCTACGCTTTATGAACGCCACCGGCGGTTAAGCATCACCACTCCATCGCTTAAGGGCTAGCATCTCAATTTGGCCGTGATAAACTCGAAGCATCACCCCATACTTAGCGTCACACATTTCTATGGCCTTAACTCGTAAGCAATGGAATAACATCATCATAGTCGCCTGCGCCTTTATGGTCGCCGTGCTGACTTTTATGGATAACAAAACCAATAATGTTCCGAGTGATGCTCAGCGACTGTTTGACGATAATGCACCGCTTTCACAGCTGCAACTCGACGGGTTATGGCTGCACAAGCAAGCATCACAATGGGAGTGCGACACTAAAATCCTCAACTGTGATGAATGGGCAAAGGCGTGGCAAACCATACGGGTATCCCCCTTAACCGCCGCGCCAGAAACCACAGATAATCCACAAGAATTAGTCATCCAGATTGCAGATATCCGCGATGCTCAACTGTGGATCTATTTTCCCAATGAAGGCGCCTTAAAGTCTCCCGCAGGTAATTGGTATTTAGTACCACCGAGTTTAAGATCTAAACTGCAACCGATCCTCGATGCGAAACCCGCAGCTTAATGCCGCCCCATTTTACTTAAGATAAGAAAGAATCCATGCCGGAATTACCAGAAGTTGAAGTCACCCGTCAGGGTATTGCACCCTTCCTTGTCGAGCAAACCGTGGTTGATCTTGTGATCCGCAATGGTTCGCTGCGCTGGCCAGTGCCTGACATAGCCAAACAGATTATCGGCCAAGTCATACGCCAAGTGCGACGCCGTGCTAAGTATCTATTAATCGACACTGACGCGGGTACTAGCATAGTGCATTTAGGCATGTCGGGGAGTTTACGGATTTTGCCCCACGATACCCCAGTGGAAAAGCATGACCATATCGACTTAGTGCTCGCCAACGGCCGCATTTTACGTTTTAACGATCCAAGACGATTCGGTGCTTGGCTATGGTGTGAACTCCCAGAAGAAGCCCATCCATTACTCGCCAAATTGGGGCCGGAGCCACTGACCCATGCCTTTAATGTCGCACAATTAGCGGCAGCTTTAGCGGGCAAGAAAAAAGCGATCAAGCTCTGCCTGATGGATAATCATATCGTGGTGGGAGTGGGCAACATTTACGCCAATGAAGCCCTGTTTGCGGCGGGCATTCACCCAGAGGCCGAAGCAGGTAAAATCGATATCGAGCGTTTGACCGTTTTAGTTGCAGAAGTGAAGCAAATCTTAGCCCACGCCATTAAACAGGGTGGCACCACGCTGAAAGACTTCACCAATGCCGATGGCAAGCCCGGCTACTTCGCCCAAAAACTGCATGTCTATGGTCGCGGCGGTGAAACCTGCACAAGCTGCGGTAACTTGCTGAGTGAAATCCGTTTAGGCCAACGCACCACAGTATTTTGTGGCATTTGCCAAACACGCTAATATTACGTTATTTATAAGCCAAAATGCCAAGCAAGTGCTTGGCATTTTTCGTTATTTAATCAATTACAGCTGTCAAAAACGATACTCAAAACTGCTAAATAGCGTGGCATTGGTATCATTTTCTTGAACTTCAAACTCCGATCTCGATACTGTTCCACCTAAGCTCCACATGCCTTTCCACACTGGCATACGGTAAGAAAGCTCCAGCATCAATAAATCTTCTTTTGGCGGTTGTGGCGCCCAAGTGTTTGCCACATTGGAGCCATCTTTATTCAGCTTCGCATAACGCAACAACGAGGTAAAACCACGGCTGTTATTAAACTGGCCAACTAATCCAACCACAAACACTTGTGCATCACTATCATAGGTAGAACCCAAAGCACGACCATAGTAGCGAGCACCACTCAGATAGACAGGATCCTCATAGAAACAATTGGCACTATCACCATCGCATTTTACATAGGTGTCCGAATATTCCATGAACAACTTAAACTGCTTACCCGATTTGCCAAAATGGGTATCAATACCCCAAAGTGAGCCGCAGTCACTACCATTTTCACAACTATGTTCGAGATATAATCCAACGGGGATATCCTGCAAAGTATCGGCATAACGCATATCAATACTTTGAGTTCTATGGCCTGCATCGCGGCGCTCATTCGGCGCACAATCATTTGTACCATCGATACAAACAGCATTACTCGCAACCGAATCCCACCAAGAGTCAAAGTTACAATTTTGGCCCTCACCACAAAATAAGGTCGACCAAGACAATCCCACTTCTAACTGTTTAATCGGTCTTGCACTTAAGCGCATATCCCACTCAGCCGTCTTAGGCACAGCACGATCCACTTCAGTTAAGCTAAATCCGGTTTTAAAGGTCCAAGGGCCAATCCAAGATAACCAAGGTGTTTCAAAAGCCGCGGCATTGTTACGGCTCAAGGTTAACGATGACATAGGGCGGGCATTATTAGAACGATGTAGAGCCGAGTCAACCCCCGGTCCCCACCACTGCTCAACCGCGCCTAAGGTTGCGATCCAATTGCCAAAAATGATGGCAAAATAAGACTCATCAAGGCGGAAATTTTTATTATCTTGCGGATCATAGGTTTCTGCCACAGTCGCCTTATAAGCAACACGCGATCCTAAATACTCGTAGGAGCCCAGCACTTCACCTTTCTCGCGATAGTCAGAACCATAATGTTGAAAGCGAGCAGGATCAGATGCTGCCGATACTTTTATCCGTGCATTACCACGATTATCGACAGCATTTTGATAATAAAAATTAACCCGTGCAAAGGCTTGTACTAAAGAGGGAGAAAGCAGCTCAGGCTCAATTTTCGCTAAATCACCACCAATACCTGACCACATCAATGGATAAGTATTCACTGGCACAGTGATCACACCCGCATCAGCAAGTGCTTGAATGTCAGCTCTAAGATATATATCAGAGGCATCGACCCAAGGTGCAGCAGCAAGCATTGAAGAAAAAAATAGGCCAGAGGCAATGCTAGTAGCAAGGATCGTGGGGGAAAAAAAAGCCTTCATAACATCCTTTTAAGTATCATCACAAGGCAACAATGCCTCAAAGTTAACACAAAACTCCTACGTAAAAACTATCTAGTTCGCAGGTAAAATCTAAGGTTTAACCAACTTAAGCTTTGCCGCCAATGCAGCAGTTACTTCAGGGTGAACAAACTGGCTCACATCGCCACCATGCAAAGCGACTTCCTTTACTAAGGTTGAAGAGATAAATGAGTTTTCCTCGGCAGGCGTTAAAAACACGCTTTCCAGATCAGGGCTCAATCTGCGATTCATATTTGCTAATTGGAATTCATATTCAAAGTCGGATACCGCGCGTAACCCACGCACAAGTACACTGGCCTTTTGCTCCTTGGCAAAATCCACTAGCAACCCCGAAAACCCCACCACCTCAACATTATCCAAATGAGCAGTCACCCGATTGACCAATTCAACTCGCTCTTCAAGGGTGAATCTAGGCTGCTTGGAAGGATTAGCCGCAATGCCAATCACCACATGTTTAAACAGTTTAGCCGCACGCTCAATCAAGTCTGCATGACCATTGGTGATAGGATCAAAAGTTCCTGGATAAATAGCTCTTGTATGCACTTTGCTGACTCAACTCACATGGATGCCAAAAATCATTGCTCGCCAGTCTACTCGTTTTAGCCAAGCGAGTGAATAATCGCAGCAAAAACGACTTTAAATACCGATAAAAAACTTAAAAATAAGCAAGAACGCTATTGATTAAGCCCATGTAAAGGCACGAACAGGTATAATGTTGCACGAAATTAAAACCGACCACATACAATGTTGCTCCCCTATTTAACGATATACACTGAGCAGTGTTAGGTTTAAAAACGACGTTTGAAGACACGCAGAAGAGCATATATGAAGAAAATCGCGATTTTTTGCCATAACTTTTTCTCCAACGGCACAGTGAAAGTCGCCTTGTCGCAGGCAGAAGTGTTACAGGAAGCAGGACAAGATGTGCATTTGTTTGTGTTTCACAAGGAAGGCGATTTTATACCTCCGCAAAATGTGACCATTCATTATCTGTTTGAAGCGGGTCAAAAACCTTCGCTACAGGAGCAGATACAACAACTCAAAGCTAAAGTGAGCGCCGCCGAAAAAACGGGCAAGTTTTCACTCTTTCTAAGTAATTCAACTGACTGCGATGTTGTTGTTTCCGGCTGTCATTTCGATCCTTGCTACTACTTCTGTCATTGTGCGTTAAAACAAGAGTTATTGATGGAGTTAAAACGCGGTCCAGTACACTTCTGGCGCAGATGGAAAAAAGCCAAGGCTCTGATCGGCAAAAAAATCATCACAGTCTCAAATGGTATTGCCGACGAACTCAGAGCCACTTCTTGGTTAAAACCCCAGAGCGTGCAAACCATCTACAACCCTTTTCGCTTAGAAGAAATAAAAATTAAGACTCAAGAAGTTATCGCCGAAATTCCCAATGAGCCTTATATGATCCATGTGGGTAGAGTCACTCGTCAAAAGCGCCATGACATTCTCTTCAAAGCATTGAGGGATATGCCGACAGCACCTAAACTCGTGCTTCTCTGTAATCGACCAAATAAAGCGCGTAAATTAGCCAAAAAATACGGTGTTGAGCACCGAATTATCACACCCGGTTTTCAACATAATCCCTATGCTTGGATTGCCAACGCAGAATTAATGCTACTGAGCTCAGATTTTGAAGGCTTGCCAACGGTAGTCATTGAGTCATTGGCCTGTGGCACCCCCGTCGTAAGCACTGACTGCCCTCACGGCCCGAATGAAATCCTTACCGGACATTTAGCTAAATATTTGGTTCCCGTTCGCCAACCTGCATTGTTGGCACAAAAGGCTCTGGAATGTCTGGCATCGCCTCCATCGCTTGAAGACCTTGCTATTCTTAAAGCCGTAGATAGTCAAAATATTGCAAAGCAATATTTGAACTTAGCCGAATAAATATCTTTATACGGTAAAAAGTAGAAACTCTATTGAATATAAGTAGAGTTTCTACTTAACCTCCAACACCTGTTACACTCTGATACAGTATGAAAGCTCGTTTTAATTGGATTAAAAAACACAAGACGTTAACAAATGCATCAAACAAAGAGTAATAACACACAGAAATACAATACATTTAGCCTGTATAATTACTATTATTGAACATCGATAAAACAGTTTATTATAAGGTTAACCATTCTGTATTTATGAATAAATAAATTCATTGATAGTCTATTTGAAAAATATCAAAATACTTCCCATCAAATAATTCTGCCTAAGTAGAATTAGCAATAAATGATTTTTTGGGGTAGTAATGAGTAAGCTTAAAGTGGCTTTATTAGTTGATGAGTACTTTGGTGGTACAGGCACAGTGTATGGTGGATACGGTTTTCTAGCACGCCACTTAATCGCCAAACACTTACCCAACGAAAATATTGAAGTAGAAGTGCTGATAAAAAAAGACTGCAGCAAGCAAAGATTAATACCTCGTCGCTATATGATCGATGGCATTAAAGTTTATCGCTTAGCTGCTAAGTTTATGGATTTCCTTAATATTAGGTTTCTGAAAAAGAAGAATTACGATATATTTCTGTCAATAGAAATGACAACCCACTCATATCGCATTCTAAAAACCATTCCCAATATTGATAAAAAACTCCTATTTTGGGTTCAAGATCCAAGACCTGATTATGAATGGGATGAAATTAATACCGTAAAACTTTTCCCTGAGAAAAGTTATTGGGACAGTAATATTTATCAGTTTGTTCATGACCTTTGGGCGGCAGGGAAAGTCTCATTTATTTCTCAGGCACGCTTTTTAGATCGTAAAGCCAGAGATCTCTACAATCTCGATGATAAAACAGAAATCAAATATTTACCCAATCCTATCGAGATCGATCATAATTTCGATGTAGAAGCACACCCGAAGAAAAATCACATTATCTTTCTGGGACGAATTGAGTCAGTCAAACGTGGTTGGTTATTTTGCGAGATAGCTAAACTGATGCCTGAATATGAATTTTTCATGCTAGGTCAGTCATTTAGGCAGTCAAAGAAAAATCAGTCCATCATGAATGACTACCTAAATATTCCCAACCTACATTTTGTAGGGCATGTAGAAGGCGATCGAAAAAACCAGCTAATCAAAGATGCTAAAATTTTAGTCAACACTTCAATTCACGAAGCTCTACCAATTTCTTTCTTAGAAGCGTTATCTTATGGCACCCTTCTCGTCAGTTGCCGTGACCCCGACGAGCTGACGAGTCAATTTGGCGTATTTACAGGTACAGTGCTCGGAGATGGTTTTGATAAAGTCGATTTATTTGTCGATGGTATACGCCATCTGATGGAAAACGAACAACTAAGACAAGAACTCGCGGTTAAGGCAGTTGACTACATCAAAGCAAACCACAGTATTGAAGATTTCCAGAAAAATATGCAAGAAATCATCTTTAAACTGGTTGAAGAAACGAAACTGCAAGGCTAACAAAATGGGCCGATATTTCAATATCGGCCCATAAGTAACGACAACTAGCTAAAACAACTTCCAATAACCTAGCTTGCGCCGCATCTTAAAATGGCGCAACAAGTTCAATGGTTTAGGTTTTAGCCAATCTGTGCCTTTATCAATCAAAGCATCTGTTGCGGCTAAAACTCGCTGGCTAGATTGACCATCGCCCGTAGGGTGAATTTGATTGCAATAATCATGGATGTGCGCCATCAAATCATCAGGACGACTCAGTGCTCGCGTTAATGCAGATTCAATATCCTCAACCCGACTGATATCGATTAAATGATCTTTCGGTGACTGATTTTTAAAGGTCACCACTGGTTTTCGCTGCATTAAAAACATCAACAGAATCGATGAAGTGTCACACAACATCACATCCCCCGCCTGCAGCAAAGGGATCACATTATCAGTTTCAACAAACTGTAAATTCTCGTTTTCTAAAGCCTTGTACTGCTCAACAATCTTAGGATTCATCTTTGGATGAAATTGCACTAACCAGCGCCATTGGCTCTTTTGCGACAGGGCTTTAATCTGCTCAAATACCACAGGTGCGCAGGTCAAACTTGGGGAAAATGTTGAGCAAAAGAGTACTACAGGCCTTGGGTCATCAGCTTTGATATAAGGATTATCTTTATTCTCAAGAAATAGGGGGTCGAGCGCAGGCCATCCCGTTTCAACGACAGTAAAAGTACCAAACTTTTTCTCTAGTTTCAGAAAGGGCAGAGTCGTCGCAGGGCCTTGGGTACAATACAAATCAAAACAATCTCTGATTTCGAAGTGATCTTCTCGGCCCTTATGATTCATTTTACCCGCATTAAATCCATGGAATACGCCCACTTTAACCCCAGGAATAAAACGAGGGACAACGTTCCCAGGGACGAATACCGCATCTGGTTTCCACGCTTTCACAGCATCGATGCTCTGCAAGCGCAGTTCATCGGTTTTTAAAAACTTAGGATCGACCTCATTTCCCTCTAAGAACCAGCTAACCTCATCACCTCTTTCCAAAATGACTTGTTGAAGTGGCCTTAACATCGCATAGGAATAGTTTTGCGCTATGTAAAATAAATAACGTCTTTTGGCTTGTTTGGCTTCTTCCACAAGCATGCTCCTAAAACACAAACGAATAAATTATTTTGCCAACGCTAAATATTGTTCGGCAATTAAGGTCGCATCGACTTTGGCCAAAATCTCAACCTGCTCGAGGGATGGCGGCAAGCTAACAACCTCGTCTATCATTTTAGCTAACGCTTTGGGATCACGACGCGGCACGAGATAAGGCACTAAATTTCCGGTTAAAATCTCACTGGGTCCATGTGGGCAATCAGTGCTCACAACAGGAGTCCCACAAGCTAAAGATTCAATCAAGACTGTCGGTAAACCTTCAAAATCAGAGCTGAGCACTAATGCCTTAGCCTGCTTAATCCATGGAAAAGGATTACTTTGAAAACCGGGAATAATTAATCGCTTTTCAATACCAAACTTTTTCGCTGCTTTTATCGCTTTTTTGTGGTTATGACACAAGAGAACGACAGGAAGTTGATTTTGCGTGAGCTTGAGGGCTTCAAACAACACATCATGGCGCTTTTGCTTAGCAAAGCGACCGACGTGAATAAGATAATCTCCCTGAGGGATTTGTGGATTATCTTGCTGTGATTGAAATGTGATTTCGTTAAATTCAAATGGATTATAGATAGTTTGCATAGATGCTGGATGCAAACGACCTTTATCTTTAATCTCCTTTGCTATGCCATTTGAGACAGTAATCAAATGCTGGCCATTGAGCGCTTTTTTGGATTTTAGCTTCTTGAAATAAGCAAACGGTCCCAGTTTAAATTGGCGGCTCAACTCTTCTTCTACAGAGGAATGGACTATGACATAAAGCGGTGAAACACCGGTTTTGGTCATCATTAAATTGGTTTTATCTAAATTTGATAAAAACAAATCAAACTTGCCCACTTGAGATTCAATTTCCGCGATTTTTGCGCTGAGTTTGTTAACCGAAGCATTCAATCGCCCAAAATGGTCGAAATCTTTATCCTTAGGGGCAAAACATTGATGAATGGGTAAGTCATCTGGGATTTCATAATAGCGATTATCTTCCATGACTAAAAAATGCGGCTCATGCCCTAAGCGAATAAATTGCTTGGCTAAGGTAATCATGACCTTTTCGGCTCCGCCACCCGCTAAACTGTCAATGGCAATGGCTATCCGCATGATTTATCTCCTAAACGATATTCTGAATACAAACCGCTAACGCAGCGATACATCAAGAGTGCTGAACAAGAATGCTGATACTAACAAGCCTTAACTGAGTGTCTGCTGAACCACCAGCTCAAACTTCTCAATCACGGCTTCAACACTGATCAAAGCCATCAAATGCTCGCCTTTGGCGCGAGTGCCCCACTTAACTTCGCCGCTATGTTGGGATGCTATTGCCTCATCATAGGCGCTCGCCACATATTGCTGCGATAGGTAAGGACCTGTGCGCCCAGGATTAGAATGGGCATATAAACCAATGACAGGAGTACCTTGGGTAACCGCCATATGCGCAGGGCCCGTATCTGGTGCTAACACTAAGCTTGCGCGTTTTAGCAGCGCCAATAATTGAGTCAGACTGGTTTTGCCCACTAAATTATCGATTTTAGAAGGACACGCCTGCAAAATTTGCTCGGCTAAATCCTTCTCAAGCTGAGTTGGGCCACCGCAAAGCATGACTCTAAATCCTTTCGCAATCGCATGGCTCGCAACGGCGGCATAACGCTCTGGTAACCAGTTACGTTCTGCCTTACTGGCTGCAGCGCAAATGATAAAGACTTTTTCATTGTCTTTAATCTGCGTCTGGGCAAATTCAGTATCCGCAATTGGCACAGGAATATGCCATTGAGGAGTGAGATCGTTAACGCCAATCGCCTTAGCGAATCCCATAAATCCTTCGAGCACATGGGGCTTGGCCAAGGGCTCCACCCTATGATTTGTCACTAGCCACTGACCTTCTTTAGCGCGGGCACGATCAAAGCCTATGCGCACCTTTGCCGAAATGGCTAATGAAGCCAAGGTAGCACGTAGCGCAACCTGCATATGCAGCAGCACGTCAAAACGTCGGCCTTTTAAGGCCTTACGCAAATTAAAATAGCTGCGCCATCCTTGAGATTTATCGAAAATAACAAACTCAATGCCGGGTAAATGTTTCAATAATTGATATTCGAGTTTACCGATCACCCATGTGATTTTGAGCTCGGAGTATTGCCGCTGAACCGCCTGCACCATTGCCACGGCATGACAGACGTCACCGATAGCGGATAAGCGAAGCAAACAAAGAGAATTCATGGTATTGGGATTTAAACTCATTGGGATTGAAGCTAAAAGCTCTTAAGGTTATTTGGCGCAAGCTAAGGATCTTAATGTAGAATGGCCCTAGGTGCCACGCTTAAGTCAACAAATCTCCGATGAATGCTCAGATACAGCTCATAAAAACCGCCCAAGGTTACATGGCAGTTTGCCAAGATACGCCAACAGATATCGATCCCGCGTGGTTCTCGGTGGATTTTTGGCGGGCTAAAAATGCTGTCGTCGGTTCATCCAAAGGCCGCTACACCACTTGGTTTGTGGCATTTGAGCACAGTCATTGGGTGTTACGTCATTATTGGCGTGGCGGCTTAATGGAGAAATTCAGCAAAGACGCTTACGTTTATACTGGCCTCGAAAATACCCGCGCCATGGGCGAGTTACGCTTATTAAACATTTTGTATCACGAGGATTTTGCCGTACCTAAGCCGATTGCCGCCAACATAGTACGCGATGGATTATTTTACCGCGCCGATATCATTATCGAACGGGTCGAAGGCGCCGAAGATTTAGTCGCTAAACTCGGCAAAGAGGTCATGAGCACTGAGCAATGGCAAGCATTAGGGGCTTGCATCGCCCATTTCCACCAGCGTGGTGTGTACCACGCCGACCTCAATGCCAAAAATATTCTGTTCCAGCCAGCGCAAACTGCACCCATAACGCCAGAGCGGTTTTATCTTATCGATTTCGACCGCGGCGAGTTAAAAACACCGAGCCCGCAATGGCAGCAATCGAATCTAGACAGACTGTTACGTTCCTTTAATAAAGAACAAGCCAAGCTACCAAACCTTGCCTTCACCGCTGATAACTGGTCATCACTGCTGCAGGGCTACCAAACGGCGATGCAAAGTGCCTGATCCACTTAACAAATTATCCAGTTGAATTAAGCGGTTATTAAAGATTGCGCGAGAAGAAATTGTCGTTGCAAGGCACCACGATTAGCCTCAACCACAGCCAATCCCGCGTTCACCGCCTGCAGGCGTAACTCAGGTTTAGCAAAATACTCAATCAAGTTAGCGGCAAGTTCATCCGCCGAAGCGACAACCCTTAACCCACCAGCATCCGCCAACATCTGCGTAATTTGGGCAAAGTCCCAATGGTTCGGCCCCACCATAACAGGTACGCCCATAGCAACAGGCTCCAAGGGATTATGGCCACCATTATTGATCAGCGTGCCACCGACAAAGGCTTGGTCCGCCGCGCCATAAAAGGTCAGAAGTTCACCCATGGTATCGCCGACCAGCACTTGAGTCGTGGCCGTCACAGGAAGATTACTGCTGCGACGAATTAATTCAAAACCTTGACTGGCAACAACCTCAGCAACGGCAGAAAACTGCTCAGGATGACGCGGTGCAATAATCAGCAAGGCATCGGGCCACTGAGCTAATAATTGCCTATGGGCGATGAGCATGGCGTCAAATTCTCCAGGATGCACACTACCTGCGACCCAAATCGGCGAGGTTTCACGCCCCCAAATCTGACGCAACAGCTTGGCATTGGCTAAACGCTCAGGCGTAATACTGAGATCAAACTTCAAGCTACCGCATACTGTCACTCTGTCCGGCGATACACCTAACTCGATAAAACGCTGCGCTTCTACTTGAGTCTGCACCGCAATAACATCGAGTCGTTGCAACATAGGTCGACTGAGTTTAGGGCGCTTAGCATATTGCGCCGCCGACTTGGCCGACAGGCGGGCATTCGCTAACATCAAGCGCACACCGCGTTTGGCAGCAACAGCAACTAAGTTAGGCCACAGCTCAGTTTCCATAATCACACACCACTTAGGCGAGACTTGGCACAAGAAACGCCTCACACACCAAGGTAAGTCAAAGGGCAAATAACAATGCTGCACTGAGTCACCAAAGGCTTTGCGCACTTCTGCAGACCCTGTTGGGCTGGTTGTGGTAACCGTAATGCTTAGCTCAGGGTGTGATTGCATAATCAAACGGATCAATGGGATTGCCGCGAGCGTTTCGCCCATAGACACAGAATGGACCAGTAAATCCGTCGATTTAAGTCGGGTTAATCCAAAACGTTCCCCCCAACGACCGCGGTAATCAGGGCTTTTAATAGCACGAAATGCTAAATAGACGATTAGCAAAGGGGATAATAAATATAAGATCGTGGAATAGAGAAAACGATTCATTAAAAACGTGCTTATGAGTTTTGCCTGATGAATAGCGGCAATGTTAGCATATGCACCAAATTAGGGATAATTTACCAGCAGTTCGGCGGTCGTTGGTTAGCTTTCTTTGATCAATTATGTGGCGTTCACTAGCAATTTGGATAACTTATGAAAACCCGCGACAAAATAATCTATGCCAGTCTTGAACTGTTCAACGAGCATGGCGAAAGAAACATCACCACCAATCACATTGCCGCTCACTTAAATATGAGTCCCGGGAATCTTTATTACCATTTTCGCAATAAAGAAGACATTATCCGCTGTATTTTCAGTCTATATGAGAATCATCTCGAATCGGGTTTCCAACCCTATGAAGATAAGCAAGTGGATGTAGAACTGTTAATCGGCTACTTCGATGCTATGTTCTATACCTTGTGGCAATTCCGTTTTATGTACGCCAATCTTGCGGATATTCTCGCCCGCGATGAAGAACTAAAAAAACGCTATTTGCACGCACAGCAGCAAGTCTTAACGCGTTCAAGCCATGTGCTGCATAAACTCACACAAGATGGATTTCTGTGTGTCGATGCTGACAAAATCACGCCACTGGCGGATACCATTAAGATGATCGTCAGCTTTTGGATTGGTTATCAACTCACACAATCCAGCACGTCCACCATTACTAAAGCGACACTTTATGAAGGCGTTTTAAGGGTGCTGATGATTTTCAAAGCCTATGCAACCCCGACTTCCGTTGCGACTTTTACTCGCCTAGAGCAACATTACCACGCGCTAGCGAGTCAAGAATCTCTATAACGTCATCCCAAACACCTATGTTGGGAACTCGCATTCGGAACTAAACTCAAAGCAATTATAGTACTGAGTGCGAACCCGTTTTCGCTCTACAACGCTTAAAAGAATACTCAGTCAAACAGTGGCAAACTTATGTTGCACATTAGTTTTTATAATGTAAAAACCACTTTAGCCCTAAACTAGTTTATCTTGCGAACCTGCATGAAAAAAAGGCTGTAGGCCGATTAGGTTTAGAGTTAGAATGCCGCCACTCCCAAAATCAGAATAAAGTTAACTAAGGAGATATCAGGTGGCCTCTACCTCATTCTACGCACAGATTAATCAACAGCTTGCAGACATCAAAGCCGAAGGCTTATATAAAAGCGAGCGTGTTATTGCCTCACCACAACAGACTGCCATTCAAGTTAATCACCAAGAAGTTGTTAACTTTTGCGCGAATAATTACCTAGGCCTAGCGAATCACCCCGAGCTAATCAAAGCCGCCCAACAGGGTTTAGACAGCCACGGCTTTGGTATGGCATCAGTACGTTTTATTTGCGGTACCCAAGACATACATAAAAAGCTAGAAGCTAGCCTGAGCGAATTCCTCGGCACTGAAGACACCATTCTTTACTCTTCATGTTTTGATGCGAACGCAGGTCTATTCGAAACCTTGTTAGATGCAGAAGACGCCATCATTTCCGATGCGTTAAACCATGCTTCTATCATCGACGGCGTACGTTTATGTAAAGCCAAACGTTTCCGCTATGCCAACAACGATATGGCCGATTTAGAAACTCAGCTGATCGCCGCGAAAGAAGCAGGCGCCCGTAACATCTTGATCGCCACCGATGGCGTATTCTCGATGGACGGCGTGATTGCTAACCTGCAAGGCGTATGTGATTTAGCCGATAAATACGGCGCACTAGTGATGGTCGATGACTCTCACGCTGTGGGCTTTATCGGCGCAAACGGCCGTGGCACCCACGAATATTGCAATGTGATGGACAGAGTCGACATCATCACTGGCACCTTAGGCAAAGCCTTAGGCGGCGCATCGGGTGGTTTCACTTCGGGTAAAAAAGAAGTCATCGACTGGTTACGCCAGCGTTCACGTCCTTACCTGTTCTCTAACTCATTAGCGCCGTCAATCGTGACTGCGTCTATCCATGTGTTAGAAATGCTCAAATCAGGCCAAGCCCTGCGCGAAGCCGTATGGGAAAACAGCCGTTATTTCCGTGAGCAAATGTCAGCCGCGGGCTTTACTTTGGGCGGCGCCGACCACGCGATTATCCCTGTGATGATTGGTGATGCGAAACTGGCGGGCGACTTTGCTAACCGCTTATTAGCAGAACATATTTATGTTATTGGCTTCTCGTTCCCAGTCGTTCCTAAGGGACAAGCCCGTATCCGTACGCAAATGTCAGCGGCACATACCCGTGAGCAACTCGACAAAGCGATCACCGCTTTTACCCGTATTGCCAAAGAAATGGGCATTATTTAGGACTTAAGACAATGAAAGCACTAAGCAAGTTAAAAGCCGAAAAAGGTATTTGGTTAGTCGATGCGCCTAAGCCAGTGATGGGCCACAACGATCTGCTGATCAAAATTAAAAAAACTGCGATTTGTGGCACCGACATGCACATCTACAACTGGGACGAATGGTCACAAAAAACCATTCCAGTCCCTATGGTTGTTGGTCATGAATATGTAGGTGAAGTGGTTGATATCGGCCAAGAAGTTCGTGGTTTTAAGATTGGAGACCGCGTGTCTGGCGAAGGTCATATTACCTGTGGCCACTGCCGTAACTGCCGCGCAGGCCGCACCCATTTATGCCGTAACACCTCTGGCGTGGGTGTCAATCGTGAAGGTTCATTTGCAGAATACTTAGTTATCCCCGCCTTTAACGCCTTTAAAATCCCTGATGATATCAGCGATGATTTAGCCTCAATCTTTGACCCGTTTGGTAACGCTGTGCACACAGCATTATCCTTCGATTTAGTCGGTGAAGACGTGTTGATCACAGGCGCAGGTCCCATCGGCATCATGGCGGCAGCAGTATGTCGTCACGTAGGTGCTCGCCATGTGGTGATCACCGACGTCAACGAATACCGCTTAGAGCTGGCCCGTAAAATGGGCGCCACGCGCGCTGTGAACGTGTCAAAAGAAAACCTAAAAGACGTGATGAAAGAACTGGGCATGACCGAAGGTTTCGACGTTGGATTAGAAATGTCTGGCGTACCATCGGCCTTCCACGCCATGTTAGATACCATGAACCACGGCGGCAAAGTCGCTATGCTCGGTATTCCAAGTGGTGAAATGGCCATCGACTGGAGCAAAGTGATCTTCAAAGGTTTGGTCATTAAAGGCATCTACGGCCGTGAAATGTTCGAAACTTGGTACAAGATGGCCAGTCTTATCCAATCAGGCTTAGATATTTCACCTATCATCACTCACCACTTCAAGATTGATGATTTCCAACAAGGTTTCGACGCTATGGGCTCGGGCCAATCGGGTAAAGTGATCCTCAGCTGGGATTAATCCTGCAGAGCATTACCTAGATAGGGGCTGTACACTCGCAGCCCCTTGTTGCACACTTATCCCATCTTGATTTCCATCTCTTAGCTTTGTCAGGTTTTATTATGTCTTCCTTTAAACACTTAAGCGTTAATCAATTGCTGCAAATGACCGAAGCACAGCCAGTGCAAATCGTCGATATCCGCGATGGCAATAGCTTCACCAACGGCCATATTGCAGGTGCAACTAACCTGAATAACGAAAACCTAGCGCAATTTATTAGCCAAGCCGATATGGATAGCCCACTGGTGGTGGTTTGTTACCACGGCATGAGCAGCCAAAATGCGGCGCATTATTTATGCGAACAAGGTTTTGATGACGTTTACAGCCTAGACGGCGGCTATAGCGCCTGGCATGAGGCGAATGCATGATAGAAATTGGCAGACTCCCCAACAGCAGAGCCGCGCAGGCATTTGTCGATTACCTCAAAGGGGAAGACATTGACTGCCAAATTGAGCCGCTGGTTCAGGGTGTTGCCATTCTGGTTATCCATGACAAAGATGTGGAGCAAGCACGCAAAGAGTTTGCCCACTTTATTGCTCACCCTTACGACAATAAATATCTGCAAGCCTCGTGGGAACACGGCGATACCCAAACCAAACTCGATTATGGTGCCCCTTCGCTGCAGTTGTTCACCCAATTTATTACTGGCGCAGGCCCAGTCACGCTGATCGTATTTGCGGTTTGCGTAATCATTTTTGCGGCGATGAACTTAGGATTCGCCAACCAAACCTACGAAGCACTGTCCTATTTTGGGGCCGTACCTCATTCAGAGTTCAGCCAGTTCTGGCGTATTTTTACACCGAGCCTACTGCATTTTTCAGCCATGCACGTCATCTTTAATTTGCTCTGGTGGTGGTATTTAGGTGGCAAAATCGAAACCCGTATCGGTACTGCACCATTACTCATCCTGCTGTTTGTCGCAGGAACTCTGCCAAACGTTATCCAATATTATGTCGGTGGACCTAACTTTGGCGGGCTGTCCGGCGTTGTGTATGCAGTGGTGGGTTACACTTGGATCATGGGTATACGTAAACCCGCAGCTGGAATAGATTTCCCACCATCATATATGGGCTTTATGATGATATGGTTGGCATTGGGATTCACAGATATTCTCGGGGTTTCGGTTGCTAACGGCGCCCACATTGGCGGCTTACTCATAGGTTTAGCCCAAGGTTTATTTGATAGCCGCAAATCCTCGAGCTCAATCTAATAGCTCAATCTAATATAGTGAACCAAGATAAATCCTAAAATTTATCTTGGTTCAATGACTCGCTTCACTCCTCTACAAACCGCTCAAACTAACTCTGAACAGTCATTTCTAGTAGCTTAACGACTAGCTTCTCGATGCCTGAATGCGCTTCAGCAATATTACCAGCCAACATATAAGCGGGAGTGCTGACAATGCGATTCGCTTCATCCACGACTATCTCATGTACTGTAGCAACTTGATGCTCACCGCCCATCAAATTAAACGCTGCAACAGTATCGCTATCATTACCGATAGTGCCTTTT
The DNA here is from genome assembly GCF_019345585.1 of Shewanella sp. NKUCC05_KAH. Lineage (NCBI taxonomy): Bacteria > Pseudomonadati > Pseudomonadota > Gammaproteobacteria > Alteromonadales > Shewanellaceae > Shewanella > Shewanella sp. NKUCC05_KAH. The sequence goes on from NZ_JAHKQZ010000012.1 coordinate 145,840, forward strand.
ACACCCTGGGGATATAAACGCGGGATCATCATAGGAGCAATACAGATAAAACCAACGGGCTTTTTCGCCAGAATGAACTCATTGATAAAATCAGTCACCAGCGGTTCCACTTCACACTCACTGCCATTCGTCGCAAAGTTACACAGATTTTTCGCCGCACCAAAGCCACCGGGAATGATCAAGGCATCAAATTCGGCGATATCTAATTCTGTGGTCGCTTTGACTTCGCCACGGGCGATACGTGCCGACTCCACCAGCACGTTACGACCTGCAGCAGCATCGACCTCACCAGTGAGATGATCTACTACATGCATCTGTTTGATATCTGGTGCAAAACACTGGTAGTGAGCCCCTGATCGGGATAAGCATAAAAGCGTTAAAACCGATTCATGTATCTCAGTTCCATCGAAAACACCACATCCACTCAGTAACACTGCGACTTTTTTCATTAAAAATATCCTTCTTATGTCATTAAGTTTTAACAAACCATAAACAAACTAGTTGATCTGATTAAAAATCGTGCTAACTTAATTCGTCGAATCTGACGAGTGCCGAAAATTAAGCCAATCCTTAGATGTATTTTACGGAGTCAATAAAAAATCCACAAATTGGGAAGATTTTTTAAGAAACAGTATTGAACTCACACAAATCTTTTATAAACATAAAAAACAACAACTTAAAAAAATCGCACTAAGCCGTAATCATCGCCATTATTCTCAGTTGACTTTTTCACTCACAGACTTATCCACAGGCTGGGAGTCATTTTGCCATGGCTGAAATAGTGCTTCTGTGGCATGCTTAGCGCCATCTAAGTCATCGATAAACGAAAAATACCTATGCCAACCGTCGCTAAAAACCCACTTGTGCTTGTGGATGGATCTTCTTATTTGTATCGCGCTTATTATGCGCCTCCTCACCTGACAAACTCAAAGGGCGAAGCAACGGGTGCCGTTTATGGCGTAGTGAATATGTTGCGCAGCTTGTTGACCCGTTATCAACCAAGCCATATCGCAGTCGTGTTCGATGCCAAGGGAAAAACCTTCCGCAATGACATGTACAGCGAATACAAAGCACAGCGCCCACCTATGCCTGATGATCTACGTTCGCAAATCGAACCCTTACATCGCATTATTCGCGCACTAGGTTTACCACTGATTTCAATTTCCGGCGTCGAAGCCGATGACGTGATTGGGACTATTGCCCGCCAAGCCAGCTTAGAAAACCGTGCCGTGCTTATCAGCACAGGCGATAAAGACATGGCCCAGTTAGTGGATGAGAACGTTACGCTCATCAACACCATGACAGACACCATAATGGGCCCAGAAGAAGTCGTCACTAAATTTGGTGTCGGTCCAGACCGTATCATAGATTTACTCGCGCTGATGGGCGACAAGGCTGACAATATTCCAGGCTTACCCGGCGTAGGTGAGAAAACGGCGCTCGCTATGCTCACGGGAGCCGGCAGTGTGAGTAACTTATTAGCGGAACCCGAAAAAGTCGCCGAGCTCGGCTTTAGAGGTTCTAAAACCATGGCGGCGAAAATCATTGAAAATGCCGACATGCTCAAGCTTTCTTACGAACTCGCCACCATCAAAACCGATGTCGAACTTGAGCAAGATTGGCATGAACTTACCATCATGCCAGCAGACAAAGATGAACTGATCAAATGCTACGGCGAGATGGAGTTTAAACGTTGGTTAGCCGAAGTCTTAGATAATAAAATGACGGCAGCGGCATCCACAGAAACACAAGAAGACTCATCTGCAGTCGAAGCGATTGAAACACAGTACGACTGCATTCTCACCGAAGCCGAATTAGACACTTGGATTGCTAAGCTTAAACAAGCCGACTTAATGGCAATCGATACTGAGACCACCAGCTTAGATTACATGGTGGCCGAATTAGTCGGGATTTCCTTCGCCGTTGAGACAGGAAAAGCCGCTTATCTTCCTTTGACCCACGATTACGTTGGTGCACCGACTCAAATCGATAAAACGGTCGCGTTAGAAAAACTGCGTCCGCTGCTTGAGGATCCAAAGATCAAGAAAGTCGGTCAAAATCTTAAGTACGACATCAGTATCTTAGCCAATGCAGGGATCAAACTACAGGGCGTCGCTTTCGACACTATGCTCGAATCCTATGTTTTCAACTCAGTGGCTTCGCGCCATGATATGGATGGTTTAGCGCTCAAGTACTTAGGCCATAAGAATATCAGCTTTGAAGAAATCGCCGGTAAAGGTGCAAAACAGCTGACCTTCAACCAAATTCCACTGGAAACGGCTGCGCCTTATGCGGCCGAAGATGCCGACATCACACTGCGTTTACACCAACATTTATGGCCAAGACTCGAGAAAGAAGCCGAACTTGCCGCCATGTTTACCGAAGTCGAATTACCGCTAATCCAAGTGTTGTCGGACATTGAACGTCAAGGGGTATTAATCGACAGTATGTTACTCGGCCAACAGAGCGATGAACTGGCGCGTAAAATCGATACCTTAGAAGAAAAAGCCTACGACATTGCCGGTGAAAAATTCAATCTTAGTTCACCTAAGCAACTGCAAGTCTTGTTTTATGAAAAGCTAGGTTACCCGATCACCAAAAAGACCCCAAAGGGCGCGCCATCGACCGCGGAAGAAGTATTAGTCGAATTAGCATTAGATTTCCCACTGCCAAAGGTGATCCTCGAACATCGAAGTCTATCTAAGTTAAAGAGCACTTACACCGATAAGCTGCCACTGATGGTCAACGCCAAAACGGGTCGCGTACACACTAGCTATCATCAAGCTAATGCGGCAACAGGTCGCTTATCGTCAAGCGAACCTAACCTGCAAAATATTCCGATTCGCACCGAAGAAGGTCGCCGTATTCGCCAAGCCTTTATCGCCCCAGCAGGCCGTAAAATTTTGGCCGCCGACTACTCGCAAATCGAACTACGGATCATGGCCCATTTATCCCAAGATGCAGGCTTACTCAAAGCCTTCGCCGAGGGCAAAGACATTCATAGAGCCACTGCTGCAGAAGTATTTGGTACCGACTTTGATGAAGTAACCACAGAACAACGCCGCCGTGCCAAAGCGGTTAACTTCGGCTTAATTTATGGCATGTCAGCCTTTGGTTTGGCGCGTCAGCTTGATATCCCACGCCATGAAGCACAAACCTATATCGATACCTACTTTGCCCGTTATCCTGGCGTATTACGTTATATGGAAGAAACGCGCGCGGGTGCTGCTGACTTAGGTTATGTGTCGACTCTGTTTGGTCGTCGCCTCTACTTGCCCGAAATCCGTGATCGTAATGCGATGCGCCGCCAAGGTGCTGAACGTGCTGCGATTAACGCGCCAATGCAAGGTACGGCTGCTGACATCATCAAAAAGGCCATGATCAATATTGCCCAGTGGATCAAAACAGAAACCCAAGGCGAAATCACTATGATCATGCAGGTTCACGATGAATTAGTGTTTGAAGTCGATGCGGATAAAGCAGAGGCACTTAAAAAGACAATCTGCACCTTGATGGCGCAAGCAGCTAATCTCGATGTTGAACTGCTTGCCGAAGCAGGCATTGGTGATAACTGGGATGAAGCCCACTAATCTCAGTAATATCCAGAAGAACACTATCAATATGATTTAACTGAAAATAAAGCTAATCTGACTTCAATATTTTGAGCTCAGATTAGCTCTCTCCCGTCTTAATCGCCTCTAAGAACATCAATACAGAGTCCTTTTCATCACTCAGCATAAATAACCCTTTCACAATACAAATTAGCTCGTTAAGTTAGACAAACTTCATCGGCAGAAATGATTCACTCACAGTCAAACAATCTTTATCTGATACATTTGGCAGTAGAGTTCATCGATACACTGCCACAGCAGATGGATATTAAAGGGTGTGATTTACTCTAATTGAAACTGCATTCAAGTCAGCCATATATGCTCAAGAGTGCCATAACGGTTGTTCTCTCTCGCGTACACCAAAATCTTAGGTCAGGATTAGAGTAAAAAATCAAATCTCAAATATTGATCACTTTTGTATATAAATTTCGAGTTTCATCTATAAATCAGCCAATTAATCATTTTCAATGAAATTTTAGGATCAATTTGAGATGCTTTTTCACTCACAACCTGAGATCAAGCGCACATAATTACCTCTTTTTTGAAAAAACTGTTTTCCATTTAAAGATAAATAGAGTAATATTCTCTGCGTAGGGTACAGAGGTTAAGATGTTCTATCTTTCAGACCTTTATTTCACTTATAGTGATGAGCCAAATTCTGGCGCCTCAGCAACTTGTTTGCTGAGGCTTTTTTTTGCTCTTTTTTCAGACTTTAAGTAAATTTTAGAGTATTTACTTTAATAAGGAATGAATTGGCTGTATGCTAGTTTCATTGAGAACCATTGAAGCTAATTTGATGGTGCTTGAGTCTTGTTGAATTTAGCTTCTCCCCAAAAGAGCTAATATTTTTGGCCGATGATAATATCATCGGCTATTTTTTTGCCTGAGATTAACGAATAACCGATGGGAATGAGACTGAACAAAAGAGAAAAAATTGCAGTAAAAACAAAGAGGAGGTATACACAGTCAAATTCTACCATGTACACCAAAACAGGCGATATTATTCAGCGTTATTCGCTGCATCTAACTCATCAGTCAACCACTGTGGATGACACCATTCATTAAGAATTGCCAACACTTTAGGCTTACCGGTTCCTTTAAGTGATGAGAAGGGTTCAACTTGCACCCAGTCGCCAAACTCACTTAGTGCGAGACGCACTTCATTTACGGTTTTCATCTTAGCACTTTGGGCTAATTTGTCTGATTTCGTTAGCAAAGCTAATACTGGAATTTCACTAGCAACTGCCCATTCAATCATCTGCATATCGAGATCTTTTAGTGGATGACGAATATCCATCAAGACAACCACGCCACTTAAACAAGCGCGTTTTTGCAAATATTCACCTAATGCTTGCTGCCATTTATTTTTCAACGCAAGTGGGACTTGTGCAAAACCATAACCAGGCAAGTCAACTAAACGACGCTGAGCATCTAACTCAAATACGTTAATTAGTTGAGTACGGCCCGGTGTTTTACTGGTTCTTGCTAAACTTTTTTGCTCAGTTAATGCATTGAGTGCACTAGACTTTCCAGCATTAGAGCGGCCAGCAAATGCAATCTCAACTCCAACATCGCCGGGCAGATATTGATCCAAATGTGCAATGTCAGGTGCACTGATTAAAAACTTTGCCCTACGAAAATCTATACGAGATTCAGTCACTATTTACTCCGAAATTTTTCTACGCAATACCATAATTTATGAAGAATTACTTACTTTCCCACGTTTTCGTGTAAAATATTACTCCGATCACATTAATCATATTTTACCACGCTTGCGGGTCACCCTAGTAAGCTCAGGATAATAATTTAACCAGAAGTTGGAACGCCATGAAAAAGCTAGCTCTTGCGCTGTCTGTTGTAATTGCCGCCATATCTTCACCTGCGATTGCTGAAGGTAATGCTGAAGCGGGAAAAACGAAAATCATTGTCTGTTCGGCCTGTCACGGTATGGACGGTAACAGTATGATCGATATGTACCCCAAAATTGCGGGCCAACACGCCACTTACCTCCAAAAGCAACTACATGATTTCCGTAGCGCAGCACAAACTGGCGGTAAAGATGGTCGTATGGATCCTATCATGAGTGGCATGGCAATGCCTCTAAGCGATCAGGATATTCTCGACATTAGCGCATATTTTTCTAGCCAAGCAATCCAAGTGGCTGAAGCAAAAGATGTTCCTGAGTTAGGTGCTAAACTTTACAAGGGTGGTGATGTTTCTCGTGGCATTACCGCTTGTATGGCATGTCATGGCCCAGATGGTAAAGGCGCTGAGCTTGCAGGTTTTCCAACGTTGGCAGGCCAACACGCAAACTACATCAAGATCCAGCTGACAAAATTCCGTGAAGCTGGCCGCCATAATGACTTGAATGGCATGATGCAAGATGTGGCTAAAAAACTAAATGATAGCGATATCGACGCGCTATCAAAGTATCTTTCTAGCCTGAAGTAATCTTCGCGAGTGAAAAGAAGGGTGTATTGTCACCCTTTTTTTACACCACAAAGTTGACGTGGACGTAAACTGCAAAGATTCGTGCTTGACATAGATCACAGATTTCGGTTTAATAAGCCCCGTACCGAGATAAACCCATCTGTTTGTACAAAAAGATTAATAATAACTTACAGGTTTCGGTATAATTAACGTTCAAGATATAAGAATAAAGATACTCAATAACAATAATATACTTAAGACCACTCTCTAATAATAACAAGAGTCGTGATTTCCACTTGAAATCCAGGTCAGCACAATTTTGTAAGGGATGGCCGATAACGCCAATTTGCTTCTAGCAAAACACCTTACACTCAGGGTAACTTGCCCCATCAGGACATAGTTTACATGATGTAAACTGTAGCAAAGGAAGCGATAAGCTTAGGATGCACTGGCTGGATGCTTGTTATCACAGGAAGGTACTTAAGTAACATGGATGGTTAACTCGACGTCAATGATGACGATGCTTTAAAAGATGTGTCGCGAGACCATCTACGGAAACTGTAGTCAGGATGGCGACAGAAAAAAATAAAGTGTCTGGAAGACCATTAACAAAAATAATGCAGGGAAAGCAGTAAAAAAAAGAAGGATACCGACCGGGAAAGTCGCATAGCAAGTATGGATACTTGGAATCAGGATAAGGTGCTAAAGCACCCTTTGTAAGGCGGCAGTTTAACTGCCGCCTTTTTTCTTTTATAACACCCCATTAGTGTCTAAAATGTGCACTTAACCAATATAATTGGTACAATCAAAGCCTTAATAACCACTTCAGCAGACTCAATGCCCAGATGCCCTCTTTGTCATAACAGTCAGACACGACTCCTTCATCAAGATAAAAAGCGGAGTTTTTATGTTTGCAAGACATGTGAGTTAACCTTTGCGGATGCGAATAGCCATTTACCCCCCGCGGCAGAGAAGCAAAGATACGGTCGTTCACGCATAGCGTCGAAACAAAAACAGTTATCGCAATTTATTTTGCCGCTGTTAGCGCAATTAGAGCAGCAACAAGCGGGCAGTTTATTAGGATTGAATTTTGGCCGCATACTCGATGATGAGAGCCTGACGACCATAGAAAATGCGGGCCACAAGTTAAATCAATATGATCCCTTTTTTGCCCCTAATCATGACGTGTTAAAGCTAGAGTATGATTTTATCTGCTGTTATCGGGTATTTGAGCATTTTCAAAACCCTATAAAAGAGTGGACTTTGCTCTCTCGGCTACTGCATTCTGGTGGTTGGTTAGCGATAAGCACACCATTACTGACTGAATTAGATGGTTTTGCTAAGTGGCATTATAAGAACAACCTCACCCATGTGAGCTTTTATCAGCGACAAACCTTCGAGTACCTCGCAAACAATAGCGATTTTGAACTATTATTTGCCGCAAAGGACCTCGTTTTGATGCAAAAAACATCATAATCTGGTATAACACTCGGCCTAATTTCGCACCTTGTAGACAAGCTCACCCTTAGTCTGCAAGGCCATACGTTGTAAATAATTGAGAAGACCATGTCTCGTAGCAAGAAAACACGCAAGGGCGGCGAGAACAGCCCTAAGTTACAGCCAAGAGTGAAGAAGCAAGATCGCGCTGTAGCGACTGGCAAACGTAAAGATTCTGGCAATAAATCAGGTAGTCGTCATAACGAAAGCTTAATTTTAGCGCAAGCGCCGCAACAGCAGGCCGCTAAGAAAAAAGACCCGCGTCATGGCAGTAAAAAGCCTGTGGCTTTAGCAATTCCTGCGGCAGTGGTAACAGATAAAGCCGCTCAGCCAAAAGTGAAACAAGCTAAGCTGACTGACGAGCAAAAATTGCTGAAATTGGAAGAAGATCCAAGACTAAATCAGCTGTTAGATATGCTGGAAGAAGGCCGTGATCTCAACGAGGTTGACCAAAAGTGGTTAGATCAACAGCTAAATAAGATTGAAGCTCTGATGGTTAAACTAGGCATTAGCGACGATATGGATGATGATGCACCTTCATCACCAGCTAAGTCTTTGTCTGACGATGAGTTGTTCGACAAGTTCGAATCAGGCGCTGACTTACTGAAAGATTATCAAGACAAGTTCTAAACCTCTCAGTGCTAAGGCATAGGGAACTCAGTTTTTAGCTGTGCTCCTTATGCCATTCATATAAGGAGTCTCTGTGTCTACGGCTATCATTATTCTCGGTTTTATCATCATAGTAGCGCTTAGTAGCTACGCCACCTTCTTAATCCTAAAACTCAAGCAGCAAAAAAAGCGTCAGCAGGCCGAACAAGCCGAGCGTGAAGTCACGGCGAACGCAAAACGCGCCCAAGTTTTAGATGATATCCGCTATATCGCCACCGCTATGATTGAAGACCGCTGTGAGATCTCTGAAGGCGTGGTCAGGATTGGGCGATTATTTGAAATCCTGTCATTAAGTGAGCGTGTGGCTCCCGATTACCCTTCATTATTCAAACACTTTGAGTTAATTAAAAATCATCCCATCATGGATGCTCGTCAAGCCTTGCCTAAGCAAGAAAGAATGAAGTTAGACTTGATCAGAATGAAGTCCGAAGCGGCATTAGAGCAAGGCATCAGTGATGATGCGAAAAAACTGTCGGATTACCAAGCCAAAGCGATGCATTAAACCAGCCCATTGCTATACCTCAAGACCACTTATATTGTGGTTTTGAGGTCATCTCGATAAAACCCGCACCAATCTTACCCTCCTTACTCCCGTGAGCCTGCGCACAAAACCGCCAAATATCGACAGACAAGCGTACTTTTTTGATAGATATTGCGTAACTTCTAAAAAGACAGACGTCATTTTTACAACCTAGATCAAGGTTATTTACTTAAGAACCTTGCATACTTCGCTTGTTGCTAATTTACCCACGGAGGACACGCCTTGAAGCAGCCCACTCAGATTAGCTGGGATCAGTCGATGATCGAAAAATATAACTACAGCGGTCCCCGTTATACCTCTTACCCAACGGCATTAGAGTTCGATGATACATTCACCGAACAAAATCTGCTGACGGCCATTGAAAATAGCAAAAGCGATAAACTGTCGCTGTATATTCATATCCCGTTCTGCGCCAAGCTTTGTTATTACTGCGGCTGTAATAAAATCATCACCCGCCACCAACACAAAGCCGATCAGTACATTGAATATTTAAGCCAAGAAATTATCAAACGTGCGCCCCTGTTCAAACATTACAGTGTGACCCAAATGCATTGGGGCGGCGGTACACCCACGTTCTTAAATCCTGAGCAGATTCTTAAACTTACGTCATTGATTAAAGCTAACTTTAACTTTGCGGAAGAAGGCGAATACTCGATTGAAGTCGATCCTCGCGAGATTGAGCTGTCAATGCTCGACACGTTGAAAGAAGCGGGCTTTAACCGGATATCCATCGGTGTACAAGATTTCAATAAAGAAGTGCAAATTGCCGTTAATCGCGAACAAGATGAGCAATTTATCTTCGACTTAATGGCTAAAGCGAAAGCCATGGGTTTTGTGTCAACCAACATAGATTTAATCTATGGTTTGCCACACCAAACGCCAGAAACCTTTGCCGTCACTATGCAGCGCGTTTTAGATTTATCGCCTGACCGTCTGTCGGTATTTAACTATGCTCACTTACCTGCGCGCTTTGCCGCTCAACGTAAGATCAAAGACGAGCATTTACCTTCGCCAAAACAAAAACTCGAAATGCTACACCAAACTATCGAGACCTTAACTGGCGCTGGTTACCAATATATCGGCATGGACCACTTTGCTAAACCCGATGACGAGTTAGCCAAGTTGCAGCGCGAAGGCAGACTGCACCGCAACTTCCAAGGTTATACCACCCAAGAAGAATGCGATTTGTTAGGTCTTGGCGTATCGTCTATCAGTCAGATTGGTGACTGCTATGCGCAAAACCAGAAAGATATCCGCCCTTACTATGAGGCCATAGATAAAGAAGGCCATGCTTTGTGGAAAGGTTGCAGCCTAAACCGTGACGATGAAATCCGCCGCGTAGTGATTAAACAGCTGATTTGCCACTTCGAACTGGATATGGCGAAAATTGATGAGAAACTGGGGATTAACTTCGAAACCTATTTCGCTGAAGATCTTAAGTTAATGCAGACATTTATCGATGATAAGTTAGTTGAAATCGTCGACAGACAGATCACTATCAGCCCTACTGGCCGTTTATTGATCCGCAATATCTGTATGTGCTTCGATCTTTACTATCGTCAAAAAGCGCGTCAGCAACAGTTCTCACGCGTGATCTAAAACGCCTATCGCAGCACTCGTAAACGCTCATAAAAAAATCCGACTCTAGAGTCGGATTTTTTATTTATAGCTATTTTTATTAATGACTCAGAGCTTAGTTATGCCTTAGCGGCATACAGCGCTTTACGCTCACTATCGGATAAAAATGCCATTTCAACGCCGTTACGTTGCACCTGCGCTAACTCAGCATCGGTTAACTTGAGTTCAGATTTGGCGATACGATACTCATGCTTAATATCGATAGCGCTCACACCGGGATCATCGGTATTTAGGCTTATCAACACGCCTGCATCCATAAAGGTTCTGAATGGATGCTCAGCGTAAGAAGCCACAGTAGAAGTATGCAAGTTACTGGTTGGGCAAGATTCGATGCCAATACGGTGCTTAGCAAGATATTCCATCAGCTTAGGATCGTGAATCGCGTTCACCCCATGACCAATTCGAGTTGCGCCAAGTTCTTGAATCGCTTGCCACATACTTTGTGAACCCGCAGCTTCACCGGCGTGAGCCGTAATCGCCAGGTCAGCATCACGAACACGTTTAAAGTGATCGTTAAATAACTCGCCAGGGAAGCCCATTTCATCGCCGGCTAAGTCCATAGCCACGAGATGTTGTTTATGGGCGAGTAAGCCTTCAAGTTCTTGAGTACAAGCAGCTTGACCAAATGAACGTGACATAATGCCAATCAAATTGATCTTCACGTTATAGTCTTTTAAGCCCGCTTTAACGCCGTCAACTACCGCCTCAACTACGCCTTCAATCGGTAACTTATGGTTCATCGCCATATAGTAAGGACTAAAACGTAACTCAGCGTAATCTAAGCCAGATAACGCCGCATCGGCAACGTTTTCATAGGCGACGCGTTTAACCGCATCCAAATCTGCGAGTACGGCAACCATCCAATCGAGCTTCTTTAAGAAGGCGACTAAGCTAGTTTCTTTCCCCTGAATTTGCACAAAAGGTGCGAGCGTCTCTAAAGAATCGGCAGGTAGCGCAATGCCGTGTTGGTGTCCTAGTTCCCAAATGGTATTTACCCGCACATTACCGTCTAGGTGACGATGCAGATCCACCAATGGAATGGATGTATCAATCATATTTAACCCCTATTTGAACTACCCAGCCAATGCTTTTGTTATTTGGTCGCGGGCGGACACTAAGTTTAACACGCATTTTCGGGGGCATTTATGCGCCAAACGCATTTAAATTCACATTCAGTCACAATTCTGCTTAATATCCATACAAGGAACGGCCGCATTCATCAGGCATAATGACTTCAATAACAACGAAAATATCAGAGATCTAACATGCATAAACTCTTAACCCCCAGTTTATTGATATGCGCATTAGGCGCCTGCAGTGCCACTCAAACCACAAAAAATATTCAAACCCCATCGGCACAGGCAATATCAGCAGCACAATCGCAAGTTGAGCCAATCGCTCCCGCGCTGCAGGCGATTATCGACCAAAGCTGGCAATTACAACTCAGTGCGAGTCCTGAAATGGCTTACAGCATGGGCGATGCCAGTGCCGCAGGAAAATTAGCGGATCTCTCGCCAACCGCGCTCGCAAAGCTTAATCAAGGTCAAATCGCAGTACTAGCGCAGCTCAAAGCACTCGACCGCAGCAGCTTGAGTAAAGAAGATAAGATTAACGCCCAAATACTGGAAGAGCAGATCCAAAACGATGTCGACCTATATCGTTTCAAGGATTATTACCTGCCCATTACGGCGGAAAGCGGCTTCCACGCTTATATCACGTCAATCGCACAGGGAAGATTCAACACCCTTGAGGATTACCGCAACTATATTGCCAAACTCAATGCACTCCCGACCTATTTCGCCCAGCAAACCCACTGGCTAAAACAAGGATTAGCCGAGGGAATAACGCCGCCAAAAGTGACACTCAATGGCTTTGAAGACAGTATTAGTGCTTATATCGTCCCTGTTGAAAAGAGCAGTTATTTCAAACCTTTTACTCAATATCCCAACTATTTCACTGAGGCACAAAAAACTCAGCTGACCCAAGAAGGCCGCGCTTTAGTTGAGCAAAAAGTTCTACCTCTGTACCAAAACTTTTATGATTTCATGACTAAAGAGTACATTCCCAATGCTCGGGAAAATATCGCGGCCAGTAGCTTACCTAACGGCGCAGAATTTTATGAGAATAGGGTACGTTACTATACGACCTTGAATATGACGTCGACGCAAGTGCATGAACTGGGTTTAAAAGAAGTACAACGTATCCGCCAAGAAATGGAACAAATCATCGCGTCAGTAGGTTTTAAAGGCAACTTTGCCGACTTCTTACATTTCCTGCGGACCGATCCCCAGTTCTACACCACCAGTGCCGAGCAGTTACTCAAAGAAGCGGCATTTATTGCCAAAAAAGCCGATGCCATGCTACCTAAGTACTTCGGCAAACTCCCACGCCAACCCTATGGTATAGCGCCAGTGCCCGCCGAAATTGCACCGAAATACACCACTGGGCGATATTCAGGATCGAACAGCGATGATGAACCCGGTTACTACTGGGTCAACACTTATGCATTGGATAAGCGCCCACTCTACGAGCTAGAAGCCTTAACCTTGCACGAAGCCGTACCCGGTCACCATCTGCAAATTTCACTCAACTCTGAGCTAACCTCACTCCCAGATTTCCGTCGTTATGGCTATATATCTGCCTTTGGTGAAGGATGGGGGCTATATTGCGAATATTTAGGTTTAGAAGCGGGTTTCTACCAAGATCCATACAGTAACTTTGGGCGCTTAACCTATGAAATGTGGCGCGCGGCGCGTTTAGTCGTAGATACTGGCATGCACGCCCAAGGATGGAGTCGTCAACAAGCCATCGACTTTATGGCCAGCAATACCGCACTATCACTGCATAATGTCACTACCGAAATTGACCGCTATATTTCGTGGCCAGGACAAGCCTTGTCCTACAAAATTGGTGAGTTAACAATCAAACGATTACGTGCCAAGGCAGAACAGGAACTCGGCGACAAATTTGATATTCGTGCCTTCCACGATGCTGTGCTCGAAAATGGCTCTGTACCTATGTCGATCCTCGAACAGCAAATCAATGATTTTATTGAAGCGAAAAAGGCGACACGCTAAGTTAATGAAATTCATGGGAGTCGGTATTTTCAGACTCCCATGGTTGTCTGTTACACTCTAACAAACCATTCAAGCCAAATGATTTGCGACTGAGTATGAGCCAAGCCAAAGCGACATTTTCGACTGAACACGATTTAAATACCTCAGAGCAGCAAGCCTTCTGGCAAAGCGTTGTTCAAGACACGCTAGCCTCTGCCGACGGCGTCACGCTGGCCTATATGATGGTCAAACATCCCCAAGCACATACCGCAATCGTTCTCAGCAGTGGCCGAGTCGAGTCCTATTTAAAGTATCAAGAATTGGTCTTCGACTTATACCAACAAGGTTACTCTGTTTATGCCATCGATCACCGTGGCCAAGGGCTATCGGATCGTATGACAATCAATCCGCACATGGGTCATGTGCGAAGATTTAATGATTATATTGATGACTTTGCTCTATTTATGCAGAAGATAGTGCTACCACAAAACGACAAACAACTCATGCTACTTGGCCATTCAATGGGTGGCGCGATTGGCACTTTGTATCTCAAACAGCATCCCGATATTTTTACCGCCGCGGCATTTTCAGCGCCCATGTATGGCATTAAATTACCTATGCCAAAAGCGTTCGTACGCTGGTTAGCCAGTAAACTCGATACCACACTCAATGGCGGCGAGCCTAATTATGTACTTGCAGGACAAAACTATAAACCTGTTCCATTCAAAGGTAATGAGCTCACTCACAGCCAAACCCGATACCAAGCCTACCGAGAATTGTATGATGCTGCCCCTAAGTTACAACTCGGTTCACCCACTAACCGTTGGTTGACTGAATCTTTAGATGCGGCAGATACTTGCGTACTGGCAACGGCACAAATTCGCACTCCGATACTGATACTGCAAGCGAGTGAAGATAAGATTGTTGATAATGCGGCCCAGAATCTCGCCGTGAGTACCCATTGCCAATTGAAAGTAATCGCTGGGGCTGCCCATGAGATTTTTATGGAAAAAGACGCCTGCCGAAACCAAGCCTTAAACTATGCTCTCGACTTCTTTAAACGCTACGCAATAAAGGACGAGGACAAACAAGCTGGATAAAGTCCGCTTGGTTTAAAGCTCGACTGAATAAATAGCCCTGATAGCCATCACAGCCTAGTTCAACAAAAGCTTGATATTGTTGGGATGATTCGACACCTTTGGCGACAACGCTCAAATTGAATTGCCGCGCAGAGGTAATAAGTACATTCACTTTTGTTGGCATTGTGGTTAATGAATCAATACAACTCATATCCAATTTAACCGAAACTAATGGCTGATTAGCTAAGCAGCTCAAGGCACTCAAGCCTGAACCGAAATGATCGAGGATGATACCTACACCTACTTCAACTAACTTAGAGACACGCTCATCGACAAACTGTGGTTGCATTAAAAATGCGGCCTCATTGAGCTCAATACCCAGTTGATTAGCCACAATACCATGCTCCTTAACTAACCCAACAAATGCATCAACAAAATCAGCCTGACCAAATGAGAATGCACTGATATTGAGAGTCAAAGGAGGCAAACTCCTTCCTTGAGCCCGCGATTTCTGAATAAACAGACACACCCGCTTAGCCACCCAAAGATCAAGCTCAGCAATAATTCCCCCTTGTTCTGCTAACGCCACAAATTCAGCTGGCGGAATAAACTCTCCATCAGCACGATACCAACGCGTGAGCACTTCTGCCGAGACAAGTTCACTGGTCGCATTGATCACAGGCTGGAACATTAACGTTAAGCTATCTTGTTGTAATGCGGTTTGTAATTCCTGTTGCAACAGCTCATCACGGCTCTGGCGAAAGTCCATTTCAGCATGGTAAAAAGCGCACCCAGCTTGACCTGCTTGCTTAGCGCTTAACGTTGCTAACTCGGCACGACGCATCACTAAAGCTGGATCTAAGGTTTCTATACTATCGAGTAAACAGATTCCCACACACGCGCTCAGCTCAAAGTGATGATGACCGTAATGGAATGGTCGAGCAATCACTTGCCTTAACTCACTCGCAAGGGCTAAAGCACGACGAGCAGCGGCTGACGCATCTGCCGCTAAATCTTTAGCAAGCAAAACGAAATTACCAGACTCTAATCGACCGACCGTTATATTTTCAGTGAAATAACTCGATAAACGGGCCGCGATTTGCGTTAACAAGCGCTCTAATTCATGGGAATGTAAAGTGGCGACCAATCCTAAGCGATCCACCTCAACGAGCAGCAATGCTCCCCATTGCCCCGAACTATTACCTTGGGTTAAAAATTGCGATAAACGCCCCATAAAGACATCGGGCAACATCTTGCGACCGACAACAGATTGATCCACAAGCTCAGTAATTGCAGCATGGTTCTTCGCGCTTTCTGACACATCCATATGAATGCCTATCATGCGAGTCGGGCGCCCTTGGGGATCCCAATCAACTAACATACCGCGGTCTAACACCCACACATAATGGCCATCTCTATGCCGTAAGCGGTGAACACTTTCAAATTCTTTACTCTTTCCGCTAACGTATTCCTGCAAAGCATCTAACACAATCTGCTTATCATCGGGATGTAGCCGCGTCTCCCATGTCTGGAATACTCCAGCCAATTCATCAGGCGCATAACCAATCATCTCTTTCCAGCGATCAGAAAGAAAAACCTCCCCCGTACTGATGTCCCAATCCCAAATACCGTTACGCGAACCTTCCACAGCAAATAACCAACGCAATTCACTGTCATTCAGCTGTTTAACTGCCCGACTTAAACGCTCATGTGCCTGCTGCAAACTGGCTTGCAAAGATAAAACTTCAGATGAACTCCAAGGTATCGATGTCGAAAAGGAAGAAGTACCTACCTGCTTAGCTGCCTCGCTCAACATTTGGAATGGGCGGATCAGCAGGAAATATAAAATAAAGGTAAAGCCAATCAGCAATAATCCGCCAAGGCCCCAAACCCGCATAAAACGTTGCTGCAACTTAGCAGAAGCTTCGGCAACTAAAGGGGCTAAATCGGCTTCAAGATAAATCAAATCAACAGCCCCACCATACTGGGGAAGAACGGGATAATATGCTTGAATAGTTAAACGGTCGAGATTAACGAGGATCTGCGGAAGAAAAGCTTGAACCACAGAGCGGTGAAGATCTACATCATAACCATCGATGACTTGAGTCGCATTGCTATCACGCCACACAGTATGATTAGCAAAACGAATACGGCTTTCAGCATCAACCAAGATATACACCATAGTGCCCATATCCAGCGCAGCTAAGGAAACTTCCTGCTCAATCCGCTCCACATCCTGTAAAGCTTGCGCCGATTGAACCACATTCTGCATGCGGAACAACTGTTGCTTTATCAAAGCCGACTGTCGCTGCGCAAGTTCAGCCCTAACTTGGTCACTTTCGAACAGGTACTCGCCTATGACCAACACTAAATATAGGGTCAGCATACAAAGAGGAAGCAGTACCGCGAGCGAAAGCTTACGAAGCATAGGCAACAGATGGCCGTTAACAAAAAAATTAATATTTTTGTATGCTAACGGGAAACGAACCACTAAGCAAAAGGACTTATCAAACTAAGCGAGATCTTCATGTAAATAATCAACTTAGAGTATAAAAGTCTGAAATAAAGGAAGGAAAAAACGTAAAGAACTAGCAGAAGAAACAAAACTAAAATGAATAGAACAATACTCGATAGCATTGGTCTTTAAATGACAATTTAACAAATTGCACACGCAAAAAAGCCAGCTTATTCAGCTGGCTTGGTTACATCTCAATGAGATAATTAGGTGCTTGGCGATGACCTACTCTCACATGGGGAGACCCCACACTACCATCGGCGCGTTTGCGTTTCACTTCTGAGTTCGGGATGGGATCAGGTGGTTCCACAAGGCTATTGTCA